>SXID01000064.1 GCA_005772955.1 Planctomycetia bacterium
TGGAATATCGAACGCCCGCGCAAGTGCATCACGAGAAAAGCCGAAGACCTTTGGAGAAGTAAGAAACGCGAGCGAAAGCTCAAGGGCAAACCCACTTCGCGGTGCGCCCGATTTTGGTACAGATCATGGGGTCCACTTCAGTCACCTGAGCCCCGTGCGCTCGGCGTCGTTCTCGCCGGACGGGACGCGGGTGGCGACCGCGGGCGAGGACGGGACGGCCCGGGTGTGGGACGCCAAGACCGGGGCCGCGGTGGCGGAACTCCGGGGGCACGCGGGCACCGTGTGGTCGGCGTCGTTCAGTCCGGACGGGTCGCGGGTGGTGACCTCGGGAGAGGACGGGACGACGCAAGTGTGGGACGCGCACACGGGGAAGGAGATCATCGGTTCAACCCCACTCGGCGTCCACTTCCGTTCGACGCTCAGCCCGGACGGCCGGTCGCTGCTCCATGTCATTGGGATTGACACCGTCCGGATCGTTCCGACCGCCCCCGACGCCGAGGAGGTTGCCGACCGCCGGTACCTCACCCGCCCGCGGCCCGACCTGCACGCCGAGGAAGCCGCTCGGCTCGCCAAGGACGACCCGTTCGCCGCCGCCATGCAGCGCTCGTTCGAGCACCGCGCCCGTGGGGTGCTCGCGTTCGAGGCCGGGGACTTCGACCGCGCCCAGATTCACTTCCTCACCGCCGTGGTCCTCAACCCGCTCGCCCCAAAAGTTCCACCGGTGGATCGGGATGCCGACACCCCCGGCTTGCGGGCCGAGTTCTACCAGGGGACGAATTTCGAGCGGCTACTGACGACCCGCATCGACCGGGAGATCAACTGGGACGGGCAGGCGTCGAGTCCTGACCCCAAGGTTCCGGTTGACAAGTTCTCTGTCCGGTGGACCGGCCAACTCCGCGCTCCGGCTCCCGGCCGTTACGGGCTCGCCTTCTTCGCTGACGACGGGGTGCGGGTGTGGCTCGATGACAAGCTCGTTATCGACGCCTGGAAGTCCCCCCGGCGGGAAACCCACAGGTGCGAGGTCGAGTTGTCGGACCGGCCCCACCGGATCAGAATCGAGTACTTCGAGGACAGCGGCTGGGCGGCGCACCGGTTCTCGTGGGTGCCGCCGGGAAAGACCCAACCGGTTGTCGTGCCGTCGAGTTGCCTGCGCCCCGTCGGGCCCCCCCGGACCTCGCGCCGCCCCCGCGCCCGGTGAACCGCTGACACCGCCGTCGCGGCGCACCGGCCGTGTCCTCTCACGCGGGTTGACCCCGCTCAGCCCGCTCAGCGAGGTCCTCCCTTGTCGGACGTAATCACTCCCGGTCCAGCCCTTGTTCTGGATGTGAGCGGCGGCCCGCACGCGGGGCAGTCGTTCGAACTCACCGGGCACGGCGCCTTCACCGTCGGCCGGCAACCGGGCCTGCACGTCACCCTCCCCGATGACGCCCGCCTCTCCCGCGTCCACTGCGTCCTCGAACCGGCCGCTGGGACTGTCCGCGTGACCGACCTCGGCAGCCGCGGCGGGGTGTTCGTCAACGGCAGCCGGATCGAGCAAGCGCTCGTCACCGCGGCCGACGAGGTGGCGGTCGGGGGCACCACGTTCCGCGTCCGCGTCCCGGCCACCGCGGACGACAGCACGACCACCCAGATCGGCTCCGGCTCGGGGCCGTTCCAGTGCTTCGCCGACGGCCCGCCGCTAATCCCCGGCTACCGGATCGGGGCCGAACTCGGGCGCGGGGCGATGGGCGTGGTGTACCGCGCGGTCCGCGAGGCCGACGGCGAGACGGTCGCAGTCAAGACCATCCTCCCGGCCGTCGCGCCGACCCCGGCCGCGGTCGGCCGGTTCTGCCGCGAGGCCGACATCTTGGGCCGACTGGAGCACCCGAACATCGTCGGGCACCGCGCGGGCGGTGCGGTCGGGGCGCTGCTGTACGTGGTCATGGAGTTCGTCCCCGGCATGACAGCGTCCGCAGTGATCGCCCGCGACGGCCCGCTCGCCCCGGCGCGGGCGCTGCACTGGGCCGGGCAGTTGCTGGACGCGCTGGGCCACGCGCACGAGGGCGGGTTCGTCCACCGGGACGTGAAGCCCGCGAACCTGCTCGTGGTCGAAGGGGTGGGCGGCGACGTGCTGAAGGTCGCGGACTTCGGGCTGGCGCGGGCGTACGAGGCGAGCGGCATGAGCGGGCTGACCACGGACGGGACGGCGGGCGGGACGCCGGCGTACATGCCGCCGGAGCAGGTGACCGACTTCAAGCGGGTGAAGCCCGCGGCCGACCAGTACGCGGCCGGGGCCACATTGTTCTACCTGCTCACCGGGCGCGGGGTGTACGACCCGGGCAAGACCGTCGGCGCGACACTGGGCCAGATCCTGACCGCGGACCCGACCCCGCTGAGGCCGGGCGCGCCGCCGGTGCCGGACCCGTTCGGGCCGGCGATCCGCCGCGCCCTGGCCCGCGACCCGGCGGCCCGCTTCCCCGACGTGCGGGCCATGCGCCGCGCCCTGCTCGGGGTCTGATGTACCGACGCTAACCGAAATGCGCGGAAGCGGCTCCAATTTCATTCCACGGTATTCCACGAAACGCCGTGGAACCTCCACATATCCAAGCGTTTTCACGCAACGAATGTTGACCCATGCACGACGGGAGAGTAAGCTCCAAACACTGGAAAACGTAGTCGTTCGGAGCGTTTTCCGGGGTCTTTTCGGTGTGCCTTCTAAGCGGAAGCGTGTGGGTTCGAGTCCCACCGGGCGTACTTTCCTCTTCCGTCACCGACCCTTCGCGCTGCTCATCAATCACCTTGTTTTCCGGGGCTTCCGCCGCATGGTTTGAGGCGGTTACCGCGGCTTTTCTTGTGGGGTAATGGGCGTCAGGAGAAGTGTGTCGGTCTGGATCACCCAGGCGACTCCCGCGCCTTCGGTCAACACGCACAGCAACTCGGGAAGCGGGAGATGATCGACGTCCAGCGGTCCGATCGGGAACGTTAACCGTGTGACGATCGCTTCGCCGGCTTGCACCTTCCAACCCGCGGTCGCCCCGATCAAATGAAGAACCTCGATCGCCGACCGTGCCGTGAGGTGCGCCGTGATGCGAAGCTCGCCCGGCGAATTGAGCGTGCGGTGAACCTCCAAGACGTCCTGGGTTGCTGCGGGGGACGAGGCAGTCGGTTTGTGTTCTGCCGGCACCCAGTCGAGGTAACGGCTCACACTCAGTCGCACAGCCACCGTCCTCTCATCGAGCGTGTCGCGGGCCGAAGTGGCTCCCAATGCCAGGCGCGCGGTTCGCGCGCGCAGGGGCAGTGCCTCCTCGCACACCGGCAGCCCCCGACAGTCAGGATGGCCCGAGCGGAGCAACACGCGGTTCGCGAGCGTTCTGGCCAGGAGGTACCGGTCGAGCGCGAGAGCGCAGCGGGTCTGGCCGAGCACCGCCCGTGCCCAGCCGGCCATGTTCGGATCCGCCTCGGCGTTGCGGTAGGCGTTGGCGGCCTCACTCCAGTTCCCCAACCCTTCGAGACACAGCCCCTCGCGGAAAGCGAGTGCGGGGGCCGGCACCCCGGGTGAGCGTTTCGGCGTGTCGAGACACTCGCGCAGTCCGTCTGCGAAGCGCCCGGCCCGAATCGGCGCGTCGATGCGCGCCGTGGGAGCGGGGGACGATCCGGCCACGGGAGCGTTTTCGGGAGGCGGAACTGCCGACCGGCGCGCGGAGATAATCGCGATACTGCCAACGGCCCCCCAACCCGCGCACGCGAACAGGACCGCAGTGTAGAAGGGCACGCGCGCGGAGGCACGAACCGGCGCGCGCTGCGGGGCAACTGCGGCGATGAGCTGCGCGGGCGGCTTGCCCGACACGCGCAGGGCCTCCTCCGCGGCATCACGGGCCGCATCCTGCTCGGCGAGTTCGCGCTCGGCCTCCGCCTCGGCCGCGGCCCAATTGGCCAGCGCTTCGGCCGACGGCGGCGACGGGGCAAAGGCTGCTTCACTCATCGCAGATCCAGCACGGGTAGGTTTCTTCTGGAGCGAGGTTGTACGCCGCCGTGTGGACAACCTCGCTCATGGACCAGGTTCTTGCAGGCGATGGCCACGGGCCTTGACGAGTTTGAACCAACACGTCCCCTTCGGTCCCGAGAACATCAGTTGCGTGGTCGAGACGCTGGACGGCACGTGGAGGCACACGTTGTGCCCACGTATCACCGTGGGCAGGGACATTTGCAACTTGATCCCCTTCGCGTCCAGTCGCGCGACGATTTCACCGGAGAGTACGTTGACCACCTCGCCAAGTACGTCACCCATGTCAGGGCTGTCAAACGGGATATCGAACCCGGCGAACGTGTGCGCGACCATCACTGCGGCGTCATCGGGCAGGACGAGTGCGAATGTCCACGGCGGGTCACCCACAAAGGAGATCGTACTCATGATCGCCGAGCACCAGGTCTCCGCGCTGTCTGGCGGGTTTTCCACGTACTTCAGACCGCACGATGACTTGAAGAAATTGAGCGCCGCGTCCCGCACGGCGTTGCTGATGACGGGCGGGAACGTGTCTGCGGAAGTGAGGACTTCGGCCATGAAATGATCTCCGGGTGGGGCCTTGAAAGGTCGTGACATGCGCGAGGGTCAGTTGAACAGGCCCGAGAAGAACCCGCCCTTTTCCTCTGGGGGCGCCTTCGCCGTGAGCACTTTGTTGACCAGTTTTTCAAGCTTGACGCGCATGTCTTCGGGCGTGAACGGTTTGCAGATGTACGAGTCGGCCCCCGCTTGAGAGAGTGCCTCCTCGATCTTCGCCATCGTCTGCTCGCTGGTCACCATGACCATCGGGATGTGGAACGCGGTGCCACCAGAGCGAGCCTTCTTGACGAACTCCACGCCTGTCACGTTCGGCATGTTCCAGTCAACGAAGCATATGTCTACGGTCGCCGGGTCAAACTTGGTCAGCGCGTCGGCCCCGTCCACAGCCTCCGTGAACTCGAACGTGGCCAGTCGCGACTGTTTCAACGCGTTCATCACCATGTTCCGCATGACGCGGGAATCGTCGATCACCAATGCCCGCACGGTCACCATGAGCTTCTCCTCGTTGCGTGGACGGAAATTCAGTACGCGGCTCCAGCGTGTAGACGCGCCTGGAACCCTCCGTAAATGGTCGAACGGCGTCCCGGAAATTTGCCCTGGACCTCCGCGTGCTTCAAGTTCCGCGGCACGCGGTCCTCAACTGTTCATCGCCGCGTGACGGAGCAATTGATTCGCGATCCGGTCAAGCGCAAGCACCTCGTCGGCGGCGCCCAGTGCGATCGCTTCTCTGGGCATCCCGAAGACAACACACGTGGCCTCGTCCTGTGCGAACGTCCGCGCCCCAGCGCGGCGCATCGCGAGTAACCCCCGCGCGCCGTCGTCTCCCATTCCAGTCAAAATCGCACCGACTGCGTTCGGCCCGAGTTCGCGAGCGCACGAGTTGAACAGTATGTCCACCGACGGGCGGTGCCGGTTCACCGGGTCTCCAGGTCGCACCCGAACGACCGCCATCGCGCCGCTTCGCGCCACCTCCAGGTGAAAGTTCCCCGGCGCAATGAGCGCGTGCCCTGGCACGACACGGTCCCCGTCTTTTGCTTCCGACACGCGGACCGCACAACACTTGTCGAGCCGCGACGCGAAGGACGTGGTGAAACCCTCGGGCATGTGGATTACCGACACCACGCCCGGCGAATCCGCGGGTAGCGCGCTGAGAACGGTGGCGATGGCCTCGCACCCACCCGTCGAGGCGCCGATGGCAATTACCTTGTGCGTCGTTCGGAACCCCGCCGCGGGCGATCGGGGAGTCGCGGTCTTCGTCGTGGGCGAGCGAACGGTACCGGGTCGCACCCGCGCCTGGCTCGCGGCCTTCACCTTCGCGACCAGTTCGCTGGCGATCGCGATTGTCCCAGTTGTCATGTCGAGTTTCGGCTTGGTGACGAAATCCACCGCGCCTAACTCAAGTGCGCGGAAGGTGGTATCGCAATTTCGCTCGGTGAGCGACGACACCATCACAACCGGCATGGGTCGGTTGCCCATCAGCCGCTCCAGGAACGTCAGCCCATCCATCCGCGGCATCTCAACGTCGAGCGTCAGCACGTCGGGCCCGGTCCGCTTGATCTTGTCCCACGCCGCGTATGGATCCGCCGCCGATCCCACCACTTCGAGTCCGGGGTCGGTCCGCAGGATGTCGGTGAGCAGTTGCCGCATTAGAGCCGAGTCATCGATCACCAGCACTTTTGCCTTAGCCACGGCAAGGCCTTAAAAGAGAGTGATGCCGTCGTCCGGCGGGGTTTCGACGCGTGTGTTCAGATCGCGGGTGAACTGCTCCTCGCGCTCGACCAACTGTGACACTTCACGCTCGGCGAGCTGCTTTGCCTGTGCTTGCCCGGTGTGCGGGCGGAACCGGACGAGGCGCCCGCGAGTGCCGCCAAGGTCTTGCGCGACCACCGGGATACCTTCGGTTTCCAGGTACTTGAGTACGAACTCGGCGTTCCGCACGCCGACGTCCATGTGCGCGGCAGACATGTCCAGCACCTTCCCGCCTCCGAACACCTTCGCGCGGAACCGGCTCCGATCACCGCCCTTTTTCATGATTGCGGTGATCAGCAGTTCCATTGCGTGAGCGCCGTAGCGGGTGCTGGTCCCTTCATCCGACACGCCCGGCAGCGAGAAGTGGTTCATCCCGCCGGTGCCAGTTTCCGGGTCGTACAGGCACGCCGCGACGCACGACCCGAGCAGCGTCTTGATGACGGCCGGACCACGTGTGGCCTTCACGTCGCCGATGATGACGTTGTGCACCCCTTCCGCTCGCGGCCGGAGTGCAGCGGGCGCCGGCACGTTGGGCGCGGGGCGTGCGATCGATTGGGCTGGCGGGGCGGTCGCGCTACGCATCCGATACACAGTGGCGCCGAGGGGAGCGAACGTGTTCGCCGTCCAGTGGATGTTCTCGGAGTGACCGAGGAACAGGTAACCGTTGGGAGTGAGCTGGGCGGCGAACCGCGACAGCAGCCGGTGCTGGGTTTCGCGGTCGAAATAGATCACGACATTCCGGCAGAAGATAACGTCGAACTTGGCGCGAACCGGCCACGGCTCCTCGATCAAGTTGATCCGGCGAAACGTGAGCAGGTTTCGCAGTTCGGGCCGCACGGAGACCTTCCCAGCGCTCGCGCCGACGCCGCGCAGGAAATACTTGCGCAGAAGCGCCGGAGGCACGTCGCCGGTCCGGTCCGCGTCGTACACTCCGCGCTCCGCGGTCGCGAGCACGGTGGTGTCGATGTCCGACGCGAGGATACGCACGTCCCACTTGTCGGCGACCGGGCAGGCCTCGCGCACAGTCATTGCCAGCGTGTACGGCTCCTCCCCGGTCGAAGACCCCGCGCACCAGATTCGCAACCGCTTGTTCCCCGCTGCGCGCATTTGCGGGATCACCGTGTCGCGGAGGAAATCGAAGTGGTGTGATTCGCGGAAGAAATCGGTCTTGTTGGTCGTCAGGCAGTTGATGAACTCCTGACGCTCGGTGCGGGGGTCACCCTCGCGAACCTTCTTGAGGTACTCGCCGAATGAGCGCAGCCCGAAATGGCGCAGGCGCTTCCCGAGTCGGGCACAGACCATGTCGCGCTTTGAGTTGCTCAGGGCGATGCCCGATTCCTCGTGGAGGAATCGGCGGATCGCCTCGAAATCCTCGTCGTTGATCGTGAACCCGCTCGCGAGTACGGTGCCGTCGGTGTCGTCGGTGTCGTGCGATGCAATCACAGTTCGTACTCACTCGTCGAATCGGGCAATGCGATCGTTTACCTTCGTGTCTCGTCACTCGCGGTGCCCACTTGAAGGAACACCGCGAGCGGCCGGGAAGCGCTCTAGAACTCGGTGAACCCGTCGTCCTCCCCGAGGCGGTCGAGTTCGTGGGCTGGCCCCTTCGCGTGGCCGTTTTTCAACGCACGAGCGACCGCGCCCCTGGGTTTCGTCGGAGGGGGTGGCGCCTTACCACGTGTGGGCTTGGGGGCGACCCGGGCGGCCGGACGCCCACCATCGGTTTGCCCCAACTTGAACCGGCTCACGAGATCGCGGAGTTGCGCGGCCTGATCGGTCAGCGTCTGGGCGGTCGCGGACATTTCCTCCGTCTGTGTTGCGTTCCGCTGCGTGACCGAGTCCATCTGCGTGACTGCCTTGTTCACCTGGTCGATGCCGGTGGACTGCTCGCGGCTGGCTGCTGCAATCTCGGTGATAATGTCGGTGACGCGCTTCACCGAGGTCACGATCTCGTTCAGGGTGGACCCGGACCGGTTCACCAAATCGGTGCCTGCGTCCACCTTCTTCACCGAGTCGTTGATGAGCGACTTGATCTCTTTCGCCGCGGTTGCCGACCGCTGAGCCAAGTTGCGCACCTCCGCGGCGACCACCGCGAACCCGCGTCCCTGTTCCCCGGCCCGTGCCGCCTCCACCGCTGCGTTCAACGCCAGGAGGTTGGTCTGGAACGCGATCTCGTCGATCGCGGTGATGATTTCCGCGATCTTCTTGGACGACGCGTTGATCTCGCCCATCGCCTCGACCGCCAGGCCGACCACCTGGCCACCCTTCTCGGCGACCTCCTTCGACCCGCTTGCGAGTTGCCGGGCTTGTTGCGCGCTGTCGGAGTTTTGCTTCACGGTTGAGGTGATCTCCTCCAAGGTACTCGCTGTCTCCTCAAGGCTCGACGCTTGCTCCTGTGCCCCGGTCGAGATTTCCTCGCTGGCCGCGGCCAGTTGACCGGACGCGTCGGCCAGTTGTTCGGACACCTCGCGGACACCTTCCAACGCGGTACGAACCGAACCGATGGCCTTGTTCAGCGCACCGGACATCTGACCGACTACGTCGGTGCCCAGGTCGGGCACCAGTTGGGTGAAGTCGCCGGTCGCGACCGCGTTCACCGTCGTCAAGATGGTGCTCACCTTCTGTTGCAACTCAGCCGCTTTCGCCCGCTCTTGCTCGGTGGTTTCCTTGAGCTGCTTCTCCGTCGCAAGTTTCTGGGTGATGACCGACCACGAGACCATGGCTCCGAGGTAGTTCTTGCTTTGGTCGTACACCGGACTGACGAGGAGGTCGAGTGTCTCCGGGCCGACCTGGATGTTGGCCTGGTGGGGCAAGTTTCTGGGATCGGCGAGCATCCGGCGCTGGTGTTCGGGACGCTTGTGGAAGATGTCGATCGTCTGACCCATGACCTGATCAGCCCTCACGGGCAGAAGGTGCTCGATTGTTTTGAGAGTCTTCACTGAGGCCGGGTTGATGTACTGAATCTTCAAGTCGCGATCCGCGAACATGATGTTGACCGGCGCCTGCTCCATCATCGACTGAATCCGGGCGATTTCCGTTTGCAACTTCAGCTTCTCGGTGACCACCTCCCAGGTAACCATGGCTCCGAGGTAGTTCTTGTTTTGGTCGTAAATCGGACTGACGAGGAGATCGAGCGTCTCCGGGCCGACCTGGATGTTGGCGCGGTGGGGCAGGTTGTTCGGGTCGGCCAACAGCCGGCGTTGATGTTCGGGTTTCTTGTGGAAGATGTCGATCAACTGCCCCATCATGGCGTCCGCCTTGACCGGCAGGAGGTGCTCGATTGTTTTGAGAGTCTTCACTGAGGCCGGGTTGATGTACCGAATCTTCAAGTCGCGATCCGCGAACATGACGTTGACCGGCGCCTGGTCCATCATCGACTGAACGCGTGCAGCCTGAGTCCGCAGTAGCACTGCTTCCGTGATTTCGAACGCGTATTTCACGACCTTGTACGGTTTGCCGTTGACGACGGAGATCGCGATATAGGAGGCCTGGATCCAGATTTCCTTGACGCCCTTGCCGATTTGCTTGAACTCGGAAGCCACGTTTTCGCCGCGATTGAGCCGTGCCCAGAACTCGCGGTATTCGTTACTGTTGGCATACGCAGGGTCCACGAACATGCTGTGGTGCCGGCCCTGGATCTCCGGCAGGGAGTAGCCCAACGTGCGGAGGAAGTTCTCGTTGGCGGTGATAACCGTGCCATCGAGCGTGAATTCGATCACCGCCTGAACCTTGCCGAGCGCCGCGACGATCGCAGCATTCTCAACGTGTTGTGCCTCGGTCGCGGCGCGATCCGATGCCTTCTTTTTGCCACCTTCGGCTGCCTTCGGTTTGGTCTTGGTCTTCGATTTTGGAGTAGCCATTTGAGTAGTGAGCCTCGTGTTGTGGGTGAGTTACAGGTTAGACACAGTGATTCGGGTTAATGGAGTTCGCTTGAGTTCAGGCTGCGGGGCCGCTCCCGGCCGAGACACCGACGAGACGATCGATGTTGAGCAGGGACACGAGCCGGTCGCCGGTTCGGGCGATGCCGGTTAAGAAGGAGGTGTCCACGCCGGCACCGAGGTCCGGGGTCGGGACCATCTCCTTCGCTTCGACGTTCAGGACATCAGACACCGCGTCCACCACCAAACCGACGATCTTGGTGCCGACGGTGACGACGATGATGACGGTGAACCGGGTGTACTCGGCCTCGCGCAGCCCGAACCGGGCACGCAGATCGATGATGGGCACAACGCTGCCTCGCAGGTTCATCACGCCCTTCACTTCTCGCGGCGTGTTAGGCAATGGGGTGATTTTTGAGTAGCCTTTGATCTCCTGCACGCGCAGGATCTCCAGGCCGTATTCCTCTTCCTCCAACAGGAAGGTGAGGAACTGACTGCCGTCGGCAGCGAGTCCGGTCGAGTTGACGTTATCCGTTCTGCTCACGAGAGATCTCCGAAGTGGGTATTTGAATCGTTGGCCACAAGCTCCGGGGCTCCCGCCCCGAACTGGGCGTGCAACTGCACGAGCCCGTGAATGTCGAGAATCATCGCGACGCGGCCGTCGCCCAGGATGGTTGCCCCCGCCAGACCTTCGACACGCTGATAGTTCGAGTCCAAGCTCTTGACCACGGCCTGCATCTGACCGAGCAACTCGTCCACGAGCAACGCGTATTTCTTGCCCTGGTCCTCGACGAGAACGACCAGCCCATGGCACGGGTCGGTGAACCGGGACGGGCGTCGGAGTATCTGGTGCAAGCGCAGGAGCGGGACAACTTCGCCTCGGACCGTGACTGCTTCGCCGCGCCCCGCGACCCTGTGCATCTCGCTCGGGCGCGGCCGGAAGGATTCGACGACCGACAGCAGCGGGAGCACGTATACGTCGCCTACCAGCCCCACAATCAGTCCGTCCATGATCGCCAGCGTAAGTGGTAACCGGATGGTGAAGGTGGTGCCCTTGCCGATCTGCGTGCGGATGATGATGTTGCCCTGGAGCGCCTCGACATTGCGACGCACCACGTCCATCCCGACCCCGCGCCCGGACACGTCGGTCACGGCTGCCGCGGTCGAGAACCCGGCTTCGAAGATCATCGCGTAGATTTCCGGGTCCGTGAGCCGCTGGCCCTCCTGCACGATGCGCTTCTCGATCGCCTTCTTCAGGATGCGGTCGCGGTCGAGCCCCTTGCCGTCGTCAGCCAGTTCGATGTACACACTCCCGCCCTGGTGATACGCGCGGAGCGTAATGTGTCCTTCGACCGGCTTTCCCAGCGCGAGTCGTTCGGTTGGGCTTTCCAGCCCGTGGTCGATGGCATTGCGGACCATGTGCATGAGCGGGTCGCCGAGCTGGTCCACCACCGTCTTGTCGAGTTCGGTTTCCTCGCCGTGCAGCGTGAGTTCGACCGGTTTGTCCATCTTGCGTGCGAGGTCGCGCACCAGCCGGGCCATCTTCTGGAACGTGCCCTGCATCGGAACCATGCGGAGCGACAAGCCAAGCTCTTGCAGATCGCGTGAGATCTTGGACAACTCGGGGAGTGCGAGCGAGAGTACGCCTGAACTACCATTGAGTTGGTCGAACTCTTGTTGGGCCATCGACTGAGCAATCACCAGTTCGCCAAT
Source organism: Planctomycetia bacterium (assembly GCA_005772955.1). Classification (GTDB taxonomy): domain Bacteria; phylum Planctomycetota; class Planctomycetia; order Gemmatales; family Gemmataceae; genus Gemmata. The sequence goes on from SXID01000064.1 coordinate 11,881, forward strand.
GGTGTTGATGAGCCGGTCGAGCCGGTCCTTATCGACCCGCACCGTTTCCTTGTCGACAACCTTCCGGGCTTTCGCCGAGGTGCCGCCGACCTCGGGAACCGGCGTGCTCGCGGGTGGGGGCGACTGTGTGTTCCCAGGTGGTGTCGGCGGTGCGATCAGGGACGCGGCCGGGGCGGTGCTCGCCGCGGGCTGCTCCAGGTGGGTGGGTGTCCCGTCCGCAACGCCACTCGCCGCACTGCGGAGTCGGTCGAGTAAGCCGGGGATGCTCGCGTCCGGCGGCAGCGGCACGCGATCGACGGCCCAAGTGTGCGCGGCCTCGACCTGCCGCTTCAGAGTATCGACGCTCGCAAACACCAGTTCGAGAACTGGCCCGCGGAGGACGACCTTGCCATCACGGGCCAGGTTCAGCAGGTTCTCCGCCTCGTGCGCCAATTCCCGCACCGCGTCCATTCCCAGCATGCTGGACACGCCCTTGATCGTGTGGAACCCACGATACACCGCGTTGATTGCCTCACGGTCTGTTGGATCCGCGTCCAGCGTGAGGAGGCACCGGTCGGCCGCTTCAAGGTGGTCCGACGCTTCCGCACAGAATTCACCGATGAGCCCAGCCCGCTCGAGCGACGGCGGCTCGAGCGTCCGTATCGTGGACTGCGGAACTGCGCGAGCAACTTCTGGCGAGGGCATGGCAACCGGAACTGCGGGTGCTGCTGCCTCAACCGGCTCGATCGTCACATGCAGATTGTCTCGGGCGAATGCGAATACCGCTTCCAGATCAGTTCGTGGCCGTGTCGTCCGTTCGTAGACCGTCCAGGCGAGGTAGCACCGCTCCGGGTCGAGGCGAGCGAGCGACGGCAGAGCGAGGGCGTCGATCACAGTCCGCACGTGCTCACCCAACCCGATCAACTCGCGCAGCAGTGGGATCGGGTCCAACCCGGCGCGTAACGCATCCGGGTGCGGGGTGACCCGGATGGCGTACTCGGTCGGTGGGGCGAGGACCGTCGTGAGCCGGGTGACCATCTCGTCCAACGCTGCCGGGAGTGGGCCGTCCGTTTTGGCGGCCGTCAGCAATCGTCCGAGGATGTCTAACGCCTCTAACAACAGATCCAGAGTCTGCCGTGCGAGCGGGTTGGGTTGGGTCCGCGCCTGTGCGAGTATCCCTTCCAACGCGTGAGTGAATCGCGCCACGGCCGGAAGCCCGACTGCGTCCGCACCTCCTTTGACGGAATGCGCGGCGCGGAACGCCTCATCAACCGCGTCCGGGTCGTGCGGCCCTTTTTCCAGTCGGAGGAGAGCCCCTTCGAACGCAGCCAGGTGGTCGGCGGCCTCGTCGAAGAACGTCTTCCGGTATCTCGTCGGGTCGATTCGCATTTCAGCTCCGCGAGCGTTCTTGGCGCGTAGTCCGTCACGTCTGCCGGCCGAGACTCAGGACACCAATCGGCTCACCACCTGGACCAGGCGTGTTGGGTCGAACGGTTTGGTCACCCAACCCGTCGCGCCCGCAGACCGACCCTGCTCCTTTCGGGCAACTTCGGTCTCGGTCGTCAGAACCAGGATCGGCGTGAACCGGAATTCGGGCGTCGCCCGGAGACGCTTGATCAGGACGATCCCGTCCATCACCGGCATGTTGAAGTCGGTAATCACCAACTGGACAGATAGGCCGGTGACCTTGCGCAGCGCGTCTTCGCCGTTCACGCCTTCGAGGACCGTAAACCCGGCAGTGCGGAGTGCGTCGCCCACCATTTGCCGCATCGTCGTCGAGTCATCCACGATCAGGATGGTCTTCGTCATCAGATCTCCCGTTCCGGCCCTGCATGCCTCAGACGTGAGTGTTCTCAGGATTTCGCGGGCGCACTTCCCAACCCGGCCAGGCGGAAGTCGTCGCCGAGCGAGCCGGTGACGCCCGTGATGTCGCACCGCCGCCCCCGGCTCATGAGATCCCGGCCCAGACACAGGAGTATTTGGAGCGCGGAGACGTCGAGAAACTCCGCGGTTTCACAGGACACGGTGACGTCGGTGTCGCCGGCGGCCAACTTGAGAGCGGTTGCGTGGAACTGGCTCGCACAACCGACTGTTACTCGCCCGTGAAGGAGGAGTTGCGTGGTGCCCGTTTCTGCGTCGAGAACCACGCGAATCGGTTCGTCGCTGGCCATTCGCCGAGCTCCTGGATCTGTGTTGTGCGAGGCGCTCTCGGCGGTTGACGTGTCGTACCTTCTGATCGAAGCAACCGGAGGATAGTTGCCCGACAACTGAACGAAATGTTGTCTCGCGCCGGAAATCTCGGCCCCGGAATGATTCTCGCGACAGGTTTTTCCGCTGAGTTGGGGACTGACAATTGCGAGGCGAACCGAAATCGGTTTAGGATCGCCGCGGCCCGCGTCGTTTGGTGTCGGAGACGCGGAACTACTTGAGGAACAACCAGAAGCGGATAAGGAGGAACTGGCGATGCGATTGTCTTCCGATTGGTGGGTGAGTCTTCGCCACCGCGTCGGACGTATTCTTGCGCTTCGTCCGCGGTGAACCCGAGAAGATCGGCTTCCCGCGTGGCCTGTGTCAGCGTGACCTCGCCGGGCGCCACGTCCTCGCAAGATGTCGTTGGAATTACAGGCGTTGTGAGAATAGGCTATTAGTCTGCTCTGCGGAAACGTGGGTTCGAGTCCCACTGGGCGTATGGCCTGAAAACCCTTTTGCCGAAGCAAATGTTGCTTACCCTGGTGTTTCGGGACCGGGCGAAGAACGAGACCAGCACGCGTAGAGCTGTTGAGCGTAGACGCACGACTACATCCTCGGAGATCACGATGCCTCTCCATCGCCGCACACTCCTCCGCGCCGCGGGTGTCGCCATCGGTCTCCCGCTGCTCGATGCGATGCTTCCCACTGGCCGCGGTGCCGAGGAAAAAGCCGCGAGTATGCACGCGAAAAGGATGCTCCTCATCAGTCGGCCGCTCAGCCTTCACACGCCGAATCTGTTCCCGACGAAGGACGGCAAGGACTACGAAATCACCCGTCTACTGAAGCCGCTGCAAGAACACCGCGACCACTTCACAGTGTTCTCGGGCATGTCGCACCGCGGGTACAGCGCCGGACACGGCGCCGATGTCGCGCTTTACACCGGAGTGTCACCCGAAGGCATGCGCCCCGGCGACCTGCGGAACACCATCTCGCTTGACCAGGAGGTCGCGGCGAAGATTGGCGGTGATACGCGGTTCGCGTCGCTGCAACTTGGCGGCGGCGACATGTCGTGGAATCGCAAGGGCGTGAAACTGCCTTCGGAGTCGCAAGCGTCGCGCGCCTTCAAGGCCATGTTCATCGACGGCACGCCTGCGGATGTCGCGCGCGAGATTGAACGCATCCAGACGGGCCAGAGCATCCTCGACGGTGTGCGCGAGCAAGCGAAGTCGCTCGCCGCGAACCTCGGTCCTGCCGACCGCGAACGATTGGAACTGATGCTCACGTCGATTCGCGAAGCGGAACAGCGGCTCCAACAAGATCAAGCGTGGGTGAAGAAGGCGAAGCCCAAGGTGACCGCCAAGCCGATCACCGAGGATCACGTCTCCGACGGCAAGATGCTCGAACGCGAGCGTCAGTGGTACGATCTGGTTCACCTTGCGCTGCAAACCGACTCTTCGCGTGTGATCTCGTTGTACCTGTGGTCGCACAACGAACGGCTCGAGCTGCCGGGCCTCACGCTCGCGCATCACGACGCCTCGCACCACGGGCAGGACGACGCGAAGTTGAAGCAACTCGCGCTGATCGAAGAGGCAGAGATGAAGCTATTCGCCGACCTCCTCGGCAAGTTGAAGGCGACCGATGACGGCGGTACGCCGCTGCTCGACCGCACCGCGATTGTCCACGCGAGCAGCATGGGCAACGCGTCCGCGCACACGAACGACAACCTGCCGGTCATCCTCGCGGGCGGCGGGTTCAAGCACGCGGGTCACGTCGCGTTCGACCGCAAGAACAACAAGCCGATGTCGAACCTGTTCGTTCGGATGCTGCAACAGATGGGCCTGGAGATGGACAAGTTCGGCAGCAGCACCGGAGTTCTTTCCGAGGTTTAGTCGCGCTCTTGGACACGTGGGGCAACGCCTCACCCGCGGAACTTCTTGATCAGTTCCCACAACACAGCGGCGATGTTCCACGCGTCGTCGTGACCGCGGTGATGGGTGCCTTCGAGGCGCAGCCCGAGGAGTGCCATTGCTTGGGGCAACCCGATCTCGGTTGGCAGCCCTCTGGAAATTGCGCAGAGCGTCTTGATGTTCATGTGACTGGGGCCGAACGGATAGCGTACACCCTCGTCGCGGCACTGCTTGTCGAACTGACGCCGGTCGTAGTCGCCGAAGCTCGCCCACAGCCGTTCTTGCGACAGGTATTCGTTTTCGAGGATCTTGCACGCGTCCTTGAAGAGAATGCCGGTGTCTACCTGCTCCTGCGTGAGCGTGGTGAGGCTCGTGCAGAACGGGCTGACCTTCGAGCGCTCCGGGCGCACGAGGATGCTCCGCTTTTCGAGCCGCCGCCCGCTGCTCAGTTCGAGCGGGGTTAATCCAATCTCGATGATGTCATTCGTCTCGCCCTTCGGCGGGAACCCGCCGTCCCAGCACGTCGATTCGATGTCGATGACGAGGACGTGGTCGAGCCGTTTGGCCATGGTAAGGTTCGCGCTTCGAGTTTCGAGTTCACCGCGACCGATGTGTTCAGTGTAGTCGCGACGGGTTCCGTCCGGTGGCAACTTGAAACTTCAAACGCGAAACGCGACACTATGCGTCTACCCCGGAGGCGCTCGAATGGAAGTGCTGATCCCCGCCGACCGGATCTACGCGCGCGTGGATGAACTGGCCGCCGAGATCGTTCGCGTGTACGATGGGCGGCCGGTCACGGTGGTGGGCATCCTGACCGGTTGCCTCATGTTCACGGCCGACCTGATTCGCCGCATCGACCTGCCGCTGCGGGTCGCGTTCATCACCGCGTCGAGCTACCGCGGCGAGACGTTCATCGCCGGAAAGTTGGAGATCCGCGACGAACTCTTGCCGGACATCGCTGGCAAGCACGTCCTGTTACTCGACGACATCCTCGACACAGGTAAGACGCTGACACGCGTGGTCGCGCTCCTGATCGACCGCGGCGCGGCTTCGGTGAAGGTAGGCGTGCTGCTGCGGAAGATCGGCAGGCAGGAAGTGCCGTTCGAGCCGGACTTCGTCGGGTTCACGATCCCCGACAAGTTCGTCGTCGGGTACGGGCTGGACTTCAACGACGAGTACCGGCACCTGCCGTTCGTCGGCGTCTTGCAGCCGGGCGAATAGTGATTGGTGTTTCGCCTCCTGTGTTAGCCGCAAGCCAGAGGCGAGCGTCCGCGCACCCCAAAACCCAACCACCAACAACGATACCTTGAAGCTCTTCTTTCTCACTACCGACCTAGGCGACGGTGACGCGGCGGGGCAACTCGCGCTTTTGGCGCGCGCATTGCCGCGGGACCGGTTCGAGGTCGTGGTCGGTGCGCTCGGACCCGTGACCGGCACGGCAGGCGGCGCGCTGCGTGTCGCGGGCGTCCCAGCGACCGCACTGCCGGTGCGGAACGTTCTCGACTTCAGTGGGATGCGCCGGCTCCGCCGTGCCGTGCAGGATTCCGGCGCGACAGTGATGCATGCGTTCGGGGCCGACGCGGTGCTTGTCGCGCGACTATGTCTCGCGCGCCACGATGAGAGCAACGCCCCGCGACTCGTGGCGACCGGCGCGGTGATCCCCGGCGACGGTGTGTCCGGGTGGCTCGCGGCGCGGCAACTACGCCGCGCCGACCGCGTGGTCGCGACCGGCTGGGCCGAAGGTGAACGCTACCAGCGGCTCGGAGTGAACGGCGACCGGCTCACGCGAATTGCGCCGACCGTGACCCTGCCCCAAGCGGCGCCCGACCGCGCCCAGTTCTGTCGCGACGTGGGCGTACCCGAAGACGCGCGACTGATCTTCGCGGGCGGGCGCCTGGACGCGGCGCACGGCGCGAGAGACGCGGTCGGCGTGTTCGACATGATCCGCTACAGTTCGCCCGCTCTCCAACTGGTTCTGACTGGCGATGGCCCCGACCGCGAGGCCGCGGAAGGGCTGGGCCGCGCGCTCTCGTTCGATGACTACCGCATCCGCTTCAGTGGCGCCCGTCCGGACCTGGCTGCCGCGACGCTCCTCGCCGATCAGGTGTGGGTGACGTGCGTTCGGGGCGGCGAGTATCTTGCCTTACGCGCAATGGCAGCCGGTAAGCCGGTGGTGGCGTATCACACGCCGGAACTGGGCGAGATCATCGACGACGGCGTGACTGGTTATCTGGTGCCGCCGGGCGACCGTCCGGCGCTCGCGACGAAGGCCCAGATGCTGCTCGCGTACCCGGAGACGGCCGCGCGCATGGGCGAAGCCGGACGTGTCCGCGCCGCGGATCGCTTCGGCGCGGAGCGATTCGTAGAGCAGTACACGCGCGTGTATCAGGAACTGGGGTGAATTACGAAATGCCCTTGAGCCCGAGAAAGTTCCGCAAGATGGTTGGTCCTTCGACTGTGAGGAAACTCTCCGGATGGAACTGAACGCCATGCAGCGGCCACGTCTTGTGCCGCACGCCCATGATCTCGCCTTCCGCGGTCCACGCGGACACCTCGAAGTCGGGGTTCTTCCACGTCTCTTTCTTGATGACCAGCGAGTGATACCGGGTTGCGTCGAACGGGTTGGTCATACCTGTGAACAGCCCACGCCCGTCGTGAAGAATCGGTGACACCTTCCCGTGCATGATGCGCACGTTGCGGATCACCTCGCCGCCGAACGTGTGGCCGATGCACTGGTGCCCTAGGCACACGCCGAAGATAGGCACGGTCGGCGCGAACCGCTTGAGTACGTCGTTACAGATGCCTGCTTCGTTCGGCGTGCAGGGGCCAGGAGAGAGAACGATGTGTGTGGGTGCGAGTGCCGCGATCTCGTCGAGCGTGATCTGGTCGTTGCGCACGACCCTCATGTTCAGCAACGGGTTGATCTCCCCAAACCGCTGCACGAGGTTGTAAGTGAACGAATCGTAATTGTCGATCAGGAGGAGCATGGGGGAATTCTATTGGTCGGGGAACCACTCGCGCAGCACTCTGCCGTCCGCGACCCGCGCATAAAAGTTGTTGAGCGATTGGAACTGCCAAAAGTCGGGGTTGTCCAGGAACTGATTTGTGCCGCAAACGTGACCGAAGAAGATGCGCACCTGCCCGCGACTGTCCTTCACGACGAGCGTACCCCTGCCGACGCGAAGCCCGTGACTGTTTACCCCGTGACCGAAGAGCCACTGCCCGTTTGGGAATCGAACCAAGGCCCAGTCGGGATGTTGACGGAGCGCCTCATCTGGGTCTTGGATCGATTCCATCTCCGCCTTCAGCCGCCGCGCGACGCTCGGCGTTCCTTCCTGGTACTCTGTCTGGTTGTGGAAGAACTCGCGGTCTTCGTCGGTGTATTTGTGCGGATTGATGGCTCGCACGTAGATCAACATCCCACCACAACCGCACCAGCACGGCGAGGTGAACAGCGCGCCGGCCAAGAACAATTTTGACAGCCCCGACCGACGGCCGAACCACTCGCTTGCGCTCTGCCATCGGCGACCAATCCACACGGCATCACCCCTGTCGGCCGGGCAACTTCTGGGCGCTGTTGGCGGTTGCGTCGTACTTGTCTTTCGCTTCTTCCGCCGGCATCAGTTCGAGGTAGGCGTCCGTTGCGGGGATGTCGTACCACGCGCCGTCGGCGAAATCCACGATCGCTCGCCCACCGTAGTTCACGGTGACCACGCGGCCTACCTTCCCGGCGAACCGCTCGTACTCCGCGTGCCCAGGCCTCACGCGGACGAACTTGTCCGTCCACGCGCGCTTCAGCTCTTCGGCTTCGTCGTAGGTGGGGAATTTCATGGGTGTCTCCTCGTCGCGGCGGGTGCGTGCGAGTCAATTCCTCATCGTAGTCATCACGCTCCGCGTGATGTCCGCGCTGCGGCAGGCGATCACGGTTTTCTCGAAGCGCATCCGCGCCGCGAAGGCGACATCACGCGGAGCGTGATGACTACCCTCGAAACGCCTTCGGGCCGTGCGCCGGCGGGTCGAAGTCCAGCGACTTCAGGAACCGCAGCGCGTCCGCCGCGCCGTACTCGCGGTCCATGCCGGGATCGTGCCAGTCTACTGACAGCGGGCCGTCGTAGCCGATCGCATTTAGCCCGCGGATGATCGCGGGCCAGTCGATGCCGCCGTGACCGGGCGAGCGGAACTGCCAGCCCGCTCTTGGATCGCCGCTCGGCCAGTAACCTGCCAGCACACCGGCTCGCCCGTTCAGCGTTAGTTGCGCGTCCTTGATATGCACATGATAGATGCGGTCCGGGAACCGACGCAAGAACTCTACCGGATCGACACCCTGCCAGTGCATGTGGCTCGGGTCGAACGTGAAGCCGAAATCCTCGCGCCCGTCGAGCGCATCGAGAACCAGTTCCGCGGAGTACAGGTCGAACGCGAGTTGCCCCGGATGCACTTCGCACGCGAACCGCACCCCCGCTTCGCGAGCCGCGTCGAGGATCGGGTGCCACTGTTTCGCGAACTGGCGCATCGCGTCCGTGATGATGTCCTGCTTTGGGGCCGGATACCCCGCGACGTAGCCCCAGATAGGAGAGCCAGTAAAGCCACTCACGACGCCCGCGCCGAGCCGCTCCGCTAACCGGAACGTCGCTTTCATCTCCTCCGCGGCGCGCTGCTGCACACCCGCGGGTGTGCCATCGCCCCAGACGTAGTCAGGGAGCAGTGCCTGGTGCCGCTTATCGATGACGTCGGAAACGGCCTGCCCAACCTTGTGGTTCGCGATGACGGGGACTTGTAGGTCGTGGCGGGCAAGCAGGTCGAGGCGCGCTGGGGAATAGCCGTCGTTGGAGAGGCCACGCTGCACTTCGAGGTGATCGCCCCAGCAACACAGTTCAAAGCCGGCGTAGCCGAAACCCGCGGCCTTGGTCGCGAGCGAATCGAGCGGCAGGTCGGCCCACGGGCCGCTGAAGAGCAAGATGGGGCGGGGCATGGGACCGTCCGGTGGTCGGGGCGATTGGGTTCGTTTTCGCTCCACGAGCGAAGAGAATAGCATAGCTCAGTGCGAAGCCCTGGTCAGCGTCGGTTGGTGTTGACGGAATCCCCCCCTCTTCATGGGAGAGAGGGGGTCTTCGCCCGCTACTTCTTCGGTGGCGGGTCTTTCGTCTTCTGATCGAGCAGGTACGCGACGATGTGGTAGAAGTCGGTTTCCGGCACCACGGTGTCGAAGTTCGCGGGCATCGCGGAGAGCAGCGTCTCGCGGTTCGTCGTGATGTCCTTCATTGGAATGCGCTTCTCCTTGCCTTCCAAGTCCGCGACTACCAGCACCTCGCCCTCCACGCGAAGCATCAGCGCGGTAATCGTGCGGTCGTCGCTCGTGGTGATGCTGCGCGCGCGGAACGCTTGATCGACGTTGCGGTTCGGGTCGAGCGTATCCTCAAGCAACCGCTCCAAGCCGCGAAGACCGATGCCGTCGAGCTGCGGTGCGATCTTCCCGCCCATGTCGCCGATCTTGTGGCACGCGGCGCAGTGCTTCGTGAATAACTTCGCGCCTTCGACCTTATCGACCTTCGCGGTTGCGAACCCGGTGCCGCGCTGCTTGATGAGGTTCGCGAGCCGCTGGTCCGCCGGCGGAAGCCCCTTCGTCAGGTCCGTGACTGTCTTCTCCCAGCCGGGGAAGTTCGAGGCTTTGAGTCGTTCGAGAATCGCCTTCTCCTGAAGCAACCGCGCCGGTGCCTTGCCTTGCTTCACCGCGGTGAGGAGGATATCGGCCCCTTCCTTTGTGCTGGCGAAGCTCAACCCGATCGGCACCGCGACGCGGTACGGCAGGTCTTTCAGCGCGTCGCGCGCCTCGACCTGCGCGCCCGGTACGTTCGACGCGGCGAAGACGAGCAGGAATCCGACGCGCACCGCTTCGGGCGTTGTCGGTTCGGCCAGTTGCTTGCGAACCGCGCTGATGCTCTCCGCGGGCGCGTACCGCAAGAGAGCGTCCGCGGCCCCGATGCGAA
>SXID01000065.1 GCA_005772955.1 Planctomycetia bacterium
GACATCACGCGGAGCGTGATGACTACGATAAAGACATCACGCGGAGCGTGATGTCGCTTCACTTTCCTTTGAACACGTCTCTCAGCACGTTCAGCACCTGCTTGCCGCCGGCGATCACCTGCTCGCCGAGTTTCTCATACTTCCCCGCCCCGGCTTCCATCTCGAATGCCTTCAAGACCGCGGCTCCGCGAGCGTGATCGAGGTGCGACACCACCGCGGGGATTAGCCCCTCCACGATCCCGAACTGCTCGCCTTCGCGACCGCACACCGGCACGATGTCGGTCGCGCGGTCGCCCACTTGCTCCTTCACCACGCTCACGCACTCGCGGATGTTTAGTTCCTTCGGGCGAGTGCCGGTCTTCCAGTCGTAGGGCGGGGTCCACTCAGCCTTCGGGCTGAGCAAGTCGATGTGCGAAACGACTACGATTACCGGCGGCATCTTCAGGTGCGGCTTTTCTGCCACCCACGCCCGCAAGCGGTCGAGCAGGTCCACGTCCGGTTGCCGCCCCGGAACGGTCGCCTGCGTCACCAGAAGGATCAGGTCTGCGTCGTGCGACGCTTCGACCGCGGCGGCGAAGTCCTCGTCAGTGGGGCCGTCCTGCCCGTAGCCGCTGGTGTCGAGGATGCTGACCGGCTGACCGCCCGGCAGCGTGTAGTCGCACCGCACGCCGGCGGTCACGGGGAGTCGGTCCACGGTCGCGGCGGCGCGCCCGAGCAGCGCGTTCACGAGGCTCGACTTACCGGCCTTCACCGAACCGAGAATGCCAACCGTGATCGCCTTCGGACCGGTCGATGTGTTGGCGGCGGCGAGGATGGTCACGTCACCGATTTGCGCCGTGGATACTGGCGGGCGCTCATTCGGGTCGTCGAGCGGCGGCGGTTGGTGCACCGCGAGCAATTCGCGATACCGCTTCACGCCGACCTTCAGCCGCCCGCTGTTCAACTCGATGAGGTAGCGGCCGAGGCGGTGAATGAACGCGGTGTGGAACCACAGAATCACGTTGCTCTGGAGCTTGTCGAGCAGTGTGCCCAGTGCGGCCTTCGATGCGAGGAATCGCAACGCCGTCTGGATCGGGTCCACGATTGCGGCCCCGGCCCAGTAGAGGTTTTGGCCCGCTTTGTAATACTCGACCGCCTTGCGCGCGCGTTTCAGGTCGCGGATGCGGAGCATGTGCGAACCGGGCACGTACTTCTGCACCAACTCATCGAGATCGGCGGACGCGAGTTCGATGCACGCGAGCACTTCTGGCAGCGTGAGGTGGTCGAACGGGTCGGCCGCACCGGGGTTGTACAACTCCGCGACCTGCTTCGCGAGATCCAGCGCGAGGTCGCTGTAGTGCTTCGGGTCTTCGAGTTGCTTCGTGGTGATCGCCTCGAACGACTTCGCTTTTTCGGTCACCTTCGCCCACGCCGCCTTGTCGCGGTCGGTCCAGTAGCCCGGTTGGTCATCGGTGGAAGGAAGCGGGCTGCGTCGGGTCCACCGCCATGCGAGGAAATACGCGAGGGTGATGCACAGCACCATCGGCCACCACGTCCACACGACCCATCCGGTCGTCCAGAGGTGGTAGCCGCCCGCGCCCATGAGGAACGCGAACGGGGTCACGAACAGCACGATCAGGATCGCGATGCGGAGCCGGGTCATAGAGGCAACCTCTATCCCCAACCCCCTCCCCTAAGAAGAGAGGGGGAGGAAGAGTTGGACAGATCGGGAAGCGGCAGGAGATCGTGACTATTTGGCTCCCCTTCCCTTCTTAGGGGAGGGGGTTGGGGGGAGAGGTTCCGCTCTCCTTCTCCCCCATCGGATGGTCGGCCTTCCACTGCTTCTCGGCAGCGGAGTAGTGCTCGTGATAGAACTTCCGTAAGGCGTCGGGCGTGGGAATGTGCCCCTCGCACACTGCCTCGAAGTAGAAACAGAGCGCGCGGCCCAGAGCGTACGTGGAAGCCGCCGCCACGGTCGCGCCCAACGCCGACCCGACAACGGGAATGAACTTCACCACCTGCCGTACCAGTTGCCGCGAGATCATCCCGACGCCGATCGCGGCGGCCAGTTCGCGCAGTCGCTCCGGCGTCATCGGCTGGCCGTAAATCTGGCCGAGGTGGTGCGCCATCTTCGCCTGAATGCCCGGCAACAGCACCATGTCCACAAACGGTATCGGCACCGCGCCCGCTGTTCCGGCCAGCGACGTGTAGCCCAGAATGATCGGCTCCGCGTGCCGCTGATGCGCGTCCTTCAATGTGTCGGTCGCTTCCTTCAACCGCAGTAGCGTCTGGCGGTACGCCGCCGGAAGCACTTTCAGGAGTGCTTGCTTCAACTGTTCGCCGCCGTAGTTTGGTTCGGCGAATCCGTCCTCAGCTTTTGTCAGGTCGATCGGCACGCACACGTCGAACAACCCCGCGAATGCTCGCCGGTGCTCGTCGATGCACTCACGAAGATGCTGTGGCACCTCTTGGGCGAGCGGGGGGTGTAAACCCCCTGATGCTGCCTCGTCCAACCCGCTAAACGGGTACGGCGTCGGGTGCGGTTGGCGCGGGATCGCTTCGTTCAAACACGTGATGACAAGAACAACCGGGCGCGAGCGGCTTGCCTCGCGGACACGCTCCAGCGTGTGCCGCACGTTCCCCTGCCCGAAGTCGGTCGCCTTCGCCGTCACAATGACGACGTGCGCCGTCGGGTCGAACTGAGCGATGTCTTCGGTGGGGTCGTAACCGGGTTCGTCCACGCCGCGGGTGTCGAGGAATGTGAGCAGCGGCGCGTCGGGGGTGGGGAACTGGTAAAGCCTGGAGGTTTTGGTGCAGGGACGAAAGCCGGACCCGATCGCGGCATCTTCGGCGCTTGTGAGGAACCGCACGAGCGACGTTTTGCCGGATTGCGTTTTCCCGAGGAGCCAGAACACGGGTGCGGGTGTCTTGGCGCGTAGCGCGACCAGTGTCGCCTCAATATCGGGCGGCGGGCTGGCGTCGCCTGTGACCGTTCGCTTCACCACACTCCAGAACCGGCTCATAGTTCCTCCGCCGTGATTCGACACGCCGCACCGCCGTTCTCGCTTGCACTTGACCATCTTCCGCATTCGCGGTATGGGGTGCGGTGATCTTACCCGGAGATGGCACGGTGTGCGATTGATGGATAGCGGGATCAGTAACCTGAAGCTGTTCGCGGTCGAGCCGGGTGGCTCGGCGGAACACGCCACACCGCTTCCAATGCCGGTCGCGACTAGCTCGCTTGCGCCCGATCCGCACACCGTCGCCACGCACGAACTGATCCGCCCGCCCACGGTCCGCCGCGGCCGACGCGACTGCGAACCGTATTCCGCAGCGTGGTTTGATGAGTTAGAGCAAAAACGGTATCAGCGCCACGGCCGCTGGTTGCCGCACGCGCTGGAGTTTGGCCGCCACCCCGGCGAGTCGCTCCTGGTGCTCGGCTGCGGTCTCGGCACCGACGCGGTTCACTACGCCCGCACCGGCACGAACGTCACCGTCGCGGCGACGCCCAACGAATACCCGCACCTGATTCAGGACAACTTCGCGCGTCACGGCCTTTCCGCCGAGTTCGTCACGCTGACTGGTCCGCAATTGCCGTTCGCGGACAGCGCGTTCGACGTAGTCACGTGGAACACGCTCTACAACGCGACCAAACCGGATCCGCTCCGCATCAACGAGTTGTTCCGCGTGTTGAAGCCCGGCGGGAAGGTGATCGGGCTATTCCCGGCACACTACGACACCGCGTTCTGGCAAGAGCGGCTGTTGCCACTCCAGCGAATCTTCTGGCGGCGCCCGCCGGACCCTACGACCGCGCCGAAGACCACTGCCCGTGAACTGCGCCGCGCGTTTGCCCGGTTCGGTGAACACCGCATGATGAAGCGCCACCTGCGCCGGGGCGAACTGCCGCACGCCTGGCGCATCCTGCCGCTGACGCTTCTCGAACGGCTTATCGGTCGCGTCCTGGTGTTGAAGGCGAAGAAGCCGATCCTCACCGCGCGTCTTCAGGTAACTCAGGTCGATCCGAGCCGCCTCGCAGCGTGACTCATCCCAGTGCCTCTCGCAACCGCGTGATCTGTTCGGCCATAGGGCGCGGCGCGGATGGTGTCGGCTTGCCCAGCTCCCCTTGCACCTTCAAAGACACGAACACCGGGCCGCTCCCGGTGAGCGCCTCCACCGCGACCGCTTCCCACGCGGCGCGCGAATCGCATTCGTAGACGCGCGGAATGCCCGCACCGCGTGCGATCGCGGCGAAGTCGGTACGAGTCGCGTTTGCTACTGCTTGCCCGCCGGTCACTTCGTACAACCCGTTGTCGATGAGCACGGTGTACAGCGGGACCGTGAACTGCGCTGCGGTGACGAGGCAACCAAGGTTCATGAGCAACCCGCCGTCGCCGGTGAGCACGATCACCCCGCGCCCCGGTTGACTGAAGCACAACCCAAGACCGAGCGGAACGCCTTGTCCCATACTCGACGGCAGGTAGTGGAAGTCGAGCGGCGAATCGGACAACTGCGGCCAGATTGCGACCGAACCCATCGTCGTAATCACGACCTGTTCGGTGCGCACGGCGACCAGCACTTCGAGTGCGTCACGGTGAGTCATCATGGGGTTCATTCCGCCCAGAGGATCGCGGACGCGGCGCCATGGCCGGTGAGCGTGTTCAGCGCGGTCACGAGTTGCGCCACGTCCGCTTCGGTCGGGTCGAACCGCACGTGCGGCAGTTCCCACGCCTGAACCAGTTTCTCGGCGAACTTCGGGCAGTTGTCGCCGCTCTTGCCGGCGTGCGAGGCGCGTTCGCTCCGCACGCCGATGATGAGTTTCAGCGGCAGTTTCATGTCGTGCGCAACGTTCCGCACCGCGTCCCCGGCCTCGAAGAACCCAGTACACTGGATCACGACCAGCGGTTTCGCACCGCCGAGCATCAACCCGGCCGCGAGCGCCATGGCTTCCCCTTCACGGCACACGCGAAGGGGCGCGAGCCGCGACCCGCGGAGCGCAGACTCCCACGTCCCCAGGTGACTGTCGGGAATCCACACGAGATGGGTAAAACCGGCCGCTTCGAAGGCCGATACGATGTCATTGGGGACTAGCACGGTGCCTCTCCGTTTGGCGCACAGCGCATAATATCGGGAAGCGAACCAGTTTTCTCGTCGGCGCGGACGTCTGCGAAGCCGCAAGCGGCTCTGACTCCTCTCCTTTTTAGGAGAGGAGTGGGTGGGTCTTTCTATCGTTCAACGCGGCGTGAGCGCGGTGACGGCGCGGACCATGGCGAGGAGTTGGTCGAGCGAAAACGGTTTGGGTAGGTACCCGTCGGCGCCGTGGTCGGGGTGGTCTTCTTCCGACCGTCCGCTCGTCAGAACGATCCGCGAGCGAGCTGTTATGAGCCGCAGGTCGGGTAGTGCCTCGATCCCGCTTCGGTCGGGGAGCGAAACGTCTATCAGAACGACAGCGAACGGGCACTCGGCCGTTGCGGCAACGCGGATCGCTTCGGCCGCTGTGGCTGCCTCTTCCACCACGTAGCCCGCGCGTTCCAGCATCAGCCGCGCGATTGTGCGGATGCCCGGTTCGTCGTCCACCACCAGCACACGCAGACGTGGAACCTGTGTGTTTGGGAACCGAGTGGTGTCATCCAGAGACACAGTGTCCTCCTCTAAAGGGCCAGCAATGGAGACCAGTCAAGTGTGGGAAAGTCCGAGTTGGTCGGCAATCCCGAGGAGCAATTCACGGTCGGACTCCGGGCGGGTTTGGCTTCGCGGGTGTGTGGCATCGCACCCGATCCACCCGCGCAGTTTCAGGAACATCGCCGCCGAGTGCTTGTAGGCCGGCACCGGCACGCGGAATGCCAGGAATCCCAGATACTGGAGGACGTCGTTCAACTCGTGGAATCGCACGTCTCCTGAATACCAATACGCATCCCGTAGCGCGAACAGGTCAGGGGCGAAGGTGCTGAGTCCCAACAGGTAGTCACTCCCGTACATCACCATGTCGATGCCGAGATCGTTTCCCGTGAACACCTTGAAATCCGGGCGCACGGCATCGCGCAGCATCAACCGCCGCCACTCGGGTTCGCGCGCCAGTGAGGAGTGTTTCGCCCCGGAGCACTTTTGGATTCCCATCATTCCGCGAAACAGTTCCAGATCGTAGATCCGCCCGAACGGAGCGAACATCGTTCCCAGTTCAAACGCGATAAACGAATCGCAGTCACGGCTGACTGTGTCGTAGGCCGCGAGCAACTCACCGTCCGGTAGCGTGGTCAGGCCGTGACTCTGGAAGATAACCGGCGTACCGCCGCGTTCCACCACGGCCGCGACCGCCTGCCGGTATCCATTCGGATCGAATGACGCCCCACGAGCATCACCAACAAATGCGCCCGCGACGAATGGTTTTCCGCCCAGTGCAGAACGGGTTGCGTCCAGAACCGCATTTTTTTGTTCGGTCGTGAGCAGGTTCACGAACCCGGTGTCCATGTTCACCGCTGGCGTCAGCCCGGCGTCGGCGGTGCGGACGCAGTGAGCCGCGAAACCGGTCCAGTCGATGTCGCCGGATTCGGTGAAGGGGAGCAGGATGGCGGAAATGCCTGTGATCTTCCGTCGCGGGCGGATGAGGGTCCGTGGGTCGAGTGGGGAAATGGTCATCGGCACCTCGCCGTGTGTCGGTCGTTCTGCTTGGCGCATGATAGGCTTGTCGCCACGAACGCGGTATGGAAGATACGTGGTTGTTACGCGGCCGAGTAGAACGCCCTGCGGTTCCGGCGTTACATCTTTCGTCGGTGGCCGCGCCCGGACGCGGTGTGGAATAACAATCACTCGTTAGCTCAACGGGAGTTCTGTCGTGCCTGGGGAGATGCGGATTGGTAGGCGGCGCGGAGCGAAGAACCTCTCGGCCCAAACCTCTTGTAAGGGGAGGGGGAGTTTGAAGCCGCTCGCGGCTTCGCGAGTATCTCCTCGCTCGCATCCCGCGAAGCCGCAAGCGGCACGATCTCTATGGCTCGTTCGCCGTGCCGCCTTCGCCGACTCGCACAACGCGCACAGTGGGGAAACGCGGGCCGCCCGCGATCGGGTGACCAGCCAGCACGACAACACGTTCGCCGGCCTTCACCGTGCCGGCGACAAACGCGTCCTGCACTGCGATTGCCATGCGGTCGCCACCGGGCGCTACGGCCGTCATCCGCACGGGCGTGATCCCCCACACCAGCGCCAGACGCTGCAATACCGCGTCCGTCGGCGCGACCGCCACGACGCTCGCCCACGGTCGGAAACGTGCGGCCAGCCTCGCCGTGCGCCCGGAGAGTGTGGGGGTCACGATTGCGGTCGCGCCGACTTCGTCAGCGAGCGAACACGCGGCCAGCGTGATTGGGTCGTCGATCTCGTCACTGGTCGCGTCGTACACTGCGGCGTGCGCGGCGCGTGTGTGGTGGATGTGCGCCTCCGTCTCCACCGCGATGCGGTGCATACACGCGACCGCTTCGACCGGGTACGAGCCAACCGCCGTTTCACCGGAGAGCATCACCGCGTCGGTGCCGTCGAAGATCGCGTTCGCCACGTCGCCCGCCTCGGCGCGTGTCGGGCGCGGGTTGTTCCGCATCGAGTCGAGCATGTCGGTCGCGGTGATGACCGGTTTGCCCGCCGCGCGAGCCTGGGCGATGAGCGTCTTCTGCACTGTGGGCACGCACTCAAGTGGAAGTTCGACGCCGAGGTCACCGCGGGCCACCATGATTGCGTCGAACGCCGCGATGATGGCGCCCGCGCGTCCGACCGCTTCCGGGCGCTCGATCTTCGCGAGTACCGGCACGTCGATTCCCACGGCCTTGCACGCGGCGCGCACTTCGGCGGCGGCTTCCGGGCCGCGCACGAACGACACCGCGACCCAGTCCACGCCTGTGCGTGCGGCGATAGCGAGCGCTGCGTGGTCGCGTTCGGTGAGCGCGGCCATCGTGAGCGGTGTATCCGGCAGGTTCAGCCCCTTGTTCGGGTGAAGCGTGCCGCCTACGGTCACACACGCCGCAACGCGTCCGTTACTCGTTTCGCCAGCTTCGAGTTGAAGCCGCCCGTCGTCGAGCAGCATCCGGTGCCCCGGGCGGACGTCCGTGAGCATCTCAGGCTCGGTGATGACAAGGTCCGAGACATCGACGGGCACGCTCGTGAGCGAAAAATGCACCACGTCGCCGACGTTGAGGAACCGCAGCGAGGACATCTTCACGCGGAGTTTCGGCCCAGGAAGGTCGGCCATGACCGCGGCGAACTTTCCCACGCGAATCGCCGCGGCGCGGAACCGCGAGACGCGGCCGATGTGTTCTTCCGGTACGCCGTGGGAGAAGTTGACGCGTGCGACATCGACGCCGGCCCGGAGGATCGCGTCGAGCATGTCGGGCGAGTCGGTCGCCGGCCCGAGCGTGGCAACGATCTTCGTTCGGCGACTCATGCGCAACTCCGCGTAGTAGACTGGATCGCAGCGAAGGAGAGGAATGGTGATGTATGACGGAGTCGCGACGGGTTCAATTGGTGGGCGTCATGTGCCTTACCGTTACTGCCGTGATGCTGGCCGAACCGGTGATCGCGCTGGCCGAACCTATCGGAACCGACACCGCGAACCGGGCGATTGTCAGGTCCGCGAAGTGGCCTGTCTTCTGTTGGTGTTTTGGTTGGTTGGTCGTGCTCGCCAGGCCCGATCCGCGGACGGGAGTGAATTTTGTCCCGCGCTTTGATTGGTCACTCGGCTGCGTGTTGTGTTGGGTTCACATCGCGGTTGCGTTCCACTTGGGACACGGCTGGTCACACGAATTGGCGTGGGAACACACGCGGCAGGTCGGCGGCTTCGGCGACGGCATCTTCGTGAACTACATGTTCGCGCTGGTGTGGCTCGCGGATGTACTTTGGGCGTGGGTCGCGTTCGATTCGTACCTCGCTCGCCCGGGTTGGTTGAAGTGGACGATCCACGGCTTCATCGCGTTCGTCGTCGTCAACGCGGCGGTCGTGTTCGGCACTTGGTCGTCCCGAGGAACGTTCTTCGCCTTCTTCCTCGGCATCCTTGCGGGGGTTGTTGTTGTGAAGCGGCGTGAACGGCGTCCTCTGACATGAGCAGAATTCGCGCACGGTCAAAACCGGGGCGGGTCGGTTGCAGGACGGGCGGGGTGAACTAAGGTTGCGTGTGGTTGGCGGAGTCAACCACGCGCCGAGTTCCCGCGGAGCGACGGACCAAGCGTGCAACAACCAAGTGCGACGACCACCGCCGACCCGCTCCCCACGCTCGTTTGCGCGCTGCGGAGCCCCGACCCGGCCTACCGGCTGCGAGCGGCCAAAGACCTGGGCCGATTAGGGTGGCTTGCACGCGACGCGACGCCGAGTCTTGTGGGCGCCATCGACGACGAAGACCCGAAGGTGCGCGAAGCCGCCGCACACGCGATCGGCGGCATGGGGCCGGAATCGCTGCCCACGCTCGTTACGATGCTCGGGCACGCCGATAAGTACGTTCGCCGACACGCGGTCTGGGCTTTGGGGAAACTTGGCCCGCTCGCGCGTCCGGCGCTTTCTGATTTGTGCCAGTCATTGAAAGACGGCGACCCGCGGACCGCGAGCGGCGCAGCCCAGGCGCTCGGGAACCTGGGCACCGACGGTGCGGACAGCGTCGGCTCGCTCGCGGAGGCGATGCGTGGCACGAATATCGTGCTGTGCCGGCTCGCATCGAAGGCGCTCAGCCAGATCGGTTCACCCGCGCTCGCCACGCTCATCGCTCACTTGCAACACGCGGACCCGTTCGTGCGCGGCGAGTCGGCCCTCGCGATCGGTTGGATGGGCGCTCCGGCGCGGTCCGCAGTGCCGTTCCTGACACGCATCCTTCGCGGCTCAGGCGTCGCACTCACACGAACGCCACCGCCAACCTTCACGTTCACCACGACCGAAGTCAGCGCCGAAAGCGGGACGCTCACGCCACGTCAAATGACTGGGTCCGAGGGACCCTCAACGGAGATGAACTGTCGCGTGTTTGCGGCGCAGGCGCTCGGGCGCATCGGTCCGCCTGCGGTTGGGGCAATCGTCGAACTGCGAGAGGCTGCCCGCCAGGCGTCTGAACCGCTGCGCAAGGCCGCGCAGCAGGCCGTTCGCCAAATCCAAGGCGCTTAACGCAGAGAGTTGCGAGTCACGAGTGGCGAGTTGCGAGCGAAAGACAAGAAGCCGAATGGTTCTTGTCTCTCGCTCGCAACTCGCCACTTCTGTCTTTTGTCTTTCGCTCGTCACTCGGCACTCGTCGCTCGCACCTTCTGAAATCATTTCCCCGGCGGCGTGACCACCGAAGGCAGATTCGGTTGGAAGGGCGGGAGCGTTGGCACGTAGCCAGGTGAAAGCGACTCCATAGTCGGCGGCACCGGAATGCGGAGCGGCGGTTCCGGCGTCCATCTCGGTACTTCCACCGTGACCGGCGGTGGGCCGAGCGGTTTCGTCGCGAGCGGCGGCTCGTTTGTCAGGTTCAGAACCGGTGGCGGTCCGAGGTTCAACGCGGATCGGAGCGCGACCCGCCCGTCGGGCAGGACGTTCGGCCAGAACAGACGTGGACCGGGCGGGACCGGCTGCGTCGCGACCTGCGGCAACTGCGGTGCGGGCGGCAACGCGACCTGCGGCACCTGCAGCACGACAGCCTGCGGGGCTGAAGCGAACGCTACCGTGGGACGCGGTCCGCTGGGGCTGGCGATTGGCGGTTCAATCGTTTGCGCGGTGGCGTCGTCCTCGATCTTCGTGATGCGGTAGCCGTTCAGGTGGTACTCCCACAGCGTTCGTTTTGCGGCGAGACGAACCAGCGGCGACGGGTCGCTCTCCACGGCGGCTTCGAGCGCGGCGCCGGCTTGCGGGAACGTTTCGCCGAGGTGACGGAGCGCCTCGGCCGCTTCGACCCGGACCGACGTGGATGCGTCCTTACGCAGCGCGACGACCAGCGCCGGCGCCACGTCTGGGCAGGTCCGCGGGTCGGCTCCGCCGAGTTCGTCGGCAGCGGTCTTCCGTTTCTTCTCATCGGGGTCGCTCTTCAGCGTCTCGACCAGAACGCGTGCTTTCGCATCGTCGACCTTTGGCTTGCGGACGAATAACCCGCCGGGACCGGCGGCGACCGGACCGATGGTCAGAACGAGCAGAAACGTGAGTGTGAACAAGGTGCGCGACACGAGGTACTCCACGGGGTCTCCCCGCGGTCACGAGGGGAAGCTCATGTGGAGATCGTCCTCGAGACGGTTTCCGTCGCCGCAGTTCTGTGAAAATGGGAAGGAGAAGGAATTTGCACACCGCTACCGCCGAAACGCCGGCCACAACCGACGCATCCGGCCGCGAGCGTAATCAGTGCATGTCGCGTGATCGATGGAACCGTCAGAACCCGCCGAGGCCACCACCGGGGCCACCCTTGCCGCGATCCTTGAGGTTCTCTTCCTTCTTCGGCGCGGGCGGCGCGCGGTAGCCCGCCTTGTCAGGCTCGTCGAAGCGCGCCTCGTTTGGCGGGAGGTGGTATTCTTCCACCTTAGGGCCGTTCACATTGTACTTGTCGTGGTAGCACCCAGTCGCCACACACGCGATGACCAGAGCGATGAACGCTCGCATGTCTGCTCTCCAGCGCCCGTGAGTTCGGCTGGGGTATAGCGGCGGGAACCCAGGACACAAGGGGAAGTGCAAGCCCAACGCGCAAGTAAAGCTTGCACCCGATGGTCATGGTTTGGCGAGCAGGTTCTCGTCCAGTTCGTCGTGTGCGTTGAAGTCGCTCAACTCGAATTTGCCTGCGACCTTGTCCAGATCCTTCCCGTTGCACCGGTCGAGCGGTTCTTCCCAGATGACACCGCCCTTGGAGATCGGTGGACCTCGGTGTGTGCCTTCGGCTTCGCGCGGTCAGTGTGCGCCATTGCCGTTGGTCGCGGTGCCGTTGTGGAGCCACCTCGTCGGCATCCCGCCGGTGCGGAAGATGTCGGCGAGCATCAGTCGCGCGGTCTCGTCGCGCACCTTCGCTTCGGTGGCGGCCACCGTGTCCTCGATCGAGTATTCAGTCCGCTTCAACCGCACCTCGCCCCCGTCGATGATCGCGTAAGCGGCGCGTGGGTTCCCGTCGCGGCTGACCCCGACGCTACCAGGGTTCACGACAAGCGTGCTGCCAACCCGAAGCGTGTACGGCACGTGCGTGTGCCCCACGAGTACGCAATCGACCTTGAGACGCGCGAGACGTGGCGCCCAGAACGCGGTGTTGGCCGAGGCGTACTCGTCCATCGGGTCGCGCGGCGTGGCGTGAACCATCAGGAACCGTTTGCCGTCAAGCGTGAACATGCGAGACGTGGGCAACTCAGCGAGGTAGCGTCGTTGGTCGGTGGAGAGAGCAGCCACCGTGAGTGGCCGCGTGACCGAGGTGAGGTAGCGAAACCCGCCGACGCCATGAATGTCGACGTTCTGCGAGGCGCCGTGATCGTGGTTGCCGCGTACGCAGTGGGTCGCGTTCTGGCGCACCCAGTCCACGCACCACGCCGGTTCCGGGCCGTAATCGACGATGTCGCCGACGCACAGGCACAGATCGAACGGTTCGCGAACCGCTTCGAGCGCGGCCCGGTTGCCGTGGATGTCTGCGACCACCAGCACACGCATGCGATCGGCCTCCTGCCGCGAATTCTAGAGCGCGAACGGACGCGGGAGAAAAGAAGAGCCGCCGCACGGTAAAAGCAGAAGACGAAATCAGCCACGGATGAACACAGCTCAGACAAGAAGCCAAGTGCAGAAGAAGAGTCCTGAATCTCTCCTCATGTGAACCTAGTTCTTGTCTGAGCTGTGTCTGATCTGTGGCGGATTTCGTCTTCTGCGATTCACTTCACCAGGTTCGGGTCCACCGCGACGCGGACCACGCCGGGCACCTTCCGAACTTCGGCGGCGAAGGCCCACACGTCGGCCGTCTTTGCAACCGCTCCGGTCACGAACAGCCCACCGTCGGGCTTCATTTCCACCGCGAGCTTCCCGAACCTTGCGTCCGTGGCGCGGATTGCGGCGACCGCGGACAGGATGTCGGCCGGCTTCGTGCTCGAACCGGTCAGCACGCCGGGCGCCGTCGAAGGCGCGATCGGCGCGACCGGTTGGACCTTAACCACCACGCCCGGGCGTACCGGTGCGCCGAGTACACTGACCACCGGCGTGCCGAGCAGGTTTGGGTGCTGCGCCACAACCGTCTTGTTGGGAGCGACCGCGACGAGGTCCGTCGGCGGCTGGGTTGGCACCGGCGGAATGAACCCGTCCGCGGCGACCGGCGGGATCGAGACGCCCGGAAGCGGCGCGGTCGCGGTGTGCTTCGCGTCCGGCTTCAGTCGTTCGGCCACCGCACGCAGCAGCGGGTCTGGGTCGGCTTCGATGAAGCAAGTGTTCTTTACCGCCACGATGCCAGGGACCGTGCGAACAACCGCTTCCGCACGTTTCTTCAGTTCCTCGCTGTTCACGGGGCCGCCGATCACGGCGCCGCGGTCCACCACACTCACGAGGATGTTCACATCCTTGAGCACCGGGTCCGCGTCGAACGCGGTGAGAACGGAGCGGGCCAGCGCAACATCTGAGATTGCAACTGGCTTTGCGACCGGTGCGTTCTGTCGCGGGTCCGCCGCGTACAATGTGCCTGCGACGACGGTCCCTGCCACACAGGCAAGTCCGGCGAGCGTGCGAAGAGTTTTCGATGTCGGCAGGTGCGTAAACATGGTGAACCTCACCGGTGGGCGAGGGGCGTAACGACTGTTACGACTCGCCGCGCCGCGGGGGCGTACTTCTATTCTTTGTCATGGTCGGTTGCGGTGAAATTGCGCGCGTGTCATTTTTACAAAACAGATGTGACGAATCGTTCCGGTGGCGCCATGTGGCGAGTGGCGCCCGGTCCGCGAAGAGGTGCGGTGTGGGTAATCTGTACGGGGCAAAGTCACGAGTGACGAGTCACGAGGAGAGGACCAAAAAACCTCTGCTGCTTTCACTCGTGACTTGTGACTCGTAACTCGTGACTTGTCACTCCGACGGAGGTGGAAGCAGTGGAGGCATCCCAGCGCCGTTGTTCGCATCGCCTGTGAACGCGGACTTCATCGGCAGTTGGATGGTGAACTTGCTGCCCTTGTCGATGACGCTCTGGACGAGGATGTCGCCGCCGTGTTCGCGGACAATCTTGCGGCTCACTGGCAGGCCCAACCCCGTGCCGCGACTGCCTTTCGTACTCACGAACGGGCGGAAGATGGCGTCGAACTTCTCCGCCGGGATGCCAGGACCGTTGTCCATCACGATCACCTTCGCCCACTTCCCGTCAGGTTCAAGAATCGCCTGCACCGCGAGCTTCGCGTTCGGGCGGTCTTCCCCTTCGAGCGCGTCGATGGCGTTGCTGACGAGGTTCAGCACGGCGCGGTGAATCCCTTCCGGGTCGCACGGCACCGCGGACACGCCGACGCCGGCGTGCCACTCGATCGCGACCTTGCGGTCCGTCGCGCGGCCCCGGACCATCTCCAGCACGTCCTCGCAGATCTTGTTCAGGTCCGTCGGTTCGACCGATGGCTCGCGCTCCTTCGAGTAACTGAGCATGTCGAGCATCAGGTCGTCGATGCGGTTCTGGTTCCGCTCGACGAGCTTCCAGCCCTTGCCGAGCAGGTCCGTGTCGGATTCCTTCAGCGCGGTGCGGACCATGTCGGCGCCGAACCGCACGCCCTGCATGATGTTTTTGATGTGGTGCGACAGAGCCGCGATCGTCTGGCCGACGGCCGCGAGCCGTTCCGCGTTCACGAGCGCTCTGTGATACCGGCTCTCCTCCACCGCGATCGCGGCCTGGTGCGCGATCGCACTTGCGAGGTGCAGGTGGTCCTCGGTGAACTTGCTCGAATCCAGCCCGCGACTCACCACCTGCTTGAGGGTGGACTGCGTGTCGAGGAAAAGCACGCCGACCACCTCGCGTCGGCCCTTCATGGGTACGCAGATGGCTTCGCGGATGTTGTGCCGGTGCAGGCTCTCGACGGCACGGAACCGGTCGTCGGTGTGAACGTCCGACACGAGTACGCCCTGCTTCTTCGTCAGCACGTGATCGACGACAGTGCGGCTGACGGCGAGTTCTTCCTGCCGGTTCATGCCCTCGCGGTAGCGCACGGCTTTGGGAACGAGGCGGCCGTCCTCGTCTCGCAGCATGAAGCACCCGTGGTCCGCGTCCACGGACTTGAACACGAGATCCATGACGGTGTCGAGGAGTTGATCGACGTCGAGGATGTGGCTGATGATTTCGGAGGTTTCGTAGAGCGCCGCGAGGCTCGCGAGCCGGTCGCGTACCCAGTCGGTCGCGGCGGCGGGGCGCGAGAGGATCTGGCTGCCCGCATCGGCCGCGACAGTGCGCAGGATGGCCGAGTGGAGATCTTGTTCCGGCCGTGCCTGGAGCCGCACACGCTCGGCGAGTTCGTTGGCGGGCGCGGGGAACTCGTTGCGCCCGACGGTGAACATGAGCACCGACTGGCCAACGGTGATTGTGTCGCCGCTTCGGAGGGGCGCCACCTGAATTGGCTGGCCGTTCAGGAGCGTGCCGTTCCCGCTGCCGAGGTCGAGCATCTCGTACGCGCCGGCGTTCGCACGCAGTTCGAGGTGCCGGCGCGACACCTGCGTGTCGTGAAGCGCGATGGCGTTGGCCGAGTGCCGGCCGACGGTTACAGTCGCGCCGGTCAACTCGAATTGCTTGCCTTCATCGACGCCGCGAATGACAATCAAGCGGGGCACACGCACCTCCTGGGTTCCCGCCGGGCGACAAGTGATACCGTAACCGAGCGAGTAGAGGGGGGCAACCGTCGAACTCGCGTCGCGGAGAGCATCGTGCGGATCGTGTGCGTTTCCGACACTCACGGTTACCACCGTCGCACCGACGTGCCCGACGGGGACATCCTTGTTCACGGGGGCGACCTCACACGACACGGCTCGCTCGAAGACGTGGAAGACTTCGACTGCTGGCTCGGAACGCTCCCGCACGCGCACAAGGTCGTCATCTACGGCAATCACGACTTCTGCTTTCAGCAGACACCGACAGAGGCCCGTGCCCGCATCACGAACGCGATCTACCTCGAAGACCAAGGCTGCGAGATCGAAGGTTTGAAGTTCTACGGTAGCGTTCGCCCCAGCGGGGCGAATGAGTCGATTCAACCCAGAACACTTCGCCCCGCTGGGGCGAACGCTAAACGACACTCCCCACAATCACTCCTCAATTTAAAGGCGATGCCGCCGTTCCTTGTTGCGATTCTGGCGCGTGGCCGGCAGCTTGCGCGCCCACTGGATGAACGCGGTCAACTCCGGTGCGCGCCGCAACTCTTCGATTGTCGGGTACACGGCCGTGAGCGTCGCGTTGGTGTAGGTCGCGTGGACCATGCCATGACACTGCGAACCAATCAGCGCGACGTCATCGCTCGTGCCGTCCTTGGCCTCCGGCAGGCAGTGGTGTCGCGTGAGGGTGGACCTATCGAACAGGCGACCGCACAGACCGGAGGGCGTGGGTTTTGATTCGGTCATGTGGAACCCGTGTCGGAGCACTTTCCGTGTTGTCAGGAATGATACACTGAACCGCGACAGGTTCGCGCCCCACCCCTCAAAAGGACACGCACGCCATGAATGCACTTCTGCTTACGCTCGCGTTCACGCCCGCAGCGGACCCCGATGACTGGAAGACCGCCGAATCCGCGACCCTGAAGAATATCAAGCAACTCACATCGGATTACGTGCGGGCCGGCGAAGGTTACTTCTCGCCGGACGGCACCAAGATCATCTTCCAGGCCGAAGAGAAAGACACCGGCAACCCGTTCTATCAGATCTTCATCATGGAGCTGAAGACGGGCAAAGCTACTCGAATCAGCCCCGGAAACGGACGCACCACCTGCGGCTTCTTTCATCCTGAAGGCAAGAAGGTGATCTTCGCTTCGAGCCACGGCGACCCGGACACCAAGAAGCACCAGGAAGCCGAAATCAAGCAGCGCGAGGACGACAAGAAGAAGGGCGTGCGACGCCGATACTCGTGGGACTTCGACCCGCACATGAAGATTTACGAAGCGAACCTCGACGGCACTGGCATCAAGTGCCTCACCCCGGGTGCGAAGGTGTACACGGCCGAGGGAAGTTACTCCGCCGACGGCAAGCGGATCGTGTACAGCGCGGGCAACGCGCAGAACGTCCAACTGTTCACGATGGACGCGGACGGGAAGAACGCGAAGCGTATCACCGATGCGCCAAACTGCTACAACGGCGGGCCGTTCTTCAGCCCGGATGGGAAGAAGGTCGTGTTTCGTGCCGACCGCAAGGAAAAGGACCGGCTCCAACTGTACGTGATCAACAGCGATGGCACAGGCGAGAAGGCGCTGACGGCCGACGACAAGTGGGTGTTCTGGGCGCCGTACTGGTACAAGGACAACAAGCACATCATCTACACGGGCGCGGACCACTCGAACCCGCTGGCGCCGCCAAACTACGACTTACACTGGATGAACACAGAGACAGGCAAGAAGGTCCGGATCACGTTCGCGCCGGGCCAGGACGTGCTGCCGGTGTTCAGCCCCGACTACAAGAAGGTGATGTGGACCTCGTCCCGCGAGGGCGGGAAACCCGCTCAGATCTACATCGCTGATTTCACCCCATCGAAGGAGTGAGCACGAGCGATGTTGGGAAAAAGTGTATGAAACCCGCGTCGGTCGGAAATAATGAGTGGGTAGTGGCCGTTCGACACCGGCCGGTTCGAGGGCGGCTCGACGAATGGGTGCAGTTCTCCAACAGATTTGCGATGCCGTACTCGCTCAGGACGCGAGCGGGCGGACCGACGCGCGCCTGCTGGAGTGCTTCCGCGACCACCACGACGAGATCGCCTTCGAGGCACTCGTCCGCCGGCACGGGCCGATGGTGCTGGGCGTCTGCCTCCGCGTTCTCCGCAACCCACAAGACGCCGAGGACGCTTTCCAGACAACTTTCCTGGTTCTCGTGCGCAAGGCTGCGTCCATTGTTCCGCCGGGGATGGTCGCCAACTGGCTCTACGGTGTGGCGTACCAGACGGCGATCAAGGCGCGGGCGATGGCCAACCGGCGGGGCGCGAAGGAGCGGCAGGTGATGGGAACGCCCGAACCGGCAGCGCCGGAAGACGCCGAAACTCACTGGCACGAGTTGCGGCCGATTATCGACGACGAGTTGGCCCGAATGCCAGCCAAGTACCGCGCTCCGCTCGTGTTGTGCGACATTGAGGAGCGGTCGTACAAGGAGGTGGCCGAACAACTTGGCTGGCCCGAAGGAACGGTCGCGGGGCGACTGTCGCGGGCGCGGGCGATGCTGGCCAACCGCCTCTCCCGCCGCGGCGTGGTTCTGCCAATCGGCGTATTGGCGGCATTGCTCACACAGAACGCTGCGTCGGCATGTGTGCCGGACGCAACGGTGGCGTCAACAGTCAAGGCCGCGAGCCTGTTCGTGGCGGGTCGAGCGACGACCGGCGCGATTTCCGCGAACGTAATCGTCCTCACAGAAGGGGTTCTCAAAACCATGATGCTCTCCAAACTGAAGACCGCCACGGCGGTCCTGTTCGCCGCGTGCCTCGTCGTTTCGGGCGTTGGCGTCGCCATCTCGACACCTGTCGCCGACGCGCAGGATCAGAAGAAGGCCGCACCGGTGCTGCCACAGCCCAAAAAGGAAGACCCGAAGAAGGTCGATCCGAAGGCGGCCCCTAAGGTCGATCCGAAGGGCGACCCCAAGAACGGCGGTAACAACGAAAAGAACGGCAACAATAACCAGAACGGCAACGACGAGAAGAACGGCAACAATAACCAGAACGGCAACGACGAGAAGAATGGCAACAATAACCAGAACGGCAACGACGAGAAGAACGGCAACAATAACCAGAACGGCAACGATGAGAAGAATGGCCAGAACAACCAGAATGGCAACGATGAGCAGGGTGTCGTGAAGGTGGTCGATCCGAAGGCGAACACGATTACCGTGGTGGTGAACCAGAAGGGTAAGCCAGTCGAGAAGGTGTTCGCCTTACCGAAGGACGTGCCGGTGGTTCTCGGCGGCAAGCCGGCCAAACTCGGCGACCTGAAGCCGGGGATGAAGGTCGGCGTAGTCATCGGGAAGGACAAGAAGGGTGTGGTCGGCATCAAGCAGGTGAACGAGCCGAACGGTCCGAACAACAACGGCAACGGGCAGAAGAACCAGAAGAACGGATGACCATCTTTGGACCGCGTCGGGGCATTTGCTCCGGCGCGGTCCAAACGTTACTCGTGTCCTACCCGCTCCGTAGTGGTGCGGCGACCGAACCGCAGGTACAGCGGCGGCAGCAGGAACAGGTTCAAGAGCGTGGACGTGACCAGCCCACCGAGGATCACGACCGCCAGCGGGTACTCGACCTCATGGCCTGGCTTCTGACCGCTCAACACCAACGGGAGCAGCGCCAGTCCGGTCGCCAGGGCCGTCATCAGGATTGGTGCCAGTCGCTCCTCAGATCCTCGCCGCACTAGCCCGGCCCCAAACACCTCGCCCTCATGGTCTTCGAGGTGCCGGTAGTGGCTCACCAACATGATCCCATTTCGCGCCGCGATTCCCA
The DNA here is from genome assembly GCA_005772955.1 of Planctomycetia bacterium. Classification (GTDB taxonomy): domain Bacteria; phylum Planctomycetota; class Planctomycetia; order Gemmatales; family Gemmataceae; genus Gemmata. The sequence goes on from SXID01000065.1 coordinate 19,535, forward strand.
GCACGGTTACGAACCCGACCAGCGAGCCAAGCGACACCACGCCGCCGGACAGTGCCACACCGACGCCCCCGCCCACCAGGGCGAACGGTAGCGTGAACGCGACGATGAGCGTCAGCCGCCACGAGGCGAAGTCCGAGTAGATCACCAGCATCACGCCCAGAAGCGCCAGCCCCGCCAGCATGTACAGCCGCCGGCTCGACGCCCGCCGCGCTGCCTCTTCGCCAAGAAATTCCGGGTGGTAACCCGGCTCGAACTTCAACCCGCGCACCTTGTCCTCGACCTCGGTCGCCACGGCACCCAGGTCGCGGCCCCGCACGTCGCAGGTGATGTCAAGCCGCCGCGACGCGGCTTCGCGTTTGATCTCGTTGGGCATCGGCACCACAAGCACATCGGCCACGTCCTTGACCCGCAGTTGGGGCGGGTTGGGACCGGGTGGGTCGATCGGAATCTCGCGGATCGTGTTCACATCGGCCCGGCACCGCGCGACACCCCACACCACCACGTCGAACCGCTTCTGCCCCTCGTAGACCTCACCGACTTTGGTTCCACGCAAGAGCGTTGTCATCGTTCGCCGCAGGTGCCCCGGAGTCAGTCCGTACCGCTCTGCCGCGTCTGGCCGCAGCCGTACTTCGATCTGCGGCAGCACCACCTGCGACTCGACCTTCAGGTTCGTCACTCCCTCGACCCCGGCCATCACCTTCTCAGCCTCCTTTGCCTTTGCCCGCAGCGTGTCGAGCTCCGGACCGTACAGACGCACCACGATACTCGCGCTCGACCCGGACAGAACCTCCTTGCTCCGTTCCTTGAGGTACGTCTGCACGTCGCAGTACATGCCGGGGTAGCCGTCCATCACCGCCTGAATCTTCTTCACCGTCGCGGGGTAATCCACATCCGGTTCGACGCTGATCCACAACTCGGTGAAGTTCGGGCCGTACACCTCGTCCGCGACCTCAGCGCGTCCGATGTGCGAGCCGAAGTTGCGCACGCCCGGCACGGCCCGAAGTTCCCGGCTCGCGATGATCGTCGTTCGGTCCATCTCCTCGACTGACGCGCCGGGCTTGGCGACGAAGTGCATCAGGAAGTCCGTCTCCTGAAACTCGGGCAGGAACTCCGACCCGAACCGGGTCGCGTACGCCCCGCTCAGGACGAACGCCGCTGCTATCGCGCCGAGCGCGGTGTAAGGTTTGTCGAGGACGCGTGGCAGGATCGCCGCGTAGCACCGCCGCAAGACGCCCGCAAGCGGCGCTTCTGCCCTCCGTCCGCCACTGCCGGTCAGCAGCATGTACGACAGCGCCGGCGTGACGGTCAGCGCAACCGCGAGCGAGGCGAGAACGCTCAGGATGTAGGCCAGGGCGAGCGGGCGGAAGAACGCCCCGGCGATCCCGTCGAGGAAGAGGACCGGCAGGAACACGATGACGACGATCGCGGTCGCAAACACGACCGCGCTGCGGACCTCCAGGCAGGCGTTGATCACAGTTGCGAGTTTCGAGTCCCGAGTTGCGAGCGAGGAGCCGGACAGTTCTTCACTCGTGGCTCGCGACTCATCACTCGCAACTCGCCGTAGCCGCAGCCGGCGAACGATGTTCTCCACGTCGATGATGGCGTCATCGACGACTTCGCCCAGCGCAATCACCAAGCCCGCGATCACCATCGTGTTGAGCGTGAAGCCGAGCGCGGTCAGCACGACCACGGCAGCCACCAGCGACAGCGGAACAGCAGTCATGCTGATGAGGGCCGTGCGCCAGTCGAACAGGAATGCGATGAGGATGAGCACCACCAGCGCGCACCCGACCAACAGGGCGCGGCTCAGGTTGTCGATGGCTCGCTCGACGAACGTGGCCGGGCGGAAGATGGTGGGGTCAACTTCCACACCGGTCAGCCCGGGTTCGAGTTCCCTGAGCGCTGCCTCGACCCGGCGGGTCACCTCCAGGGTGTTCGCGTCCGGCTGTTTCTCCACGATCAACAGCAGGCCGGGCACGCCTTCGGGTGGGATCTCGCCGTCCTTCGGTTTGGCGACGATGATCGCGTCACCGATGGCGGGGGGAGAGCCAAACTGAACCTGGGCCACGTCGCCCAACCGGAGGGGTGCGTTCCCCTGGAACGCGACCACGGTGCGACCCAGGTCGGCCGGGTCGCGAACGGACGACCGGTGACGGATCGCGAGCCGCTGGTTCGGTTTGTCGATGTACCCGCCCGAATCTAGGACCGTCGCGTCCTGTGCGGCGCGTGTGACTTGATCGAGCGTCACGCCCTCGGCCCGCAGTCGGTCGGGATCGACGAGTACCTGGTACTGCTTGTCGCGCTGGCCCCAGATCGCAACGTTTGCGACTCCAGGGAGCGACATCAGTTTCGGTCGGATTGTCCACAGAGCCAGCACCGTCATGTCTTGCTGGGACATCGTTTTGGACGACACCCCAATCTTCATCACCCGACTCAAAGAGGAGAGCGGTTGAAGAATGACCGGCGGGCGGGCCACGACCGGCAACCGAACCGCCTCGGCCGCGACCCGCTCCTGAACGTACTGCCGCGCCTTGTGGATGTCGGTGCCTTCCTCGAATAGCAGCACCACCGACGACAGCCCCAACACCGATTTCGACCGGATCGTCTTCAGGCCGGGAGTGCCGTTGAGCGCGTTCTCCAAAGGGACGCTGATGAGCGCCTCGACCTCTTCCGTGGACAGGCCGGGTGCTTCGGTCTGCACTTCCACCTTCGGCGGGGCGAACTCAGGAAACACGTCGAGCGGCGCAGTGCGGGCGGTGCGGACCCCGTACCCGACCATCAGCGCGCAGAGCGCGAGGACGACGACGCGACCGCGGACGGAGGACGAGATGAGAGTCCCGAGCATGCCGCCCTCACTTCGAGAAACCGGTTTCGGCCCCGAACAGTTCCTGCGCCCCGGCCGTCACCACTTTCGCGCCGGCCGCCGGGCCGCCGGTGAGGACGGCATCCGCACCGACCGAGTACCCGACGACAACGCGGCGGCGGTTGTACCGGCGCGGACCGGACTGCTCGTACACCCACGTGCCGCCGTTCACGTCGAATACCACCGCCGCCCACGGTACGGTCAAACTCTCCTTGGCGTCGGTGAGCGGGATCGTGACGCCGAGGCGCTGGCCGGGAGTAAATTTCCCTTCGGTGTTTGGCATCGTGTAGAACACGTCGACCGTGGCCGACAGAAGATTGGCCGAGGGCGGTGCGGCGACCGGTTTGGCGGTCGGTAGTTGGGTGCCCGGCGGGGCGGATAGTTGCCCGACACGGACAAGGTCGGTTCGGTCGATTGAGTCGAGATCGCCGACCGGCAGCGGCACCCGCACCCAGACCGTAGAGAGGTCTGCCACCTCGAACAGCGCCGCCCCGGTCGGAACGGTCTGACCGGGCAGCGCGGAGACGGCGCGGAGGATGCCGTCCGTGGGTGCGTCAATGGCGATTGGCGCGGCGGTCCCGGCGTCCGCGTCGCCAACCACCTTGTTCAGAACCTTTTGCCGGGCGATCGCGGCGTCGAGGGCTTTGCCGGCAAGGTCGAACGCGGCCTGGGCCTCGTCCACCTGTCGCTGACTGCCGGCCCCGTCCTTCTGCACCTGCTTCGCCCGCTCGACGGCGATTCGGGTCAACTCCAGTTGCGTTTTCGCGCCGTTCGCCTGCCCTTCGGCGTCGGCCAGCGCAGCGGACAGCGTCGCCCGCCCGTCGGGTGTGAGCAGCGGTATCAACTGGAAGACGGGCAACCCGGTTGTGACCCGCTGACCGGCTTGGATCGCGCCACCTGCGGGAGCCTTCAACACGCCTCCAAGAGGCGCGGCGACGAGGATCGTCCGGCCGACCGGGATCGTCACCTCACCACCGTACACGCGAACCCGCCGGACGGCCTTCGTTTCCACGGCCCCGACCGTCAACCCCAGGCGCTGCTCGGCGACTTCGGTCAGGGTGACGGTGTTGAGGTCGCCCTCCTTCACCACCGTGGTCACGGCCGCGGGCGGGGTCGGCTTCTCGGGCGGTGTAGCGGCTCGCCTGTTCGTGACGAGCCACCACGCCCCGGCCCCCACCGCTGCGGCGACGGCGATCTTGAGGACGGCGGACACGGTGCCTTGCAGTTGACTCACGGCTTGGCCCTCACGGGGGTCCACTTCAGTTCCTCTGGTTCCGGCCGCGGGGTGGCAGGCGGAGAGGAATGTGACGCAGGGACGATCGGTGCGGGCTGTGGCGTGTCGAATTTCGAGGCGGAATCGTTCGCGGGGCCGGTCGGTTGATCTGGCTCCTCGCCCGGTACTCGCGACGCGGGACCCGCGACTCTGCGACCCACGCTGCGTTCCAGTTCGGCCCAGAACCGCCGCAGGTCGCCGTGCAGTTGAGCCTCGCGGAGGTAACTGTCGAGCAGTTGGCGAGTCGTTTCCAAGACGATGAAGATGGTGACGTTCCCCTCTCGATACGCCGCCTCGGCGCGGCGGATCGCGGCCTCGACTTCGGGCCGCACCTTGGTCCGTAGCACGGCGAGTTCGGCGCACGCCTGCCGGTACTGGAGGTAGGCCCGGCGCACGTCGAGGAGGATCTGGTACTCGACGGTTTGCCGGTTCCGCACGGCCCGTTCGAGTTCGGCCTCCGCGCGGGCGATGCCACCCTGGTTGCGGTTGAACAGTGGAACGGTGAACCGCACGGCCGGGCCGAGGACGTGACTCTCCTTGCCGCTCGTCGCGTCCGCGATCCCCAGGAGGCGCACCCAGCCGAGCCGGGCGAACCGGAGCCGGGCCTCCGCGGCGGCAACCGCTTGCGCGGCCGCGAGCGCGTCGGGGCGGGTTGCTGCCGCCTCTCGCGCGAGCGTGTCGGGGTCGAAGGTCACACAGGGCGGTGGAGCCGAGGGGTCGAGGACGAGAGGATCACGCAGCGAGCCGAGGCCCATGAGGTTCCGCAACCGCTCCTCCAGGATCGGAACCTCGTGCCCGATGCGGGCCGCGTCCTGTTCGGCCTGGAGTGCGTCGATGCGGACGGTCGCCGCTTCTTGTGGGGAGATGTCGCCGGCCTTCAACCGCTTCTCGGCCAACTCCGCGATCCGGCTCCGCAACTTCACCGAATCGCCGGCGACGCGCACCCGCTCGTTCGCGAGCACCACATCGGCATAGGCCTGGCGCACGTCGCGCATGAGGTCCAACCCTGCCTGGGTGAGCCGCTCGGCGGTGCGGGTGGCTTCGCTCGCGGCCGACCGAATGCGGATCGGACGCAACCAGAGCGCTTCGATGGGCAGGTCGAAGAGGTACTTGTAGGGCTTGTCTGCCATTGGCCAGAAGTAGACAACCTCCGGGTTGGGGAGTAGCCCGGCCTGGATCAGGTCGCTGCGGGCGATTCCCAGATCGACCAGCAGTTCCTGGAACGCCGCGTTGTTCCAAAGGGCGATGGCGACGGCCTCGTCCTCGGTGACGCCATCGTCCAGTGCGGCACCGGGTGGCAAGGTGAATGCCGCTGGTTTTGCCCGTGCGGGAAGCGTGTGTCCGACGCGATCATTGAGGCGGGCGGTGACCACTGTTTGGTCAGGGGCTGGTGGAGCAGTCTGACAACCGACGAGCGCGAGCGTGACCGCGAAGGTGACGTACCCCCCGGCCACTCGCATTCTCTTGCCGGTCGGTGCAGACACTCCCATCCGCTCCCCTGTTCCCGCGCCGGTGCGGTTCCTCTGGAGGGGGCGACCCAATAGACGCACCGTTCCCCGACAGGTTTATCGGCATGTTCGACCGGCGAAGATGTGTGGATTGGGCGGATGAGGAGAATTTTATCCCCAGTAACTAACCTCCGGGCGGTGCGATTCGAGAGTGGTGTTGATCCAGCAGACCGCGAAGCCGCTTGCGGTTTCTCCTCCCCAGACGTAGCATCTCAACCAACGTGTCGGGTTGCGGTTTAGCTCGCTGCTGTGCAGCAGGACGATGTTGCGTCGTCCGAGCGTTCTGCTTTCCATGCGTCGCGGGGAAGGCTGTTCCAGCACCGCTATCGGCCGAACAGGAACAGTTCGTCCAACGGTCTGGAAAAACGCCGTGGAATCGTCGTTCCGTTGGACGAACTGTTCCTGTTCGGCCGGCAGTGCCGTGAGCCTTCCGCGAATCAGGTGAAGAAGTAGACTGCGGCCCGACACGCTCTACAAGGAAACCTCGCTATGCGACTTCTCTCGCTACTGGTCGGCGCGTTCGCGCTGGCCGCTCTCGCCTCGGCTGCCCCAGCCGATCCACCAAGCAAGAACGAACCGCCGGTCGAACAGGCACCCGCCGACCCGAAGGCGACCAAGATTGTGCTCATCGCCGGGTCGAACTACTTCAAGGCGGGCGAACACGAGTACGTCGGCAACTGTGCGGTTCTCGTGGATCTGTTGAAGCAGAACCCAAACGTCGCACCGGTACTCGCGATCGACTGGCCCAAGAAGGCTGAGACGCTCGCCGGTGCGAAGGCGGTGGTGTTCCTCTTCGATGGTGCCGAGAAGCATCAGGTGTTGAAGGAGGGCCGGCTCGCCAAGGTGCAGAAGTTGATGGATGACAAGGTGGGTCTGGTGCAACTCCACCAGACCGCGGACTACCCGAAAGACTTTGGCGACAAGGCCCGCGGGTGGGTCGGCGGCGCGTGGGAGAAGGGTATCGGTGAGCGCGCGCACTGGATTACGGAGTTCGACAAGTTCCCGGATCACCCAACAACGCGCGGAGTGAAGGCGTTCAAGATCGACGACGGCTGGCTGTTCAAGAACAAGTTCGTCCCTGAAATGAAGGGCGTCACACCGCTGTTGCGAACCTGGAACCCAAAGTCCGCGGTCAAGCCAACCGGTGGGCAGGACGTGGTCGCGTGGGCCTACGACCGGGCCGAGGGCGGGCGCTCGTTCACCTTCACGGGCGCGCACCTGCACGCGAGTTTTGCCCAGGAAGGTTACCGCCGGTTGCTCGTGAACGGCATCCTCTGGACCGCGGGGGTCGAAGTGCCGAAGGACGGCGCGAAGGTCGATCTCGACGCCACCGATCTGCCCAAGTACCTGAAGCCGGCCCCGCCGAAGAAGTAGTTGTGTCGTTGTTCTGGCCGCTTGCGGCTTCGCGGCACCATCCCCGCGGAGCCGCAAGCGTCTCAGAACGGACGCTTACCCGATCAAACCGCCGGTTGGCGGCGTTGCACGCAGTTCCTCCCACTCTTCGCGCACCTTTCGCAAGCCGAGCGCGCACACCTCGAACTGCTGACTCAAGCGACGGAACAACCCAGCTTCCGTGTCGTGATGCTCCTCTTCTTCGAGGCGGCTCGTGAGCATGTATCCGCGTTTGCCCTGCGCCGTGTAATTGACGAACGAATCCTTGTACGCGCCCGAGCGCTGGCGCGAAACCGCTTCGGGGTACACGCCGGTCCAGAACAGCGCGAAGTCGCCGATGTGCCGGTAGTATTCGCGCTGCGTGCGACCACCGACTGGGAGACGCTCGGCTTCGGTCACCATTTCAGCCAGTTCGGTCAGCGGTTGCCCGCCGGTGCCGCGCAAGCGGAACACGTCGTCATTGTGAATAAATCGCGTGAGCAGCGCGGAGAGGTAATCCGTGAGGGGCGGGTCGGCCACGCCGAGATGGGAGAAGAAGGCGTGTTCGGCAAGCCCCGCGAACAACCGCCGCAGCGGGTGCTCAGGGGGTGGGTTCCACATGGTCGTCCGGTCCTCCGTTCGGGTGTTGGGACGCCGTGTCCTTGACTAACCAGGATGCACGACGCCTAGATAATCAACTGTAGATCGGCCAGACCAGAAATCGAATAATTTTTCAACCGCCCGGTTCGAGCATCCAGGGCGACGCACGGATTGATCTTGGGCAAGGTAGCTTGGTTGGGTATGGATCGTGCTCCTCTGTGTGGAGCCGCTCATGGCCCGATCGCTGGTCGAACGTCTTGGCGAACTGACCGACCCACGCGACCGGCGAGGGC
>SXID01000066.1 GCA_005772955.1 Planctomycetia bacterium
ACTCCTTGCGTAACACCTGATCGACGCGATACCACGCCCTTCCCCGCGACAGTGGTCGCGATAGCCGCTCTTCGCTCATTTGAGGATAAAGCACTTCGGCAGCGCCTTCTGGAGATCCTTCAGCCCCGCCTTCGTTACCTGTGTGCCAGTCAGGTTGAGAATGGTGAGGTTTTTGAGTGCGGCGAGTTCCTTTAACCCCGCGTCCGTCACCTTCGTGCCACCCAGGTTGAGGACGGTGAGGTTCTTGAGTGTGGCGAGTTCCTTCAACCCCGCGTCCGTCACGTTCGTGGCAACCAGGCAGAGATAGGTGAGGCTTTTGAGTGGCGCGAGTTCCTTCAACCCCGCGTCCGTCACGTTCGTGCCGAGCAGGGAGAGTGAGGTGAGGTTCTTGAGTGTGGCGAGTTCCTTCAACCCCGCGTCCGTCACCTTCGTGAAACCCAGGTCGAGATCAGTGAGGCTTTTGAGTGGCGCGAGTTCCTTCAACCCCGCGTCCGTCACCTTCGAGACGAACAGGTTCACCATAATGACAGGTTTGCCGGGTGCCTTCTCGTCGTGGGTGACTTTCCCGCGGAGCTTTTCCACGAACGCGACGGCCTTGTCTTCCGCGTCGTCGGCCCGGACTGGGGCGGACGAACACAGGATCACTCCCGCCATGAGACCGCACAGCATCAACCGCGACATGGTTGCCCCTCGCACTGCGTGAACGATTCCTGAAACTGCCCCAGCATGACCGATCCACTGCCGGATGCAAGCCTGCAACAGCAGGTATTCCGCGTCGATCCGGCAAAAACGAGTGTGACCGAGTACTAGCATTCGTACTTCCGGCACGCGACAATGAGCGGCCATGAAGATCACGCGAGTCGAAACGCACGTCTGCCACGCCCGGATGCGGAACTGGGTGTTCGTCAAGGTCGTCACCGATCAGGACGGGCTGTTCGGGTGGGGCGAAGCCACGCTCGAATGGCACACGCGAGCCGTCGTCGGGGCCGTCAGTGATTGCGCCGAATTAATCTTGGGCGAAGACCCCACGCGCATCGAACACCTGTGGCAGATGATGTACCGCCAGCACTTCTGGCACGGGCACGGCATCACCCGCAGTACCGCCATCGCAGGGATCGACCTCGCGCTCTGGGACATCCTCGGCAAGGTGTGCGGCGTGCCGTGCTCCAAACTCTGGGGCGGGCCGGTGCGCGATCACGTCCGCACCTACTGTCACCTCGGCGGCGGGAAGATGGAAGACTTCTACGACACCGCGGCCGAAGACGCGAAGCGGTTCGCGGACCTCGCGCGGCAAGCGGTCGCGGACGGGTTCACCGCGTTCAAGTCGATGGCCGTTCCGCCAACGCTGCCGCTCGAAGGGCTGAAGCCGATCCGCACGGCGGCCCAGTGCGTGGCCGCGATGCGCGAAGCCGTGGGCGACGGTATCGACATCATGGTGGACTGCCACGCGCGGCCTTCGCCCGCGATGGGATTGCAGTTCGCGAAGGCACTCGAACCCTATGGCCTCTACTTCCTCGAAGAACCGTGTTGGCCCGAAAGCGTGGACGGCCTCGCGGCAATCAACGCCGCCGTCAGCACGCCCATCGCGACCGGCGAACGCGTCACCAATCTTGCCGCGTTCAAGGATCTGTTCAACGCGCGCGGGTGCGAAATCTGCCAGGTCGATATCACGCACTGCGGCGGGTTCACCGAAGCGCGGCGCATCGCTGCTCTTGCCGAAGCGCACCGGATCGCGCTGGCCCCGCACAACCCGCAAGGGCCGGTCAGCACCGCCGCGAGCCTCGAATTCGGCTTCTCGCAACCGAGCTACATCATCTGCGAAACCGTTCACGCCGACGTGCCGTGGCGCGCCGATGTGGTGCAGGAAGGGTTCACCGTCGAGAAGGCGGGACGGATCGTGCGCCCGAACACGCGGCCAGGTTTGGGCATCGTCATCAACGAAGCGGAAGTGAAGAAGCACCCGTTCGAGCAGGAACTACCGCAACGCGTGTTCTACACCGACGGAAGTGTTGGGGACTGGTAGGCGAACCGCCAGCGTAAGCTGGCTGGGTCACAACGCACACCCAGCGGTTCAGACAACCCATCCGGCTTACGCCGGCGGTTCGACGGGGAACAACATGCCCAAGAAGTTACATGGCGTACTCGCGATCGCGCACACACCGTTCACCGATACCGACGAGATCGACGCGCCTTCATTGAAGCGCGCGGTGGACTGGTCGTTTGACGTCGGCGCGGACGGCATCGGCACCGGCATGGTGTCCGAGACGATGAAGCTCACCAGTGACGAACGCGTGTCACTCGCTGAGATGCTGGCAGAGTTCGTCGCGGGTCGCGGGCCGGTGTTCGTGGCCGTCGGCGCGGAGAGTACGAAGCAGTCGCTCGCGTTCGCGGTCGCCGCGGAGAAGGCAGGCTGCGACGCGGTGATGGCTGTTCCGCCGCTCACCGCGAAGTTGTCCGAAGCGCACCTCGTCGATCACTTCCGCGCGCTGGCCGACGGCATCGGCATTCCGGTTATCGTGCAGGACGCGAGCGGCTACGTTGGGCAGTCGATCCCGATTAGCGCGTGCGTGAAGTTGCTCGACCGCTACGGCCCGGAGAAGATCCTGTTCAAGCCGGAAGCGAACCCGAACGGCCCGACCCTCTCCGCGCTTCGCGACGCGACCGCCGGCCGCGCCACCATATTTGAAGGCTCCGGCGGCATCTTCCTGATCGACAGCTTTCGTCGCGGGATCACCGGCACCATGCCGGGCATGGACCTACTCGACGGCGTCGTTGCCATCTGGAAGGCGCTTCAGCGCGGCGACGAGCAGGCCGCGTACCGTGTGTACTTCCCGGTGTGCGCGATCGTCGCGTTGCAACTGCAAGCGGGGTTAGACGGGTTCCTCGCGGTCGAGAAGTACCTGATGTACGAGCGCGGACTGTTCCCGAGCGTGCGCCGGCGGAGGCCTTACGGTTGGGAACTCGACGCCGAAACCGCGGCCGAAGTGGACCGCCTCTTCGCACACCTACAGAAAGCTCTTGTGGCACAGGCTTTCTAGCCTGTGTGCCAATCACCCATGAGATACAACCTCCTCTCGTTCCTCGGCGCCATAACTGTCATCGCCTACCTTCAGCGGTCGGCGCTCGGCGTGCCGTCGAAGAAGATCGAGGGCGAACTCGGCATCACGTCGCAAGACATGGGCCTGGTGTGGCTCGCGTGGTACGCGGGGTACGCAGTGTTTCAGCTACCGGCAGGGTGGATCGCGGACCGCCTTGGCAGCAAGGCGGCGCTGATCCTGTTCGCGGTGACGTGGTCCGCGCTCACCGCGTTCGTCGGCGCCGCGACCGGGTTCACGGGGTTGGTCGTGTTGTGGGGGCTAATGGGTGTCGCGCAGGCGGGTATCTTCGTGTGCGCGACGAAGGGCATCGGCGCGACGTTCCCGACGACCCAACAAGCGTTCGCGGCCGGCACACTGGCGTGCTGCATGGCAGGCGGCGCAGCGCTGTCGCAGTTCGTCACGGGGAAGTTGCTCGGTCCGCTCACGTGGCAAGAAATCCTCATCGTGTACGCGGTGCCAGGGTTGGTGTGGGCGGCGGTGTTCGCGCTACTTGTCCCGCGGCCCGACACACCGCTTCAACCGGTAGTCGAACCGCAAACGCCGGTCGCGCCGGTGCGCTGGTCGCGGTTGTTCACCGACCGCAACATGCTGTTGCTCTGCGCGCAGCAGTTCCAGCGAGCCGCCGCGGTCGCGCTGTTCTTCACCTGGTTTCCACGATACTTGCAGGAAAAAATGGGCGTCAGTGTTGCAGAATCGGGGCGCCTCGCTGCGTGGCCGCTGATCGTCGGCATGTTCGGCGGCTTGACGGGCGGTACGGTTTCCGACTGGCTGTTGCGACGAACCGGCAACGCGCGACTCAGCCGGCAGGGGTTGGCCGTGATGTGGACGGCCGTGTGTACGGTCGTCGCGCTCGCCGCGTACCGAGCGGCGAGCGCGCAGGAACTCGTGATCCTGGTCAGCATCGCCGCATTCTGCGGCTACGCCAGCGGAGTGAGTGCATACGCGACCGCGATCACGATGGGCGGCACACGGGTCGCGCCGGTGTTCGCGACGATGAACACGTTTGGGAACATCGGCGCGGGGATCTTCCCGTTCGTGGTCGGCCGGCTTGCGGACACAACCGGCAACTGGAACCTCACCATGCTCCTCTTCGCGGGGCTGTTCGCCGGGTCCGCGGTGTGCTGGGCGTTCTTGAATCCGAAGGGCACGCTGTTCGAGGAATCGAAATGAAGACGCGCGTTGAAACGCCGCAATCGCGGTGCGATGTCGGGTTCGCACGAGCCGACATCACGCCGCCCGTGGGCATTTATCATCGCATGTGGGGCGCTGCACTGCACGACCGCGCAACTGGCGTTCACCGCCCACTCACTGCAACCGCAATGTACCTGGAACAGCGAGACGGCTCCGGCCGACTGCTCGTAGTCGGCCTCGATCATTGCATCCTCGACGGCGCGGAAATCGAGAATATCCGCACGGGGATCGCGGGAATGGCGCCGAGTGACATTGCGGTGTCCCTCTCGCACACGCACGGTTCCGGGTGGATGTCGCGCACGCGTTCCTCGCTTCCCGGTGGCGACCTCATAGCCCCGTACCTCGACAGACTTGTAGAGGTGTGCGTTGCGCTCGCGAAAGAGGCGGCTGGACGGGTACGTCCCGCGACCATCCTCTACGGCTACGCGCGGTGTTCGCTCGCGGCGCACCGCGACACCTGGGACGAAACCGCGAAGCAGTTCGTGTGCGGCTTCAACACCGAGGGCGCTGCCGATGACACCGTTCTCGTCGCGAAGGTCGTCGCGGACGGCACCGGTGACACTCTCGGCACGGTGGTGAACTACGCGTGCCACCCGACGACGCTCGCGTGGGAGAACACGCTCCTCAGCCCGGATTACGTAGGTGCGATGCGCGAAGTGATCGAAGCGAGTACCTCCGCGCCGTGCCTGTTCATCCAGGGTGCGTCCGGTGATCTCGGCCCGCGCGACGGCTACGTCGGTGATACGCGCGTCGCGGACCGCAACGGCCGGCAACTCGGCTTCGCGGCGCTCTCGGCGATGGAAGCACTACCGGTACCGAATACCGCGTTCGAGTACGCCGGGCCGGTCGTGTCCGGCGCGATCCTCGGCACGTGGAAGCACCGCACCGTGACCGACGCCGAACAAAAAAAGTTCGCCGCGTGGGACGCGCGGCAGGTCGTTGTGCAACTCCCCTACCGACTCTCGCTGCCGACGGTCGAAGCCACGAAAGCGGAGTTAGCGAAGTGGGATCTTGAAGAAGCCTCGGCGCGAAAGGCCAACGACGAAGCTCGCGTCTCGAAGTGTCGGGCGCTCGCCGAACAGATGACGCGACAACTCACGCGACTCGCGTCGATGCCACCGGGGAAGGCGTACCCGTACCGCATCGCGCTATCGCGCGTTGGTGGTGCGGTGTGGGTGTTCTGCCCCGGCGAGTTGTATCAGGTCTTCCAGACGACGCTCCGCGCCCGCTTCCCCGATGTGGCGCTGGTCATCAGTACGGTGACGAACGACTGGCAACCGGGCTACCTGCCAAGCGCGAGTAGCTACGACTACGGCATCTATCAGGAGATCATCGCGGCCGTCGCGCCCGGCTCGCTCGAAACGGTAATCGAGGTGGTGAGCCGCGAAGTGAAGGCGCTACAGGAGTAATGTGGTCCGCCGCTCCGCGGCGGCTCTGCTGCTTTCGGCGTGCCCCGCTTTCGGAATGCGCGGAGCACACCGAAGACCGCCGCGGAGCGGCGGACCACATTAAAGCACTTCCTTGATCGGCGTCGGGTCGTCGAGCAAAAAGATCGGCCTTCCGGTGTGGTCGGGGAAGGTCGTCTGTGGGTCGATGCCCAAGTGACCGTAGAGCGTCGCCAACACGTTCTGCGGTGTGTATGGCGTGCCCACGGGGCGCTCGCCCTTCGCGTTCGTCGCGCCCACCGCTTGCCCGGTCGTGAACCCGCCGCCGGCGAGGATCGCGAAGCCGGATTGCGGCCAGTGGTCGCGACCGCCTGTCGTGCCGTTCTGCGTGCCGACGCGCGGCGTGCGGCCCATCTCGCCCCAGATCACTACCGCTACGTCCTCCGATAACCCGCGATCGTGCAAGTCCGTGATGAGCGCGTGAACCGATTTGTCGTATTGAGGAAGTACCGCCTTCAGGCACTCGAACACGTGGTCGTGGTGGTCCCACTGACCGTTGCACTTCTGCGGGACGCCGTGGTTCTGCGGCGTGATCGTCACCACCGGTACACCGGCTTCCACCAACCTGCGCGCGAGAATGTACTCGGTGCCTTTGCCGTACCGCTCGCGGAGCTTCACCGGTTCCTTCGACAGGTCGAACGCGTCGCGGGCCGCGTCCGTGGTCATCATTTCGAGCGCCTGCGCCGTGAACGAATCCATGCTCGCGCGGCTGCCCTTCGGGTCGTCGAGTTCGCGGCGCGTGGCGTCGAAACTCTTCAGCAACTCGCGGCGCTCACCGAGCTGTTCGAGGCTGACCGACTTCGAGCGCCCGAGGCTCATCGCCTTCTCGCCGGGGATGTACGCTTCGTGCGCTTTGCCGAGGTAACCAGGGTGGCCGACGTGGTTCGCGTCACCGAGGTACACGTAGGGCGGGAGCGACGCGCGAACGCCCGCGTCCGTTCGCAACTTGCTCACGACCGACCCGAACGCCGGGCGGTTGCCGCGAAGGAAGCCGCTGTAAAGCTCCGGTGCGGTGTGGCCTTCCTGCTGGAACTTCATGTTGCGAATGATCGCGAACTTGTCCGTGATCTTGGCATGCAGCGGCAAGTGTTCGCTAATCTGTACGCCCGCGACGTTCGTCTGGATCGGGCGGAACTCGCCGCGGTATTCGACCGGTGCGTCGGGCTTGAGGTCGTACATGTCCATGTGCGACGGCCCACCGTTGAGGTAGACCATGATGACCGACTTGCCGCGCGTGGGCTTCAGCGGTTGCGCGGCGCGTGCGCGAAGGAGGTTCGGCAGTGTGAGACCGCCGACAGCAAGCGCGCCGGCGGTCAGGAACGAGCGGCGTGAGAGGGTGTGCATGGGGGCAGTTCCATGTGCAAGGTCGTCGCGTAGCCGCGAGGGCGCTACGCAATCGCTTCTTTGATGATCGGGGCGTCTTCGACGATCAGCTTCACCGGGCGGTTCGCGGGCGTGTGAATTACCGTGTCCGGGTCGATGCCGAGCAAGTGATACAGCGTGCGGCCGAAACTCTCCACCTTGTAGAAGTTGTCCTTCACGCGCTCGCCGAGTTTGTCGGTCGAGCCGACCACGCACCCACGGTTGAACCCGCCACCGGCCGCGATCACGAACTGAGCGTAGTCCCAATGGTCACGCCCGGCCCCGACCGCCTTCGGGCTATCGATCTTCGGCTTGCGGCCCATCTCGCCGAGCGCCAGCACGATCGTCGATTCGAGCAGGCCGCGCGATTCGAGATCGTCGAGCAGCGCCGCGAGGCACGAGTCGAACATCGGGATCTGCTGCTTGCCGGCGGTGAAGTTGTCGCCGTGCCAGTCCCAGTAACCGAGGTTGAAGTGAACGACCGGCACGCCGGCTTCCACTAGCCTGCGCGCGAGGAGGAAGTGCAGCGGGTCGCCGATCGGGTATCTCGCCTTCATGGGCTTGTTGCGCGTAAACCGCTCCACCGACTTCGCCGATTCCTTCGAGATGTCGAGCGCCTGACGGAGCTTCGGCGAGCGCAGAAGATTGAACGCGGTCTGTTGGTACTGATCCAGACCCGCGATCAGTTCGTCTTGCGTGTCGTCTCGGCGGAGCTTCGTGTCGAGCGCCTTCAGCAGGTCCGCGTTCTTGTCGAACGCCGGCACTTCGAGTTGCGGCGTCAGCATCTTCGTGACGGCATCCTTGTCCTTGAGCGGTTGCATGATGAACGGGCTGTGCGCCGAACCCATGAAGTTGCGCGCCAGCGCGTTGTGCGTGTGAACGTCGATCTCGTCCAGCACCGCGAACGTCGGCAGGTCTTTCGGGCCGGGCCGGAGCTTGTTCACCACGCTCCCGTACATCGGGTACTCGTCCGAACCGGTCGTGAGTCGCGGGTTCCCGGTCAACCAGTAGAGCGGCGCCTGGCTGTGATCGCCTGGCTTGTTGAGCGTACTCACGGAGCGAATGACGGTGTACTTGTCGGCACGCTTCGCCAACTCCGGTAGCAACTCACCGACTTGCAAGCCGGTCACGTTGGTCTGAATCGGTTTGAAAATGCCGCGGTACTCTTCGGAGGAGTCCGGCTTCAGGTCGAACATGTCGGTGTGCGGCGGGCCACCGCCGAGCCAGCACACAATCATCTGCTTGGCCTTGGCGCTTGAATCGGGCGCCGCGTGCGCGCGGATCACGTCCCGCGCACCGACCCCGCACAAGCCCAGGCCACCGATCTTCAGAACGTCTCGTCGTGAAATGGACATGGCAGGCTCCTCGCGCCGCGCTCGCCTTCGGCTTGCGGCTAACAGGAAAAACCAATCAGTGCTGGATCAAAAACTCTCGTGTATTGAGCAGGCTCCACAGCACGCCCTGGAAGCCCTTCTCCGCGCTCTCGGCTTCCTTCACGAACTTCAGGCACGCGTCGCGCTCGGTCGCGCTCGGCAACCGACTCACGGTCGCGAGGAACAGCGCGTCCACGCGATTCGTGTCGTCGGTCACGTCCTTCAGTAGTTTCGCGACGCGTCCCTGAGGGTCGCGGATCTTCTCCCACACACGCGGGTGGTTCGCGAGTGTGAGTACCTGGAAGATGGACGATGCACCTTCGCGCTCGCAGTCGCACTGCACCGCGGAGTTGCGCTTAGGGCGACCATACGTATCGAGCACGAACGTGACGAACGCGTTCCGCGGCGCGAACGGCACCTCCACCGTTTTCATCTCTTCGGGCCAGTGATGGTACTTCATGTCCATCTTCTCGGTCGTGCCAGTCGCCGTATTGAGCGCGTCGAGCATCACTTCCGCGGGCAACCGGCGCAGCGGGAAGAACGCGTAGTGCGTGCGGTCGGCTTCCGCGCCCTTCGCCGGGGTGCTGTCCTGTTGGTAGGTGCGACTGTTGAGGATCGTTCTGTGCAGCCAGCGCAGATCGTACTTGTTCGCGATGAAGCCGTCGTACAACTCCTTCAGCAACTCAGGGTGCGTGGCCGGGTTGAACGCCGAGAGATTGTCCGGCGGGTCGATGATACCACGCCCGAAGTAGCTCGCCCACACGCGATTCACGATCGCACGCGCGAAGTACGGGTTGTCCGGCTTCCGCATCCACGCGACGACGAGTTCGCGCGGGTCTTTGTCAGGCGCGACCGTGACCGCGTCTGCTTCGCCGAGCAGCCGGAACGCGGTCGATTCCTTCGAGCCTAGCGTACTCGACACCTTCGCGACCTTGCCCGGCGGCAACACGCGACTCTCCGCCTGAAGCAACCGCCGCGCGACCTCGGGCATCTGCTTCGCGCGTTTCTCCATCTCCGCGGTTTGCTGCCGGAACTTGTCGGCGTTCGCAATGATCTCTTTGAGCTTGGCGAGTTCATTTTGTTGCGAAGCCGCGAGCGGCTTCGGACCGGCCATGATCTTGTCCGCGTCCAACTTGGCCTTCTTCGCGTCGTCGTCGAGTTTCTTGCCGTCGCCCTCTTTCCGCTTCTTCGCATCGGATTCGAGGGTCTTGGCCTCGTCGTTGAACTTCTTGAAGTACGTCGCGGCGTCGGCGAACTTCTTCTCGTTGTCGCCCTGGAATCCGACCGTGCGGACCCGCATGAAGAAATTCGCGAAGTCGAGCAAGTCCTCCTGCTGCCAGTTGTCGTGCGGGTGGCGGTGGCATTGCGCGCATTCGAGCCGCAGTCCCAGGAACGCGTGCGCGACTTGCAGCGTACCGCTCACGCCATCGGACCCGCGGCGCTGCCAGAAGAGATCCAGTGTCTTCCGACGCGCGTAGAGTTCCAGGTCTTTGCGGCCCGGCGAATAGCCTTCAAACAGCGACTTCACCTCGCTCGCGTATTCGTCCATGGTGCGCCCTTCGCGGCTGGTCGCTAGCAGGATGCGTTCGACCAACACGTCGTACGGCATGTTCTCGCCGAGCCGGGCGCGGACCCACGCCTGAAAGCGCGGCGCGTCGGCTTCGAGCGACATCGCGTCCGCGTACACGCCAAAGTCCGCGGCTTTGAGCAGGTCACAGAACTTGAGCGTCCACAGGTCCGCGTGCCCAGGTCGCAGGAGCAATTCGTCGATCTTCTTCGCGCGCTTATCGGCAGAACTATCCGCGAGGAACTTCTGAACCTCTTCCGGGGTGGGAAGTTCGCCGGTCACATCGAGGTGAACACGCCGCAAGAACGTGGCGTCGTCCGCGAGCGCCGCGGGCGGCAGATTGAGCCGCTTGAGCTTCGCGAGGACGTGCGCGTCCACGAAGTTGTTCGGCTTCACATCGGGGAACGCGGTCGCAGCCGGGCGCGGCACGAGTACACGCGCCAGCGCCGGTTGGGCACGATACCGCACGATGATCGGAGCGTCGCCCACGCCTTTCCCGGTGACGGTGCCGTTTGCCTCGACGGTCGCGGTAGCCGTGTCGAGCGACTCGAACGAGCAGTACGGCGTCACGTCTTCGGTAGTGCCGTCCGCGAACGCGGCTTCCACCTTCAGGCGGAACGTCTCGCCCTTCTTCGCGACCTGCTCCGCGGGCGTCACCTTCAGTTCTTTCACGCGTGCAGAGGCGGCGGTGTCGGCTTTCGCGCCGTTCGCGATCCACTTGCGAATCACTTCGTACTCGGGGCTATCGGCGCGGAGGCGAACCCCGCCGCCGTGTTCGGCCTGCCCGGTCGCCTTACGGAGCAGAAGACTCGCGGACGCGTCGTTGAGGTTGGTGCGCCGACCGGCGAACTCGCGCACGATGCGGTCGTGGTCGCCGGCCGCGTCCGCACCGAACAGCGAGAGACGGAAGCCGTTTTGCCCCTTCACCGCGCCGTGGCAGGTGCCGCCATTGCACCCGAGTTTGCTGAACAGCGCCGAGACGTGCCGCTGATACGAAGGGGCGTCGTCTGCCGAGACGAAGTTGGGGAATGCGAGGAGGAACGCTGCGCCGCAAGCGGCTCGAAAGGCCCAGCCGCTTGCGGCATAGCGAGTGCGCGATGTAGCGATCATTTCTCAACCTTCCGTAACTCACTCAAGTCCCACACCTTCACGGTCTTGTCACGACTGCCGGCAGCAAGAATCGCCTTTGTCGGGTGGAACGCGATGCATAGCACCTCGTTCGTCTGCTTCAGTCTGGCGCGTTCTTTCCAGGTAGTCGTGTCCCAGAGCACAACATCGCTCAGTTTGTCCCAGTCGCCGTCGCCAACCGCGAGCGTGCGCCCGTCGTGGCTGAATGCGACGCCCCACACATCGCCGGTGTGTTTGCCCTTCAGCGAAGCGACTTCGTCGCCGTTGTTGTCCCACACCTTCGTGACGCCGTATCGCGTGCCGGTCGCGAGCAACTTGCTGTCCGGTGTGAACGCGACCGAACGCACTTCCCCGATTTGCGGCCGAACGGTGATGAGTTTCCCGATCGACGGATTGTACCAGACCTCGTTGTCGGAGCTGACCGAAGCGACTCCTTCGCCGTCGGGTCGGTACGTCAGCGCGTTCACCCACGATTTGTGTGTGCGCTGGATTCGTCCCTCGGCCTTCGCCTTGCCATCCAGTTCCCACACGCGCACGTTCCCGTCGATTCCGCCCGCGGCGAGCGCGCGCCCGTTCGGGTTAAAGCTGACCGTGAGCAGCGCACCTCGCGCGCCCTTGAAGGTATGCACGAGTTCGCGATTCGCGTTGGTCCACACCTTCGCGGTGCCGTCGAAGCTCGCGGTCGCGATGTGCGTTCCGTTCTTCGAGTACGTGACGGCGGCGACGATGTCGCTGTGTGCGTCGAGAGTTGTCTGAAGTTTACCGGTCGCGGCATCCCAGAACTTCACGGTGTGGTCGGCGCTCGCGGTGGCGATCGTCTTGCCGTCGGGGCTGAACGCGACCCCACCGACCCAGCCCGTGTGGCCCTTCAATGTGAGCGGTTCGGGGGGCGCAGCGTGACTCGCGCCCGCGAACAGAATCGCTGCGAAGGTCGCCAGAGCAAGTTGGGTACGGCAACGGCCGAAAGCAGTGGGGGACAAGGCGTGATCCCCGGCGGGAGTGAACATCGGAGATTATCGCACACCCGCGCCGCGATTCGCAACAGATTCTTGTGAACGCGGCGCGACTCGGATAACCTCGCGGTATGAAACTTCTCACTCTTAGCACCGCGCTTGTCTTGCTCGCGTCTCTGGTCGCCGCGCCCGCGGCCGAACCCAAGCCCGAGACGACGGACAACGTGCTCACCGACCTGAAGACCTTCTTCGCGAAGACCGCGAAGCCGGACGGTTCGTTTCGGCCCGGCATTGACCTCAAGTACGACGGCATTTCCGACAGCGCGTACAGCGACCTCGCACCGGTCACTTACGCGGTCATCATTCACAAGACGTTCGGCTGGAAACTCCCCGACGAAGAGAAGACGCGCGCGTTCCTGTTGTCGCGTCAGCAAGATGACGGGGCGTTCGTGAACGTCGCGGGCACGGTCGATCCGAAGTCGGCCGCGGGGCGCGCGTACAACACGACGATGGCGCTGATGGCCCTTCGCGCGCTCGGAACCAAACCCAAGCACGACCCGCTACCGGTGTTCGACGTGGTGCTGAAGGCCGATTACAAGGACTTACCGCTGTACATGACGAGCTTCTTCCCGCTCGCGTACCGCGCGTGCGACAAGCCAATTCCGAAGGACGCGGACAAGAAGATCAAAGCGTTGATGGTGCAGACCGACGACGGCTACATCAACGACCACGTCGCGGCGACGTTCCACGCGGCGCACTATTACCGGCTCGTCGGCGAAGAGGTGCCCAAAGCGGACGCGATGTTGAAGCGTGTGCTGCGCGACCAGAAAGCGGACGGCAGTTGGATGCTGAACCCGCCGGCCCGCGACCGGCACGCGTCGTTCGACGCCGCGTTCATCATCCGGCAGCTCGGTGGCGACAAGCCCGAAGCGAAGAAGTCTTTGGAGAAGGTGGCGAAGTGGTCGTTGTCGTGCCGCAACGCGGACGGCGGGTTCGGGCACTACCCCGGCAGCACCTCCGACGCGGACGCGTGTTTCTTCCACGTCGGCACGCTGGTGATGGCCGGTTGGCTGAAGCCGGCGAACCCGCTCCCGAAGGACGCGCACTTGTTAGGCTGGGGCCACCTGTTCCCGGTAAAATGACGGCGATCCACTCAGCGTCGCGCCGATATTTGTTCGACTCTGTGTCTGGTTCGAGCGGGTCGCGTGCAGCCGGTTGTGAGGTGAGCTATGCAAGTCGCTTTCGTCTGTCCCGCGTGCCGGGACACCATCAACGCGCCCGCCTCCCTCGCGGGGGAGGAGGCGCCGTGCCCCAAGTGCGGGGCAGACGTGGACCGCTGGCCGTCACCGGTCAGTTCGCCCGGCGTCGTTCGCGTCGTGCCGCAACCCCCGCCCGCCGAGTCGGCGGTGTGGTTCTACATGGTGAACGGCGCGCGGCGCGGGCCGGTGACGGTCGCGCAGCTCAAAGCGCTGGTCGAATCCGGCGTGCTGCGCGCCAACGACCTGCTCTGGCGCGGCGGGATGCCGGCCTGGGTCGTGGCCGGCACGGTCCCCGAACTCTTCCCGGACGCTGGGGCGCTGGTTCCCGCCCTGCAACTGCCGCCCCCACCAGCGGACGGGCGCGACGGCCGGTCGCAGGTGCAGCCGATCCAGGTGAACGTCAACCAGGTAGTCGAGCGGGACGAGGACCGCCGTCCGCGGCGGCGGCCGCGCCGCGAGGGATTCTGCTGCCCGTACTGTAGCTCGCCGCACCCGATCAGCCGGGAGCACGTGGCCCCAGGCGGGTGGGTGCTGTTCTCCCTCCTCATCGCGTTCTCGGCCTTTCTTTGCCTCCTCGGACTGATCATCAGTTTGAGCGACGGCGGCTGGATCGTGTACGCCATCCTCCTGATATTTTCCACCATCTTTTCTTTCGCCAGCCTGCTCCTCAAAGAGGAGGTGGTCTATTGCCGGGAGTGCAAGTCGCGGGTCGGGCGCTGAACCGGCCGATGGCACGCCGCGATCGTTGCGACCGCACCTACCGGAACAACTCCCGTACCGGTTCGCCGGTTTCCACGAGCGCCGTCGGGCGGTTCTGCGTGTCGGGGAAATGCACCTTCCGCGCGTCGATGCCGAGGTGCTTGAACACGGTCGCGGTCACGTCCTGCGGCGACACCGGGCGGTCCGCGACGTACTCGCCGCGCGGATTGCTACGCCCGATCACCTGACCCATCTTCATAGAGCCGCAACCCATCAGCACGCTGAACACGTTGCCCCAGTGGTCGCGACCGCCTTCGGGGTTCATTCGCGGCGTGCGCCCGAACTCGCCCATCGCCACCACCAGCGTCCGCTCGTACAGCCCGCGTTCGATGAGATCGCTTACCAGAGCCGCGAGAGCTCTGTCGAACGGCGGGATGAGCAGTTCCGCGCCCGGCTTCGTCGCGAGCCGGTTCGCGGTGCCGTGGTGGTCCCACGGGACGCAGTTCACCGTTACGAACGTCACGCCCGCTTCGACCAACCGCCGCGCTAACAGCGCGCTCTGCCCGAACGTGTGCCGACCGTAAGCGTCTCGCGTCTTCTTCGGTTCGGCGTTGATGTCGAACGCGGCTGCGGTCGCCTTACTGGTAAGCAGCGAGAACGCGCGCTCCGCGTGCGGATCGAGACTCACGCTGCGCGCGTCCACCGTGCGCTTGCTGGCGTCGAGCGATTCGAGCAGGTGCTTGCGGTCTTCGAGCCGCGAAATGGGCATGTCGGTGGGGAGCGACAGGTTCCGCACGCGGAAGTCGGGCAGGTTCGGGTCGGACTCCGTGACGAACGGGTTGTACCCGCGACCGAGGTACGCGGAGTAGTGGAAGAAGTTGTCCGTGCCGCCGCGCAGGTGCGGTACCGCGGCGTAAGGTGGCAAGCCGGGTTTGTTCGCGCCGATCAGCTTCGCGGTCGCGGACCCCATACACGGGCGGCGCTGCACGTTGAAGTCCGCGACGTTGAACGCCGGCCCTTCCATGCCGGTGAGCATCCAGTGGTTGCCCTTCGTGTGGTCGCCGGAGCCGTGGTTCACGCTCCGAAGAATCGCGAGCTTGTCAGCGATCTTCGCTTCCTCCGGGCACAGTTCGCCGAACTGAACGCCGGGGATGGTGGTCTTCGTCGCCCCAAACGGCCCGCGAAACTGCGCGACCGCGTCCGGCTTCGGATCCCACGTTTCCATGTGACCCGGCCCGCCGCTCATCCAGAACAGGATGACGCTCGCGCCTTCGACGTGCGGGATCGCGTGTTCGTCGCTGGCCTTCGCGCGAAGGAAATCACCGAGCGCGAGTCCGCCGCCGAGCACGCCGGCTTGCAGGAACGTGCGCCGCGTGACGCCGGTGCAATCCGACCCGCGTCCGCCTGTAACTCGGAACATGAGCAATACCCGTTCGAGAGAAGAGAACGTTCGCTTAACTCTACCCTGGAAATCTGCCCGTGTCACGCGATCATCACGATGCGAGACAACAGCTCCGGGAGCGGCGATTCCAGTTCCCGCCGATCCCCATTAAAGGGATGGTCGAAGGCAAGACGCCACGCGTGCAAGCACAACCGGCGCACCGGGTCGGTGGTCGCACCGTACATCTTGTCGCCCGCGACCGGGCACCCCAGGCCCGCCAGGTGAACGCGGATCTGGTGCTTGCGCCCGGTCTCCAGTCCCACCTCCACGAGCGAATACTTGCCGCGCGTTTCGCGAACCGTGTACCGCGACACGGCTCGCTTCGCGTCCTTGCCGGGGTGTTTGCTCGCGCGCACGCGAAGGTCGCGCCCTTCGGTCAGGTAGTTCTCGACCAACCCCGCGGCCGATTCAGGCGCGCCCTCCACCACCGCGAGGTAGGTCTTGGTCACCGATTCCCAGTTCGCTTGAAGCTGATCGCGAACGTCGGTACTTCGCGCGAAGAGGAGCAAGCCGGACGTGTCGCGGTCGAGCCGGTGAACGACGAACGGGCGCCCGGCGTTCCGCGCCGCGAGGTGCGCGCTCATCCGCACGAACGCGGTGTCGGTCTTCTCCGATTCGGTAGCGACGGTGAGGAGGCCCGAAGGCTTGTCGATCACGACGAGGTACGCGTCTTCGTGGACGATCACGATGCCGGACACGTCCGCGGCGACCGGTGCCTCACGCGAAACGCTCACTGTGTCGCCGGGGCGCAGCGCGTGATCGTGCCGCGTGACGGAAGTGCCGTTCACGTGAACGCGCCCGGAGCGGAGCACCTGCTTCACTCGCGTGCGGTTCATTGGTGCGAGTGCTGTGAGCAAGAAGTCGAGGAGCTGTGATTCGGCGGTGGGCGTCAGGTCGCGCATCGCGAAACCTCCGCGACGTGTGCCGGCGAACCGAACCCAATGATCGCGGACGACACCGCCGCGTGACCCAGCACGAAGCGCAGCGCGAGTTCCGTCGGCGTGAATCGCCCAACGGCGTTCTCGCGGAGGTGCTTCGCGCGTTCCGAATCGCGTTCGTAGAGCGCGAGCGGGAAGTACGGCGTCTTCAGCGTGTGCGCGCTCGGCGGTTGATCGAGCAGCGCCCCGCCCGCGAACACGCGAATCGCGAACACGCCCATGTTCATCTGGGCGCAGTCCGCGATGATGTTCCCGTAATCGGTTTCGCCGGGTGCACAGGTCGCACTGCCCGCGCTCGGGTTCAAGATGTTGAACGGCACCTGCATCGTGTCGAACACACCCGAGCGCACCACTTCGCGCATCGCTTCCGGGTGCCCAGTCCCGGTCAGTCCGATGTGCCGTACCAAGCCCGCGTCGCGCACCTTCGCCATT
This sequence comes from Planctomycetia bacterium, assembly GCA_005772955.1. GTDB lineage: Bacteria > Planctomycetota > Planctomycetia > Gemmatales > Gemmataceae > Gemmata. The sequence continues at coordinate 16,887 of SXID01000066.1, forward strand.
GCTTCCGCGATGCAAAGGACGTCTCGCGGCGCGATCGCAGCCGGCTCGTCGTCGCGGTGGCGTGTTATTCCGTTATGAAGCTGAAGCAGTGTGGCGTGTGATACGCGCAGCCGTTTCAAGCTCTCTTCGACTGAGCGCCGCACGTAGTCCTCGGGGTTATCGAGCACCTCCGCGGACACGCGAACTTTGGTGGCGATGTGGAAACGGTCGGACACTCCGAGTTCCGCGAGCGCGCGACCAAGGTTCGCTTCCGACTGCCCCTGCCCGTAGCCGGGCGCAGTGTCGAACCAGTTGACACCGGCACCGATCGCACGCTCAACCGTGGCCAGTTGCGCCGCATGGTCGTTGCCGGTCATGAGGCCCGATACCGGGCCCGCGCCGAACGCGACCGCCGACACCGTCAACCCCGTGCGCCCCAGCGTGCGGCACATCACGGTTGCTCTCCCTCGAACGCGAGAATCACCGCGCTGTTATCACACTCACCGAAGCCACGCTCCACGAGTTCCGTGAGTACCTCTTCGTGCATCGTGCTGAACGGTAGTGCCGCCCCGACCTCGCCACCCGTTTCGAGGATCAACCGCACGTCCTTGAGGTGCTGCGACAGCTTTGCGTGCGGCTCGAAATAGCCCGATATCATCCGCTGTCCTTTCGTGTCCATCGCGCGCGAGTACGCGGCACCCGTGCGGAGAATGTTGAATGTCTGCTCCATTTCGAGACCGCAGCGCCGCGCTAACGCGAGTCCTTCCGCGAGCGCCACGCGGTTCAAACCGAGAACGAGGTTAATGATGAGTTTGATCCGCGCCCCGCTCCCCCACGGGCCAACGTGAAAACACCTCTCACCGAACAGCCGCAAGACCGGGTCGATTCGCTCGAACACCTTCGCCTTCCCGCCCGCGGTGACAACCAGGGTGCCGTTGCGTGCGTCCGGTCCGGTGCCACTAAGCGTGGCGTCGAGGTAGTCGCAATCGACCGCGGCAAGCGCCTTCCCAGTAGCCGCGGTCGCGTTCGGTTCGCCCGTGGTGGTGTCGATGATCGTGGCCCCGCGAACCGAATCACCGGCCTCCGCGACCACCGCGGCGACAACATTACTATCCGGCAAGCTGAAGACGACGGTCTTTACCGAACCGAACACCTCACACACGGATTGCACCGGCTCGCCGCCGATCTCCGCGAGCCTCGCACGGCACTCCTCCCGCGGGTCGTAACCGACAACGCGAAGCCCGTGCGGTGCGCGGAGGCGTTGTGCCAGCGCGCCACCCATCAACCCCAAACCGATCATGCCGATCGCGTCCATTTCAGTCCTCCAATTTGCCGCCGGTCGCTCGCGGGACAAACCAGATTATCAGCATCCCGACACCGTAAATCATGCCGCTCCACAGCCCGACTTGCGAGTAGTTGCCGGAAAACTGATCGAGCAGGAACCCGGCCGAGAGTACCACAATCGCCGCGACCACACGACCCGTGTTGAACGAGATGCCGGTCCCAGTGGAGCGTACACGTGTGGGAAACAACTCCGGCAGGAACAGCGGCAACCACCCGAAGTACGTGATACCGACGAACCCCAACACGAACGTGAATATCTGGAACTGCGGGTGCAGCGGGTCGAGTTGCGAGAAAATGTACGTACTGACCGCGAGCGTGCCGAGGCTGATGAAGAAGTAGCTCAAGCGCCGGCCGAGAACGCTCGCGACGACCCCGCCGAGCAAGCTGCCGAACACCGCGCCGCCGGACCGCGTCATCTGCGTCTTCGCCTTGCTCCGCGCGTCCGGCTTCTTCACCTCACCGCCACTCGCGAGCGCCTTCTGTTGTTGCGCGTGGTCAGTCCACGGAACGACCCAGTTCGCGTTCGCGGCGGAGCCGACAACCGGAATCGCGCCGAGCATCACGCCGAGAACTGTGCGCGACAGCAGCGGCGGTGTCAGCACCGCGCGCAGCGGCGACGCACTCGCCTGCGCCTCGTTCGCCTGTGCGCGGCTCGCCAACCAGCGCGGCGATTCCGGCACGCACAGTAGAATCAGCACGCCGATTATGCACGGCGACGCGGCGACGAGAAACGCCCACCGCCACGACTCCTGTTCGATGGGGAACGCGTAGCCGATCGCGCCGAGCAGCACGAAGCCGACGTTCGCGGCGGCACCGAGCAGCCCCGCCAAGAACGGGCGCGACGCGTTCGGCCACGCCTCCGCGACGAGCGCCACCGCGTTCGGCCACACACCGCCCACGCCCAGACACGCGACGAACCGCACCACAAGCATGGTGCCCACGTCATTCACGAAGTAACACGCGAGCGTTCCCAGCGAGTAGCACAGCACGCCCGCGCCGAGCGAGCGCGTGCGCCCGATGCGGTCGCCAAGAAAACCGAACAACCACCCACCGACCGCGGCCCCGAACAGGAACGCGGCCTGGAACCACGTGAACCAGCGCGTCACGTCCTTCTCCGGCGTGGATGTGCCGAGTAGTTCGAGCGTCATCTGCCGGTGGATGAGAACGAACAGCGAGATTTCCATCCCCGCGAACATCCACGCGAGGAACGCGGCGCCGAGCACGCCGTACCGCTGCGTACGTGTGAGTGATTGAACCTGAGAAGTGTCGCTCACCAGTCGCGCCCCAATCTGTTGTTCGGGCCGACCTGGAGCCGTTCGGGGCCAAACGGGAGCGCGCCGATATCGGGCTTGCCCTTGTCCTCTTTGCGCAGCGGGTCCGGCCAGTCGGCGGGCAGTTCAATTCCCGCGTCGAGGAGCGGGCTGCCCTTCTCGAGGCAGAACTCCTTGTCGAACTTGGGGTCGGCCACGCGGCAGTTCGTCGTCGAACCGGGCGCGTGAAGTTTCTGACTCGCGACGAACGCCGGCGACTTGCGGAACTTGTCGAAGAACGTCGCGCCGACCTTCTCCGGCACGCCAGGCGCCCAATACAGGTTGCCGTCGGCGACACAGTCCGCGACTGGGTCCGGGAGCGCGAATGCGGGCAACTTGTCGCCGTGCAGGAACACGTTGTTGAAGACGCGTCGCGTTTGAGGCACCCGTGACGCGGCGAACGTCGCCATCGCGGTGTCGCGCGAGCCGCCCGCGGTCACGAACGTGTTGTGGTAGATGTTCATCGCGGACCACGGCGGCGAACCGTGATCGCCGATCACCTTGCCGGTCGCAAGCCCCGGCTCCGCGCGTCTCGTGGTCGGGCGCCCGGTTTGAAGCGTGCCGCGAAGGTCGAACACGTTGCGGTACACAAACACCTTATCCGGTGCGAGCGGTTCCGTGCCGCCGAACGCGAGGGCTGTAAGCATCGCTCCAAATCTGTTCTGGTAGATGTGAATCTGCGCGTCCTTCTTGTCGAGTTTGTGCCGCGCGTACATCGGGCTGAGGTAGATGCCGTCGTCCTGAAGCCCTTCCATCAGGTTGTGATGGAACTTCACGTTGATGCCACCAAGATAAATGCCGTCGTGCGAGTCCGTGAACTCGCAATACTCGATCTCCCAGTTGTCGTTTTGCGGCGTGGCGTACACCGACGACTCGCGCCCGGAGTCGAGTTCGAGGAGCGCGTGCGTGTTGAGGCGCGAGATGTTCCGGTGCGGCCGGCCGGGGTAGTCGCGCTTGCTGCCGTCGGTGCGGAACGTCCACGGCGCAACGTTCCCGTAGAACCGGCACCCGGCCAACTTCAGCGGCCCGGCGCAGCCGGCGCGAATGCCGTACGCGCCGCACCACACCGTCACGTTGTCGAATTCAACGTGCTGCGCGTGATCGAGCATCACCGCGGTGTAGCCCGATCCGCGAACAACAACGTCACTGATGCGAACGTGCTTCGCGCCGTCAAGGTGAAGCGGAACAGAGTTGAACCGCGAGAGGACGAGTGGCAGCTTTCGCGGATCGGTTTCGCCCGCGTAGTTCGGAATCGGCTTGGGAAGGTTGGTGTGAGCGAGCCGCGCGTAGATGTATCCGGTCTCGCGGTCGTACCACAGGCCCGGCCCGCAGTACAGCGGTTTGATGTCGCTCTCGGCTTGCTTGTCCCAGTTCTCCCAGTCGATGAGTTCGTTGGTCGCGCGCAGGTCTTGCGCGTGGTGGTACGTCTGAAGTCCGATCATGGAATCGCCGAAGGAGCCGAGCACGTCGCGAAGGTTCGGGTAGGTGCGCTTCGAGCGGTACTCGCCCGGTGCGCCCTTCGGCACCGGTTCCCACGCCTCGCCCGGCGTGTCGAGGAACTCGCGCATCCCGCCGTCGATGATCGCTTGTTCGCCGGGCACGGAGCGAATGGAGATCGGCGCACCCGGTTTTCCCGTGCGCGCGACGTAGACGTTCTCGTAGTAGGTGCCGCCGTGCAGGTAGAGCGTGTCGCCAGCCTTGAGTTGCTTCACGCCATGCGCGATCGTCTTCCACGCGTTCGCTTTCGTGCCGTCCTTCGCGTCGTCACCCTTCGTGGGGTGAACGAAGAGCGCGCGCCCGAACAGACCGGGAAGAACTCCGACCGCGGGGTGCGGCTTCGGGTTCTGGCGCAGCGGCGGGTGCGATTGCACATCGGCCGCGAAAGCAGTGGGCGCGGTGAGGAGCAAGGCGAGCGCGGAGAGACGGAACACGGTTGGCTCCTTATGCGAAAACCTCTTGCCGCACCTTGCCGTCGCCCGCGATGTGCGCGGGTTTGCCCTGCGCGTCGGGCACAGTGGTGTGAACGTCGATGCCGAGCAGGTGGAACGCGGTCGCGAGAATGTCCTTCGGTGACACCGGGATGTCACGGACTTCGCCGCCGTGCTTGTCGGTGCTGCCGACGACCTTGCCGCGCGCGATCCCGCCGCCGGCCATCGCCACCGAGTACGCCCGCGACCAGTGGTGCCGCCCGGCGCCCTTTGGTTTAGGGTCGATCTTCGGCGTGCGCCCGTGTTCGCTCATCCAGATCACGAGCGTTTCGTCCAGGAGGCCGCGCGCTTCGAGATCGAGCAGCAGCGCCGGGTACGCGGTGTCGAAGCCCGGAAGCAGGTACTCTTTCAGCCGCGGGTAGTGGTTCGCGTGCGTGTCCCAGGCGCAACCGGAGAACTGACCGAAGCCGTCCCAGAACACCGTGACGAACTTCGAGCCGGCTTCCACCAGCCGCCGCGCGCACAAGCACGACTGACCGAAAAGCGTGGCGCCATAGCGCTCGCGCACGCTCAGCGGTTCGCGACTCACATCGAGCGCGTTTCGCATCTTGTTCGTGGTGAGCAGAGAGAACGCCATGTCACGGAACTTGTCGTGTCCGTCGGTTGTGGCGCGAGCGCGAGCAGCGTCGAACTGCGCGAGCAGCGAGCGCCGATCATTCAGGCGCGCGGCCGGCACTTCGGGCGGAAGCTCGCCGGTCGAAGACAGCCTAAACTGCCCATCGAGGCCGCATGCCGCGAACGGGTCCATGAATTCCTTCGACTGCCCGTCGGTGTACTTCGGGGCGATCTTCTTCCCGGCGCCTTCATAGGACGCCCACACCGGGTCGAACCCCTGACCGAGAAACGCCGCGTACGGCCCGGCACTCACGTTCTGGTCGGTGCGCGAGTTGAGCAACCACGGCAGCCCAACGTTTCGCGGCACCGCCGGGGTAGGATCACCACTGAGTTTGGTTTCGAGGTAATCGACGATGGAGCCGATGAACGGCCAGTGACGCGAATCGCGCGGCGCGGCTTCAAGTGCAGGCGTGTAAGTCGGAATCCCACTGACCGCGTAAGCGACACCGTGTTCGGGGTACGGGTGCGTGACCGACCGCACCACGGTCACGCGATCCAAGATCTTCGCGATGCGCGGGAGTAATTCGCACACGCGTACGCCGGGCAGCACGCTTGGAATGGACTTCAGTTCGCCCTGAACTTCGGCGGGAGCGTCCGGCTTCGGGTCGAACGTCTCGTGCTGCGGCGGCGAGCCGTAGGGGAACAGCAGGATGCACGCCTTCGCGCGACCGAAAGACGAATCCTTCGCGGGCGTCGGTTCGCTCGCGCGGAGCTTCAAAAATGAAGGGAGCGTCAGCCCGAACGCGCCTAACCCGCCAACGTGCAGCAGGTCGCGCCGCGTCAGGCCGTCGGATAGCGTCTTCGGTGAACCGAGAATGCGAAACACAACTGTTCCTCTCGCTCCCTGTTGGGTCGCGGCTAATCTGGTGTTACGCCAACACCGCGCGGACCGGCGTGCCGTCGGCATAGAGCATGTGCGGGCGGTTGAGCCGGTCGCGGATCGCGACATCGGACCCGATGCCGCACAGGTGGTACACGGTCGCGAGCACGTCCTGCGGTGACACCGGACTGTCAGTCACGTAGGCGCCAATCTTGTCGCTCTTCCCATACACGACGCCACGTTGAACGCCCGCACCCGCGAACATCGCGCAATACGAACCGACCCAGTGGTCGCGCCCGGATCGGGCGTTCACTTTCGGCGTGCGGCCCATCTCGCTCATCACCACCACCAGCGTTTCATCGAGCAGCCCGCGGTCTTCGAGATCGTCGAGCAGGGACGCGAGCGCGCGGTCGAGGCCCGGCAGCAGCCACCCTTCGCACGCCTTGAAGTGATCCCAGTGCGTGTCCCATCCCAGCGTCGCGATGTCCGGGCCTTCCTTCGTGCAGTCCCAAATCGCGGTGACGAGCGGAACCCCGGCTTCGACCAGTCGGCGCGACATTAGCACGCTCTGACCGAACAGGTTCCAGCCGTACGCGTCGCGCAACTTCGTCGGCTCCGAGGAGATATCGAGTGCGCGTCGGAACTTCTCTGAGGTGATGACGCCGAGGGCGCGCTTGCGGGAATCGTCGAACCCGTCGATCGCGGCCGACGACATCAGCCGACCGCGGGTCGCGTCGAGTTGGTCCACCAAACTCGATCGCGATTTGAGCTGGTCGAGCGTGATATCGAGATCGAGATCCGCGCCGGGTGGAGCGAACTTCAGCTTCTCCGCCTTCACGCCGTTTGGGTTGAAAAGCAGTTCGCCATTGTTGCCGACGCGGGTACAAACCGGGTCGAACTTCGCGCCGAGGATGCCGCCATACGGCCCGGTGCGTGTGTAGCCTTCGAGCAGCCCGAGGCGGTTCGGGACACACACGTGATTCGGTATCGCGCCGTTGGCCCTGAGATCGCCGCCGCGCTCGCGCACGTGATGCACGGCCGACATGAAGAACGGCCAGTCCGACGGGATGCCAGGGTTGATACCCTTGATCGCGGTGCCGCCCAGCGTCGCGTGCTTCCCTGTCAGGACGAAACTGGTGTTGTGGTTCGAGTCCTCGCTGTGAACCGACCGAATCACCGACACTTTGTTCAGGCGCCGCGCCATCAGCGGCAGGTGTTCGCACACCGGGAAGCCGGGCAGCGCCGACGCGATCGGCTTGTACGGCCCGCGAATGTCAACCGGCCCGTCCGGCTTCATGTCGAACGTTTCGAGTTGACTCCACCCGCCGAACAGGAATAGACAGATGACCGACTTGGCTTTCGGCTTGGCTGCGGTCGCGAGCGCCGGCGCGCTGAGGCCACCGAGCAGCCCGAAGCCGCCCGCGACGAGCAAGTCGCGCCGACTGACACCGGCACAGGAGCGTTTCGGATTACCGAGGATGCGGAACATGCTTGTCTTTGGTAGGTGCCGCACGCCACGCGGCTTGCCGCGTAGCATCTTCGTAGGTTTCGCAGCGGCAGGATCACGTAAGGGTACCCGCTCGCAGGTGCCGAAGTCCAGCGCCACAGTCGCTACTTCTTCGCAAACGCGACCGCAACGTGCCGCACCGCCTTCGCCGGTTCGCCGTCAGTGTGCAGCAGAACCTCCAGATACAGATACCCCTTCTCGAATGGCTTCATCAGGACGTCGGGCGCGACCTCCACCGGAAATTTTGCGACGTCGAGTGCCGTCTCGCGACCGCCGACGGTCGAAGACGGATTGCTCCGCCAACGAACCGACACCGGCACTTTCTTCTCGCCCACGAACTCGACTCGCACGACACACGCCTGACCCACCGGCACGCGAACTGGGGCACTCACCCACCGCCCGCCCTTTACGGTGTCGCGTGACCAGCCGTCGGGCTGATCGGCGAGTATCCATTTGTGCGCGAACCGTGGGTTGCGCACGAGGTTACCCGCGTCCGGTTTCAGCTTCGGTTCCACGGTCGCGGTCTTACCCGCTTCGAATATCACATCCTGCACGCGTTCCACTTCGTACCCGGTTGCGAGCACCGACACCGCGTAGCGCCCCGGCGGTACGTCGCGAAAATGATACCGCCCTTCCCCATCGGTCGTCGTTGAGAAGTCGGTGCCCTCGATGATGATCTTTGCGGGGACAGTCGCGTAACCTGCGGGCGGTTCGTAGTTGAGCTTGCCTTCGAGCGCCGCGCCGGGTTTGGGTGGCTCCTTCAGCCCGAGCGCGAACAGGGTGTGAACGACGTCCGCGGTGACCCGCGCGACCTCCAGCGCGCATTCTAATTCCAGCGGTTGGTTCTCGCGTTTCTCCAACTTCTCTACCAACAACTTCAGTTGCTCCGCGCGCAGTCTTGAGAAGTCGTGCAGTTCGGCCATGCGCTCTTCAAAGCCGCGCAGCGCCTCCGCGTCGGTCTTGCCGAGCAACCTCGGTTTGTAGCCACCAATCGCGATCTTCGACTCGTCTACCCAGCGTTCCATCTTGCCGTGCAGTTCGCCACCGATGCCGGTCGTGTGAGGCGGCGAACCGGCGTCCTGAACGAAATGCAGCAGGCTCCCGACCCAGCGCGCCGCGTTTCGTGGCGACTCGGTGCGGATCGCCTGCAGTGCGCGTTTGAAGAATGGCGCGTACGTCTTTCGCACTTGAGGGTGCATATGGGAGACGTGTAGCGGGCTTTGCGGGAACAGCAGGTAGTCGTCCGCGTAGTGGTCCGGTCGCACGGCTTCCTGCCAGTCGCCCATCCAGCAGTAATCGCGCGAAAGGCGCGAGAAATCGTCGCCCAAGTACTTCTGGAGTTTCTCCTTCTCCGGTTGCACGGCGAGGCCAGCCGCGGTGATCTCGGTATGAGGCCCCCACGCGCGCGCGATCCCGCACAACCCCGCAACGAGGCACACCACAAGAACCACACGAATGCGACTGGGCATGCGAACTCCTCGCGAACCGCCAATCATTATGCCACTCCCGGCCGAAACCGGGTAACCTGTTCGCAGCGAACCCCCGAACACGCGGAGCAACTCATGCGAGCCATCTTCTTCGCCGCGGCGGTACTGGCACTGCTGGCCGGTGGCACACTTCCGGCCGCGGACCCGACCCCACCGAAGCGAGCCGAGTTCACGCGAATGATCGCGCACTGGGCGGAATACGCGGACGACGATTACCTCACGTTTGTCGAAGAGGCGAAGCCGGAGGTGTGCCAGATCGGGTTCTACGGCGGGCACTTCTACAGCCTCGCGCACACGCCGCAATACAAGGGCTACCCCGCGCACTTCCCGGTGCAAGGCCTGGATAAGTGCGGGAAGTGGTTCGAGGACCGCAACGCGGCCATTCACAAGCGCGGCGCGAACGTGGTCGGACACTTCAACGTGTCGTTCCTCGTGGGAGAACCCGAAGGTAAGAATGGGCCGCAAGGCTTCTTCAAGTTCTATCGCGAGTTGTGGGACGAGAAAGAACTCGGCCCGAAACCGGTCAAAGACCCACTCGATCTGATCGCCAAGAACGCCGACGGCACCCCGATGGCATCAAAACAATACAGCATCGGCCAGATGCGCGAGTACACCGCGTGTCTCAGCAATCCGCACTGGCGCACCGTGCTGAAGGCGTGGGCGAAACGCGGCATCGAGCGCGGTGTGGACGGTTACGTCGCGAACTACTTCTACAGGCACAACTGCCTCTGCGATCACTGCCAGACCGGGTTCCGCGCTTACCTCGGCGGTCGCTTCACTGCGGCGGAGATGAAAGAGAAGTTCGCCATCGCCGACCTCAAGTCGCACAAGTTTGAAGAAATCGTGGGCTGGCACAACCCGAAGGAATCGACGCCGTTCCGCCGCGAACAACTCCGGTTCTCGCAGCTCACCTGTAAAGAGGCGTTCGACGAAGTGTTCGTGAAGTACGCGAAGTCCCTCAAGCCGGGGTTGATGGTGGCGCAGTGGAACCACCTGGGCGACTTCAGCCAAATCAGCGGTGACGAGCGCTGCATGTTGTCTGCGGACAAGTGGGGCGCGAACGAAGACTACCTCTGGTACAGCACCGGCGGCTCGGCGTGCTTCACCGATTTGAAGGAAGGGTTCCTCGGCGAAGGAACACTACAAGCGCGGTACATTCGCGGCGCGTTCGACGACAAGCCGTTCACGCTGGGCAAGTACGAATCGACGCGTATCCGCGTCGCGATCTCGGAACTTGCCGCCAACGGCGGCGCACCGATGGGCTTCTACACGCGATTCAAAGACCCGGAAGCGCGCAAGGAGATCACGCGATACTACAGCTTCATGGCGAAGTACGACGACCTCTATCGCGCGAACGTTCCGCACGCGGAGGTGTTGCTCCTCTTCCCGCGAACGGATGTTCACAAGGGGAACGTGGACGCGGTGGATGCGTTCAAGAAACTCGGCAAGGAACTGCTCGACAAGCACGTGCTGTTCGACGTGCTGCCGGACGAACAAATCCCCGAGGGAAAGCAGGCCGGATACAAGGCGGTGTTCAACCCCGCGAAGCCGGACGCGCCGCCTGCGGGCCTGAGCGCGTTTGCCGCGCCGCGGACGGTTCGCGTGTCCGCGAGCAAGCCCGCGAAGGGTAACGAGATCACGTTGCACTTCGTGAACTACAACCGAACCGAACCGGAGAAACCGAAGAGTCCCGGCGGCGGCATCAAGGACGAGAAGCCCACTGCGGTCGAAGGCGTGAAAGCCGACTTCGTGCTGCCCAAGGATGCGAAGGTGAAGAAGGTGATGGTGGCGACACCAGAAGAGCCAGACGGCGCCGAAGTGAAGTTCGAGGTGAAGGACGGGCGGCTCAAGTTCGAGGTGCCCAAGTTCCTGGTGTACGCCATCGCGCGCGTGGTGTTGGAGAAGTAGGCCGTTCCCGTTTAGCGTTCGCCCCGGCGGGGCGAACGCTAAACGACGCCACGCCCCACACCTACACTGACATCTCACCAGTCCTCACGAAGTGGGTGGGTAGCATGGACAAGATCAGTGTCGCCGACGCGCGCAAGGCCGAGGCCATCGGACGGCAAGTTCGCCTTCAGGGGTGGGTGCGCACGCGGCGCGACTCGAAAGGCGGGTTCAGCTTCATCGAACTGAACGATGGTTCGTGTCAGGGGAACGTGCAAGTCGTCGCGCCGGGCGAACTCACGAACTACGAAGCCGTGGTCAAGCACCTGCACACCGGCGCGAGCGTGAGTATCGACGGCGAGGTGAAGACGTCACCCGCGAAAGGGCAGGCCACGGAAGTGCTCGCGTCACACGTGGCGTTAATCGGCGACGCCCCCGTGGAAACCTACGCCCTTCAGAAGAAGGGGCACAGCTTCGAGTTCCTTCGCGGGATCGCGCACCTGCGCCCGCGAACAAACACGTTCGGTGCGGTCGCGCGGGTGCGGCACCAGGTGTCGATGTCGATTCACCAGTTCTTCCACGAACGCGGGTTCTATTACGTTCACACGCCGATCATCACCGCGAGCGACTGCGAGGGCGCCGGCGCGATGTTTCGCGTATCCACCATCGACCCCGACGCGCCACCGAAGGCGGAAGGGAAGGTGGACTACACCAAAGATTTCTTCAACAAGCCCGCGTATTTGACCGTGAGCGGGCAGCTTCAGGGCGAAGCGTTCGCGTGCGCGCTGGGGAAGATCTACACGTTCGGCCCGACGTTCCGCGCGGAGAACTCCAACACCCCGCGACACCTCGCCGAGTTCTGGATGATCGAGCCGGAGATGGCCTTCTACGAACTCACCGACAACATGGACCTCGCGGAAGCGTTCCTGAAGCGGATCATTTCCGACGCACTGAAGTTCTGCATGGAAGACCTGAAGTTCTTCGCGGAGCGCCTCGACAACAACAAAGAACTGTTCACGAAGTTGGAGAACGTGCTGAACAACCCGTTCAAGCGCGTCTCTTATACGGAGGGCGTCGATATCCTCTTGAAGTCCGGCAAGACGTGGGAGTACCCGGTGTCGTGGGGCGTGGACCTTCAGAGCGAACACGAGCGCTATCTAGCGGAGCAGCACTTCAAGTGTCCGGTGATCCTGTACGACTACCCGCGCACGCTGAAGCCGTTCTACATGAAGGTGAACGACGACCAGAAGACGGTGCGCGCAATGGATGTGCTGGTGCCGGGCGTGGGCGAGATCATCGGCGGTAGCCAGCGCGAGGAGCGCCTCGACGTACTCGAATCGCGAATGAAAGAGCAAGGGCTGGAGCCAGAAGCGTACTCGTGGTATCTCGACCTCCGGCGCTACGGCACCGTACCGCACTCGGGCTTCGGCCTGGGGCTGGAGCGCACGATTCTCTTCCTGAGCGGCATGGCGAACATCCGCGACGTGATCCCGTTCCCGCGCACACCGGGCAACGCCGAGTATTGAGCAACACAAATGCGACCGCCCGCCTTCGGATTGAAGGCGGGCGGTCGCGTGTTTTGTGGGCCACAACTTCAGTCGCGAATCGGCGGTTTCGGCTTTGCTCCCTCCTTCGGCGCCACCGGCAGCACCGGTGAGGACGGGTTCAGCATTCCCTTCTCCAAGCTCTCGATCCGCCTCAGGTCGTCGGCCTCCAGTTCCTTGAACCTCTTGAGCAGGGTGGCTTTCGCCGCCCGCACCCGCGGGTCCGGCTCCTCCTCGATCTTCTTGATAGCTTCCCGCATCGTGGCGAGCGACCTTTTGTAATTGGTGAGGAGGCGGTCGATAATCTCCTGCTGCACGGCTTCCGGCGTCGGCAGTTTGCGGAACTGCTCTCCGGGCGCTGATGGCAGCAAGCCGAAAGCAAGGGCAACCGCCTTCATACAGCACAGAGCGAGCATAGTTACTCCAGTCAGGTTTTTGACATCGGGTTCTCAGACCGGGGTCGGGGAAATAGTTAAAGTGGCGGGTCAAGATACGCGAAGTACTGCTCCGGGTTAACGAATTTCCCCGGTGGCTCAGTCAAAGTCGCACGCTGGTCGGGTGGAAGAATCTGGAGGCGCTGCGCGCATTGGGAAACCGCCTCTTCGTACTGGGTTTGATACGTGCTGTAAGCGCTGAACAACTAGCGTTCGACGCCGCGGACTTCCGCGATGGCGAACTCCAGGTACGCGCCGTAGACGGCTTGCCCGAGCGGGCTTGATGCACAACTTGCGAGAGTTACGGCCTCGTCGCGGCGGCTCGTCCAGTAGTCGTGCCGATTCAGCAACGTCTGAAGAATACCACTCCTGCCGTCTAAAATGGAGGGGCCCGCCGTGTAGCGGCTTAACTCCGAGAGGGCCGATTCTTAGGATTCAACAGCCACCGCCCAGTCGGTTGGGCCGACTCCCGGAACCGGTGTGATCGGGTTGTCCGGTAGGACGGGCACCGAGACCGGATTGAGAACCCCCGTCGTGTCGATGATCTCAACTGTACCATTGGCGATCGCGACTCCGCTCAACACCAGCCCTTGGAACTGACCCAGCGCGAACGCCGCTGCTGGCGCGCTCAATTGAATCGGGAGGGTCGCCGTTTGGCCATTCAACGTCACCGTCAGGTCAGAGACGGGAATCTGCTGCGACACCAGCGACGTATCAACCGATGTGTCCGCGTAGGCGAACGTCTCACTGACCGGCGTACCATTACTCAACGTGAATGTGAAGGGTGTAACGGACGGCAAATCGCGAGCGTCGAGGGTTTCCAGGCGCGGACAGAAGGATGTGGGCATGAGGCGACCTCCTGATCGGAGGATAGTTGCTCTTTCACAGCAGCCCATGTTCTCAGGGGGAGAGATTGTCAAGCAGTTTTCTCGGTTTTCACGCATTGCCCGTACAGTACTCACATGGAGAAGAACCTGGATCGCGACGAGATGCGGGAACTCATCGGCGAGGCGGTGCGAGGCGAAGCGTTCCGCCGCGCGACGTTCGCCGGCGCGACACGCGGCGCGCCGTGCGAATGGGTTCGCGTCGTGGTGCGGCCCATCGACTTGCGCGGGACGCGTCACTTCCAGTTCGCCTACCAGAGCGCGAAGAAAGCCGTCACGAAGAACTTCCTCGACGACGAAGTAGAGGCACCGCTCGATGAGTTAATCGGCTATGGCTTCGCGGGCGTTCACATCACCGCGGGCGCGGAAGAGATCGACATTCGCACGAGCCGCAAAGGGCGTGTTCACGTCGGGCGCCACATGCTCAAGGAAGCCGCGAACGCGCCGGAGTTGGAAGCGCACAACCGCGTGAAGGACGTGCCGCTGCCCGAAGGCAAGGCCGACGCGCTGCTCGAAATCATGGGCATCGCGACACCGGACGGCCGCGTGCGCCCCACCATGCGTGCGAAGTTCACGCAGATCAACGAGTTCCTCAAGCAACTCCAACACGTCTTCGACGACGCGAAGCTGAACGACCTCGGCCGTGACGTGTCGATCCTCGATTGCGGCTGCGGGTCGAGTTACCTCACGCTCGCGGCGCACCACTACCTCAACAACGTGCTGCACGTTCCTTCGCGTATTCTCGGAGTTGATGTCAACGAAGAGGTCATCCGCAAGAGCGTTGAGCGAGCAGACAAACTCGGCGTGGCCAACCTCTTCTTTGAATGCCGCCGTATCGGAACGGTCGATGTCGCGGCGGACATCGTGTTCGCGTTGCACGCGTGCAACACCGCGACCGACGACGCCATCGCGCAAGCGGTGCGCAGTGAAGCGCGATTGCTCCTGAGTGTGCCGTGCTGTCATCACGACTTGAACAAGGTGATCCGCGCCGACGGCCCGACCGAAGTGCTGCGCCCGGTGTTGCGACACGGCATCTTGCTTCAGCGCACCGCCGATCTGATTACGGACGCGTTCCGCGCGCTGGCGTTGCGCATCATGGGCTACCGCACCGACGTGGTGGAGTTCGTCGCAACCGAACACACACCGCGCAACCTGATGATCCGCGCCGTTCGGGTCCGCGACCTCGCGAAGCCGCAAGCGGCGGAAATCAGCGAGTACATCGAACTGAAAAGATTCTGGCGCGTTACGCCATACATCGAAAAGGTTCTGGGTGAAGCGTTCCAACAGCTTGTGAAGGCCACCGCACTATGAGCGCATCGGATTACGTTCTCGGTCAGTCGGAGCGAGCCGGGCGCCGGCTCGCGCTGCAAGACCTGCACTTCGCGGCAGCGTCCGAGTCGCTGCTCGACGCACTCGCGCTCAAGCCCGGCGATCGCGTCGTTGAACTCGGCTGTGGCGCGGGCGCGTTCACGCGGCGCATCCTGAACCGGCTCGGGCCGAACGGCGTCGTGGTCGGCGTGGATTCGTCCACGAGCATGCTGGAACAGGCCAAGGATTCGCTCGCGCAACACGACGGCCAGCGGTTCAAGCCGACGCTCGCGGACGTGTCGAAGCCAGCCGCGTGGCTCGATAACGCGGACGTTGTCACCGGGCGCGCAGTGTTGCACCACGTCCCGATGGCAGAGTTCCTGCTCGGCCGGTTACGCGTCACGCTCCGCCCCGGCACGCGAATCGGGTTCCTCGAACCGGACTTCCGGCGGCCGTTAACGAACCTCGCACTTCACGAAGTGACCCGCCCGGAGCTGGCGCCCCTTCTGCGATTCGCGCGCGCGATCAACGACCTGTATTCCGCGTGGCGCATCTCGCCCGCGGTCGGTGCGTCGCTCGCGCCGACGATTGAGGACGCGGGCTACACGAACGTGCGCCACGCATGGCACCCGTTCGTGACCGACGAGAGCGTTCTCGAAAACATGGGGCTGATCTACGACGAGGTTCGCGACACGTACGTTTCGCTCGGGATCATCACTTCACCGGAAATCGATGAGCAACAGAAGTTGCTTCGTGCGCTCCCTGTCGGCGACCTGCCCCCAGTGTGGGGGCTTCATCAGGTGACGGCAATTGTGTGACTTGATTTCGCCGCTCGCGGCGAAGCCCTATGGCCCCTTCGTCAACTTCCAACCCTTTTCGCTCACCTCAAGCCCCTGGTGGCCCGCGAACTCGTCGTACACCTTCTCCATCTCCTCGATGGAGTCGAAATAGCCGACGATGAATGCGGCCCCAAACGTGTCGCCCGCCTTCACCGCGCGGCCCCCGATCTCCTCGATCATGCAGATATAACTGCGCTGGTGGCACCACCCTTCGTAGACGACGCCGGGGTCGAGCGTCATACCCGCCAACCACGGGCCGTCTTTCCCGGTCTTCGGGTCGCGAATGTGGTACGCGCGGATGACGCGCTTCGGAATCTTCTTGTCGTCGCGCGTGTAGAGGAACTTCTCGTCCGGGGCGAAGTCCTTCGCAAACTCCTTCGCTTCGATCTTGCCGTGATAGCTCAAGTACACTTCGCTGAACGTGTCCCCCGATCTGTGCTTGATGTGTCCAGGCATGTCGATGCGGAGGAACATCGCGTCACTCGCGTTCATTGCCGTAATCTTGTCCGCGGAGATGAAGTAGCGTTTGCCCGCGGGGAAAACGATGGTCTGTGCCCACTTCGACCCGGTCTTCTTACCCGGCGCCGCGAGCGTGTAGTTGTAGTCCTGCTTGATCGCGACGAAGTCCTTGCCCGAAATCACGGTCGGCTTCAGTTCCTTCGCCTTCGTGCAGATTTGCGGCCCTTCGATGCTGCGCTTCGCACGCTTGCCGTGGTAGAGGTTGTTAAACACGTACGGCAGATCGCCCGGCAGCTTGTCGCGGTAGGCTTCGTCGCTGCCCGGCTCCATGATCCAATCAACAATGTCCAGCCCGAAACCGAGGTCGCGCGCCCCGGTCTTCACGTCCAGAAAACTCGCGGCTTCGACACCGCTCACGTACCCCTTCTTCTTGACGGACGCTTCTAGCGTGCTACCCGCGATGCGGATACGATCCGCGTCTTCCGTCAACTTGAACGGTGGTAAGGGGTCCGGTGCCGCGGGCGTGATGCCGACGAGCGTGACGAGGGCGAATACGACAGGCAAAAAGTAACGAAACATCACGCGACTCCGTAGCTTGCGGCGGGGTGAATACCAGGCTACCATCATCGCGTTCCCGCGTCCGTTGTCTAGCTCGTGGTTTCACCACAGGCTGATGTTGCGTCAGTCGAGCACACTCTGTGCCATACTCCGCGAGGAAGGCTGTTCCAGACCCGCTATCACCCTGGATCCAGGGCGAGTCCCCCAGGCTGGAACAACTCCGCCAATCGTGATTCCCTGGGGGACGCGCCCTGGATCCAGGGCGGCGGGTCCGTGAGCCTTCCGCACCACAGGATGAGAAGTAGACGCGTGCGCGAACACAGCGAGCCGGGGAGAAATCCTCGGCTCGCTTCGTTTCGCGTCACTCGCCGACCATCGGAAGATCCAGTCCGTTCTCTTTCGCGCATTGAATCGCACTATCGTAGCCCGCGTCCGCGGGGCGCATCACGCCGGTGCCGGGGTCGTTGCGAAGTACGCGCCCGATGCGACGTACCGCGTCCGGTGTGCCGTCGCACACGATCACGACGCCCGCGTGCTGACTGAAGCCCATCCCCACCCCGCCACCGTGGTGGAACGAAACCCACGTCGCTCCGCTCGCGGTGTTCAAGAGCGCATTCAACAGCGGCCAG
>SXID01000067.1 GCA_005772955.1 Planctomycetia bacterium
CGCGTGACGGTTTCGACGGGCCACGGCCAGCGCACGTGCAACCCCGGCTGCAGGTCGGTCGTTACTTCGCCGAACCGCCGAACCACACCGACTTCGCCGTACTCAATCTGCGCGAACGACGTGCCGAGTAGCGCCAGGACCGCGACACCGATCAACCCGGTGCGGATGAACTTCCATCGGTGGATCATCGCGTGCAACGCGCCATCGACGGAGAAGCGGCTGACCCATCCTTCGACCGTTCTGGCGGCGCCGCGGGCACGCGTGATTGTGCGGTTCTCCTTGCGGTCGAACGCGAGTAATCGCATCGAATTGAGGAGCACCGCGAGCGACCCGAACTGGTGATAGATGACGGCTACGAGCGGGGCCGATTCGTACCACTCCGGCGAGGACGCGAACAGCGGCCACAGCAACCCCGTGAGCAGGATACCCACGAGGTTCACGCCGAACGCGAACACAAGAATGTTCTGCCGGATGATGCGGACTGTTTCGCGTGACAGCCCGACGAGCAGCGGCAGCGGTGTGAGCGGTGCGCCCATCATGACGATGTCGCCGGCTTCGGCGGCCACATCGGTTCCGCTTCCGATGGCGATTCCGACGCCAGCTCGCGCGAGCGCCGGCGCGTCGGTGATGCCGTCGCCAACGAAGGCGACGGAAGAACCTCTCCCCCCAACCCCCTCCCCTAAGAAGGGAGGGGGAGATAAAGTCGGCTCGCTTGCGTTCTCAGTTCCCGACGGCGCGCCCTCTTCTCTTTCTCCCCCTCCCTTCTTAGGGGAGGGGGTTGGGGGGAGAGGTTGTCTTTCCCCACGCGATGCGACCCATTCTGCCTTCTGCGCCGGGAGCATCTCCGCGTGAACTTCGGTCACGGGCAGTTGCTCCGCGATCGCTCGCGCGACAGCGGGGCGGTCGCCCGTGAGCAGCGCGATCGGCGAAATACCCAGCGCGCGAAGATCGGCCAGCACCCGTGCCGCTTCCGGGCGGAGCGTGTCGCGCGCGCCCAACACGCCCAGCACCTCGCCGTTACTCGCGACGACCAGCGACGTGCGCACGACGAGCAGGGAAGTTTGTCCAGCCAGGTCGAGTTGTTCGAGCGCTGCCAGTGCTTCCGGCGGAAGCGCGACTCCCTGTTCTTCGACCAGACGCCGCGTGCCGACGATGATCGCGGTTCCGTTCGCGGTCGCGGTGATGCCCGCGCCGGGGTGCGCCTGGAATGCTTCGACATGCGGAAGCTCCAATCCGCGCGCCGCGGCCTCTCGCACGATGAGCCGCGCAAGTGGGTGTTCGCTCCGCTGTTCGGCGGTCGCGGCGGCCGTGAGGAGTTGTTCCAGCGTGATGTCGGAAAGCGGAATCACGTCGCCGAGTTCGAGCTTGCCTTCCGTGAGCGTGCCGGTCTTGTCGAACGCGAACGCGGTCACGCCGGCGAGCCGTTCGAGCGCGGACCCGCCCTTGATGAGTACCCCCGTCCCCGCGAGCCGACCCAGCGCGGCGATCACGGCTGCGGGCGTCGCGAGGATCAGCGCACACGGGCACGCGACCACCAGCACCGCCAGCGCCGGGTACGCTGCCACCTTCGCGGCGGCTTTCAGTGTTGGCTTCGGAAAGCCGGGTTGCGGCGTGCCGCTCACGTGATACGCGACATTCCCGAGGAACGTGAGCAGCGCGAGAGCGAGCACAACCGGAAGGAAGTAGCGTGCGAGCCGGTCCGCGTAGCGTTCGAGTGGTGCCTTGTCTTTGAGCGCCTGCCCGGTGAGTTCGATCACCTGGCCGGCAACGGTCTGCTTCGCGACCTTTTGCGCTTCGACCGTGAGCGAACCGAACTGCACCACGCTGCCCGCGAGGATCGCGTCCCCCGGCCCCTTATCAACGGGCAGGCTCTCGCCGGTGATCGCGCTCGCATCGACCGCGGAACGCCCATCAATCACGACGCCATCCACCGGCACGCGACCGCCGGGCTTCACCACCACCTTGTCGCCGACGATCACGTCCGCGGTGAACGTGCGAACTTCGACGCCGTCTCGCAGCACCCAACATCGCTGGGGGAACAACTCCGCGAGTTTGCCGAGCGCGTTCCGCGTGCGTGCGAAGGTGTACGCTTCGAGGCATTCGCCGACGAGACCGATGAACACCACTTCCGCCGCGACAACCGGTTCTTTGAGAATGATGGCCGCGAGGCACGCGATGGCGAGCGCGAGATCAGAACCGATGCGCCCCTCGAAGAGTGCTTCGAGCGACGTGTACAGAACGCGAGCGCCGCCAATGACGGCCGCGACGAGCGCATACCGGAAGCCGAACAGCTCGCGCCCCCACGAGTACGTCTCAACACCCTGTCCCTTGAGCCACGATCCGACGAGCGGCCACAGGTCGGCCGCGAGCAACCCGCCGACGAGGGCCGTGAGTGCGTACAGTCCGAGCGGCGACTCGGACCGGAACGGGTCGTCAACGGTGCTGATCTCGCGATGCATGGGGCCATGATATGCGTGCCGACACGTATCAACTTGCGTGCGCACTGCTGATCGCGTAATTTGCGCGAAGGCGAAACGCACGGCACAGATCGAAGGCTCTCCCATGACAATCCTGTCGCGTCGGCATTTCCTGTCGGTGGGCGTCGTGGCGGCCGGCGGTCGCGCGCTGCTCGATCCGTTCGCGATTGGTGCCCAACCGACCCCAAAAGCACCGGCTCGGCCACTGCTCTATACCGGTGGCGGTCCCGCTCGCGGTAATCCTTCGCCGCACAAACTCATGGGAGAGGAACTCGTCAAGGCCCGGCTCACCCCGGAGGATTGGCGGCTGGAAATCGTCGCTGATGGCGGTTCCAAGATCGAGAAGCCGCGAAAGCTGGACGACGGCACCGCCATCGACATGCCCGCGTTGCTTGAGTTGGGGAAGAAGCACAGCGTGAAGTTCATCAAGGCGATGCAGTGCCGCAGCAGCAACTGGCCGCAGGATCAGGCGATTTGGGAAGCCGTACCGCTGCGCGAAGTGCTCAAGTTGGCGGGAAAAATCAGCAACGTCATGCGCGTCTACGGTAACGGTTTCCACAACAACGACCCGAAGCAGCTCTTCCAGTCGTCGGCCAGTTACACCCAGATATTCGACAACGCTCCCGGCGAGCTTCCGGCCATGATCGCGTACCGGCACAACGGTGAACCGATCCCCGTGAACCGCGGCGGCCCGGTACGCCTGATCCTTCCCTGGTCGTATGGCTTCAAGAACATCAAGTGGCTCCAGCGTCTCCGGCTGACGAACGACACCAAGCCAATCGACACCTACGGCGGCGAACCCGACGCGTACCTCAAGACGCAGACGCCGCGCATCGACGGGCCGAATTCGTTCAAGGCGAACGCTGCCGTGAGCTATTCCGGTCGGGCCGTTGTCGGCATGCCGGGCTTGAAGCGTGTGGAATACTGGCTGCGGCCCGACACCGGGAAGGACGGCGAACTCGCTGCCGACGACCCGGCCTGGGACACCGCCACCTGGCAACCGTGCGTGATCGAGCCAGCACCGGACGACTGGTCGGTTCACTTACCGAAGGGCATTACTTCAAAGGAACTGTGGGGCTTCGATCCCCAAACCGGCAAGCCGAAGGAATGGCCGATGCGCTACACGGTCGTCAACTGGACGGTGACGTTGAAGGATCTGAAGCCCGGTGCGCACGAGTTGCGAGTCCGAACGGTAGACCAGAACGGCTTCGCTCAACCGCACCCGCGACCGCATCAAGGAACGGGCGGAAACGAGGTGCCCTGCAAGATCATCAAGGCCACCGATTGAGGCCGTGCCGGCAACGGTGTTGTGTACGGCTGACCGATGCTGGATGCCAGAGCACAACACTCGTCTAGCAACTCGTGAGTTCGACTCGCACTTCACCAATAGAGCTTGTCCAAACTCACGTTTCCGCCGCTGAAGACAATGCCGACCTTCTCCACGCCCGCGAGCGCTTTGAACGCGGTGCCCAGCGCCACCGCCGCGCCGACCACCCCGCTCGGTTCCACGATCAACTTCATGCGCTCCCACACGAGACGCATCGCGGCGCGGATTTCATCTTCGGTCACGGTGAAGACGCACTCCACCTTGTCGCGAATGATCGGCCACGTGAGCGCGCCGGTACTCGTGAGCAGCCCATCCGCGATGGTGTTCGGGGCGGTTTGCGGCACCCACACGCCGCCGGCTTTCGAGCGGGCCGCGTCGTCGGCGCCGAGCGGTTCGGCCCCAAAAACACGAATGCCCGGCTTCACACCGTGCGCGGCAATCGTACAGCCCGCGAGCAGTCCGCCACCGCCGACGGGCGTGATGATCGCGTCCAGATCAGGCACGTCCTCGAGCAACTCTAACGCCGCAGTGCCTTGACCCGCGATCACATCGACGTGGTCGAACGGCGGAATTAGCGTCGCGCCGGTCTTCGCCACCAGTTCGTTCGCGGTCTCCTCGCGGTCCGCGAGGTTCGGTTCACACTGCGTCACCTTCCCGCCGTAGCCTTCGACGGCCGCTTTCTTCACGAGCGGTGCTGTCTTCGGCATGACGATGTACGCCGGGATGCCGCGTTCGCGGGCCGCTAGCGCCAGCGCCTGCGCGTGGTTGCCGCTGGAGTGCGTGACCACCCCCAACGCGGCCTCCGCGTCAGTGAGTTTGCGCACCGCGTTGGTTGCGCCGCGGTACTTGAACGCACCGACCTTCTGCAAGTTCTCGCACTTGAAGAACAGCCGCCGGCCCGCGAGCCGGTTCAGCGTGTCACACGTCATTACGGGAGTGCGGTGCGCGATGCCGCGAATGCGTTCCGCGGCTTCGCGAATGGCGGCCAGGTCACAGGCGTAGGTCGGCATGGGTTGGCTCGTTGGGGCAGCGACAGAGCCAATCATATACGAAACGCGGCGCGGCCCCATCATCGCGATCACGGTGTCGGCCAACTGTACGCGCGCGGGTCCATCGTGCGCCACGCCTTACCCATCTGCGTCCATGCGTGCCGCCAGTATCGCCGGAAGGTCAGCCCACCGGCGCGCAGCGTTCGCCCGTGACCGAACCACACCGCGAGCGTCAGCGCCGTGAAGAACGCGCGGTGCGCACCGAGCGTGATCGCCCGGAACACGCGATTGCGCCCGCGATGCAGCATCGCGAGCCGCTCGCACTGAAACCGGATGTGCGGAACCTCGTCGCGAAGAAGCTGACAACACACTTGCCGCAGGACCGGTGAACTCGTCGCGCGACGAACCGCGGCGTAGTACAGCAACGCGTGAACTTCAACCATGACGATCACGCTCGCGTTGCTTTCCACGCGCAACAGCGCGTGCCGGCAGGTACGGAACAGCAACTCGCCCCAGTCGCGCGTTTTGCGAGGTACGCTCACCAAATCGAGGAACCTGCCGAGCGTTTCACCGTGCCGCTGCTCCTCCCCGATGAACAACTTGATCGCGTCCACGAACGCGGGGTCGTTCGCCTTCTCCGCGTAGCGTTGTGCGGTGCGGAGCAAGTGCGACCCGTCCGAGGTTTCGCCGATCTGCCACGACCGTAGCGACGCGATGACATCGTCGTACTCTTGCTGCGAGATTTCGCCGTGCTCCCACGGAATCGGGAGCAAGTTAGCGAGGTTGTGTCGGAAGTACGCGACCCACTGCGCAGATGTCCACACGACCGGTAACGCGGGCGCGGTGGGTGAGGCGCTCTCCGTGGTGAGCGTGAGGGCTTCCAACATTGCGCTCCTCATTTCAGTTCTCCTTGAGTGATGCAGATAACTTGGCGGTGCAAAGTGATAGACCAAGAAGAAAGCGGGCGAAGCCCGCTACGAACTCAACGAGGAGTCACGCCCCGGCCAATCCCGGGCGGGTCTTGCTCTTCGCGGCTTGCGCGTCCGCTTGCGCGGCCGCGTCGCGGAGCACCTTCTCCAGTTGCGTGAGGTACTCGCGGAACCGCTTCCGGCCGTTGCTCGTTAGCACAACGGTCGTCAGCGGGCGCCGGTCCTGAAAGCTTTTCGTGATCTTCACCAGCGCTGGCTTCGATGCTTCCGACCGCGCGAGCATGTCCAAATGCCGGCTCAGGTTGCCGTCGGTGAGACTGCACAGGCGCGCGAGGTCGCCGAACGACAGCCCGTCCGAGTGCGTCGCCAGTGCGGTCAAGATGCCGATACGATTTTGCGAGTGCAACACCGGGTCGAGGCCGGTGTAAGCGAATCGCCCGGATTCTTCGGCTTCCGGTTCCTTCTCGTTGTCATTCATTGTGGTATTCCTTCGTTGATCGCAGCGCGATCGCGGTGAACAGGTGCCCGACGCCGAACACGCCGCCGACACACCAGCCCGGCGGTTCGGTGGGCAGCCACGCGATCAGCATGCCGCCCGCCAGCACGTAAGCGATTCCGACGAACCCGACCGCACGCGGGAGATGCGGGCGCACGGCCACGATGCCCAGACCAAACACCACCGCCCACATGCCCGGTAACAGCGGAACGAACCCGTCGGTGCGGGCCAGTGCGACCGTCAGCAACCCGCCCGCGAGCACGCACGGCAAGAACTGACCCATCACGCGGCGTGTGCGTCTGCGCTCGAAGTCGTCTTCGCGAAACAGGTACGACCGCACCGCAGCGGCGAAGCCGAGCGTCACACCGGTGCCGCCGATGATCGACCAGTACCACACGAAGGCGAGCGTGTCGCCGGTGGGCACGATCCACCGTTGCGCGACCGCCGCGAGCAACCCCATCGCACCGATCAGCGCCACCGTAGGCACGCGAAACCCGCGATACACTTCGCCCTTCGTGAGCTGGTCGTGAATGCGGTCAAGTTGGTCGAGCGCGTCGCGGACTTCCATGCGTTTCGGCGCTCCGGTTGATAGAGGTCACGGCAGTATACTTTGTAGTGCAAAGTAAAGTCAAGCGGAACCAGATCAATAAAACTTCCCGCGGGCAGAAACGTCCGCGTGCCGCTTTATTTCCTGAGGCTCCCATGACTTCCATTGATCTCTCCGGCAAGGTGGCGCTGGTCTCCGGTGTCGGCGACAACCTGAGTTTCGCGTGGTTCATCGCGAAGGGGCTTCAGGCGGCCGGCGCAAAGATCGTGCTCGCGTGCCACCCGCGTGTGATCGGGATTGTGGAAGGCGTCCTCACCCGCGACATGGACAAAGCGTCGCGTTTACTCCCCGACGGGAGCGAGTTCAAGCCGGTGAAGGTGCTCCCGTGCGACGCGAGCTACGACACGATGGACGACGTGCCGGAAGCGGTGCGCACGAACCGCCGCTACGCACAGTTTCCCGAATATTCGATCAAAGGCACGATCGACGCGGTCGCGGCCGAGTTTGGCGGGATCGACATCATGATCCACTCCATGGCGTTCAGCCCGGAGATCACGAAGCCGCTGATCGACACGAGCCGCAAGGCGTACCAGGAAGCGATGGGGATCAGTTCCTATTCGCTCATTAGCATGGTGCGAGCGGCGGCCCCCCACATGGCGCACCGACCCGGCGGCGCGAGCGTGGTGGGCCTGACGTACGTCGCGGGCGAGCGCGTGGTACCGCACTACGGCGGCGGCATGGGCACCTGCAAGGCCGCGCTGCAAATCGACGCGAAGCAACTCTCGTGGTTTGTTGGCGACAAGGACATTCGCGTGAACCTGATCTCGGCCGGGCCGTACGCGAGTCGCGCGGCGCGAGCGATCAACAAGGACTTCGACAAACTCATCACGCACGCGGCCGAGCACTCGCCGCTGCGCCGCCCGATCGAACCGGAAGAGGTCGCGAACGCGACGCTGTACCTGTGCAGCCCGCTCGCGAGTGCGGTGACCGGCCAGATCCTTTACGTGGACTGCGGCTACAACGTCATGGGTACGTGATGGGTAGTGGCAGTCGTTCCCGGAATCAGCTTTCTCTTCTGGAACGTGAAGCAGCAACCACCACGCGAACGGTTCGTCGCACGGCATGCGGCGGAGCCTGGCACCGTGTTCGATCTGCGAATGTACCCGCGTGGCGTGATGCCGTTCAAGGTGCGCGTTCTAGCGATTCGCGTCCCCCCAACGGAGTACGGCGTCGAGGAAGAGAAACATGAAGTCCGACAACCACTACGAAGCGGCGTTTGACGCGTACCTGCGCGAGTGCGGGGCCGCGGTCGTGCCGGTGGTCGAGGCGCGGCGCAGTTACCTCGACGCCGACGAGGTGAAGTCGCCGGACTTCATCGTGGTCGGTCCGCACGACGCGAAACTCGTCGTGGACGTAAAGGGCCGCAAGTTCCCCGGCACCGGCGCCGGTGGCAAGCCACGCAACGTCTGGCACAACTGGTGCGAACGCGAAGACGTCGAAAGCCTCACGCGCTGGGCCGACAAGTTCGGCGACGGGTTCCGCGGCGTGCTCGCGTTCGTGTACCACCTCGCCACCGCCGTCGAGATGCCCGCCGGCGTGCCGGACCTGTTCGCGTTCCGCGGGCGCAACTACCTGTTCCGCGGCGTACTCGTTGGCGACTACCGCGCACACATGCGCACGCGAAGCCCGCGCTGGGGCACCGTGCATCTCGCGACCGCAGATTTCCGCGCACTCGTGAAGCCGATCACGCACTACCTCGCGCCCGCGCCGGACGTGGTAGAATCTCTTACATGAAACCTCTTCGCATCGGGATCGTTGTCGAATCCACGCAACTGCCGCTGCGCGCGGCGGTCGAAGCCGCGGCGCGGATGGGGGCACGCGGCATTCAGGTGGACGCCACACGCGACCTCGCGCCGGAGGCGCTCGGCGAAACCGGGCGGCGCGAGTTCCGCAACCTGCTCCGGTCGTTCGACCTCGAACTCGCCGCGCTCAACGTGCCGGTGCGCCGCGGGCTGGACGTGGCCGCCGATCTGCAACAGCGCCTCGATCGCGTGCGAAAGGCGATGCAACTCGCGTTCGATCTCGGCTCGCGCCGGGTGGTGGTCGTGTGCCCGAAGCTGCCCGACGACGAAACAACACCGCGCGCGTTGCTCATGCGCGAATCGCTGCTTTCGCTTGGCACGTTTGGCGACCGCGTCGGTTGTGTCGTCGCGCTGGAGGTCGGCTTCGACCCCGCGGCGAAGGTGAAGGAGTATCTCGCGAGGTTCGACGTGGGCAGTCTGAAGGTGACGTTCGACCCGGCCAACTTCCTGCTACACGGGCACGACCCGCTCGCGAACCTGATGCCGCTCGAAGGACTGGTGGCGCACGTCCACGCCCGTGACGCGCGCTCCGCGGGCGTGAGTCGCGGGTTGCAGGAGGTGCCGCTCGGCGCCGGCGACATCGACTGGATGGCACTCACCGCGACGCTTCAGGTTCTGGAGTTCGACGGGTTTCTCGCGATCGAGCGCGAGCAGGGCGAGAACAAACTCGCCGACGTGACCGCTGGCGTGAAGTTCCTCAAGCGATTCGCGCTGCCCGTGTAGGCGAACCCCGCCCGCAAGGGCGGGGGTGACGCGGCCGGTAAGCAACACCCCCGCTCTTGCGGACGGGGTTCGCCTACCGCTTGGCCACGTCCACGAGTGCCCGCAGCGACGGTGGGCGGAACCGCTGCTTGTGCCAGACGGCACACAGCGTGCGTGTCGGGACCGGCTTGCCCAGCGGCCGGTACACGCACTGCTTGCCGGTGTCGGCCGTCGCGGCCATTTCGGGCACGATCGACACACCTTGATTCGCCGCGACCATCGCCAGCAGCGTGACAATCTGTTCCCCGCGACACACCACACGCGGTTCCACGCCGCCACGGTGACAGAAGCTCAACACCTGATCGCCGAAACAGTGCATGTCGTCAAGCAGGATGAACGGTTCTTCGAGTACGTCGGCGAGCTTCACTTCGGTCTTCGCCGCGAGCCGGTGCTTGCCTGGCAGCGCCATCACCAGTGGCTCGGTGAACAGCTTCTCGGCGTGAAGACGTTCGTCGCGGATCGGCATCGCCATGAGCGCGACATCGAGTTCGCCCGCGAGCAGGTCCGCGAGCAACCGCTCGGTGAGGTCTTCTTTGAGTTGCAGTTGTACGTTGGGATGATCCTTGCGGAACCGCGTGACCATGCCGGGTAGAAGAAATGGCGCAACGGTGGGGATCGCGCCGACGCGGAGCGAACCACCCTCGGCGGAATCGCGAATCGCGCGCTCGGCTTCCTTCACCGCAGCGAGGATCGACTGTGCGTGACCCAGTAATTCTTGGCCCGCGTCGGTGAGCACGACTTTCCGCCCCAACCGGTCGAAGAGCCGACGGTTCAGCCCGTGGCCCTTGCTTTCGAGCCGCATGATCTGTTCGCTGAGCGTCGGCTGCGTCACGCCCTCGCGTTCCGCGGCGCGTGTGAAACTGCCCGTCTCGGCCACCGCGACGAAGTACCGGAGCTGATGGATTTCCATAGTCGTTCCCGATGGATGATTCGTTCGGAATCGCTACACTCGATTGTATGTAATGTCCGCGATCAAATACAATCGGCCACCATGAGTAATCCGTTTCGCGATCTACCCTCCGTCACGAAGGTACTCGCCTCACCTGCACTCGCGGGAGCGAGCGAGCGGCACCCGCCCGACGCGATCACCGTCGCGGCCCGCTTGGTACTCGATGCGCTCCGCGGCCGGCTAGCGGCCGGCGAAGCAATTGTCGTGGATGTCGATGCGCTCGCGACGGAAGTTCTCGCGGCGCTCGATTCGCAGGCCGCGCCCGTTTTGCGCCCGGTCATCAACGCGACCGGTGTCGTACTTCACACCAATCTCGGGCGATCGCCGCTACACGAAGACGCCGCACGCGCCGCATACGAAGCCGCTCGCGGGTATCTCAATCTGGAACTCGACCTCGCAACCGGGAAACGCGCGTCGAGACAGGGGAACGTGCGCGCCGGGCTGAAGGCGCTCACCGGTGCCGAGAGCGCAACCGCAGTGAACAACTGCGCCGCCGCGACCGTGATCGCACTTCGCACCGTCGCGGCGGGCAAAGAGGTGATCGTCTCGCGTGGGCAACTGGTCGAGATCGGCGGGAGCTTCCGCATCCCCGACGTGATGGCCGTGAGCGGCGCGGCACTTCGCGAAGTCGGCACCACGAACATCACTCGCCTCAGCGATTACGAACGCGCCATCACGCCAAACACCACGACCTTGATGCGGGTTCACTGCAGCAACTACCGCGTTCGCGGGTACACGAAGACGGTTGAACTCGCGGAGCTGGTGGAACTCGGTCGCAAGCACAACCTGCTCGTAATCGACGACGCTGGTAGCGGGCAGCTCATCGACCTCACGCCGTTCGGCTTACCGGGTGAACCGCTGATCTCGGCGAGCGTTACGGCCGGTGCGGACCTCGTTCTTTTCAGCGGTGACAAACTTCTCGGCGGGCCGCAGTGCGGCATCATCGCGGGCCGGGCGGCGATCATCGAGCAGATCGAGAAAGACCCGCTCATGCGTGCGTTCCGGCTCGACAAGATGACGCTCGCTGCGCTCGAAGCGACGTTGCTGCTCTACCGCGACCCGAAGAAGGCGATTCGCGAAGTGCCCACGTTGCGCATGCTGACAACGCCGCTCGCGGTATTGAAGCAGAGGAGTGATGCGTTCGCGAGTTGGGTGCGGGCGATTCCCGGCGTGACCGTCGGCGTGTGGGAAGACGAGTCGTTCGTCGGCGGCGGCTCGCTCCCCGATGTGAGTGTACCGACGATCGTGCTCGGTCTGAGCGCGCCAGGGCTGAGTGAAACGGAACTCGCCACGCGCCTGCGAACCGGCACGCCCGCGGTTGTCACGCGTGTCCAAGACGGGCGAGTGTTGCTCGATCTGCGTTGCGTGTTCGACAGACAAGAAGCAGAGTTGTTGGGTGCGATTACGTCAGCGGTGAGTTCTGTTTAGCGTCCGACTCGGAGGGGCGAAATCGTTCCCAGCAGACGAACGCTGCGTAGCACGCGATCGCATACAGCGAGAATCGCCCCACTTCGAGCGTGAGTAGTGTTCCGATGTGGAACACCACACCCAGGACAAGCACCGCGAGGACGGGGAAGCAGAGTTCCCACACGAGCGTGACCAGCGCCGAGAGCCGGTGTGCCCGCACGGGGAGCAGGTCCGCGGCACCGGGGCACCGGGGCACAGCGACCACGCGGGGTAACGCGACGCACAATACGTCTCGAACCCGCTTCGCCACATCGGGCTAATCGCCTCGTCGTAAGACGAGAGCGGGCGTCTTCACAAAGGTAGCACACCTTCGTCGGTTTCGCGTACACCCCCGGTCGTCTCACCGGAACCGGTGAGACGGAAACACAACAGCCCCGGCATTGCCCGGAGCTGATCGTAGTCCTCACACGGAGAGTGAGGTAGCGGTAACACGCGTATTGCACCACTTAGAGTTCCCCTCGAATAGTGGACAGTTTTTAGCGGTGGGTTTGGTTATGCGTCCGCTCGTACTCTTCTGGGGCAACGTACCCCAGTGACGAGTGCCGTCGGACCCGGTTGTAGAACGCCTCGATGTACTCGAAGATGCTC
>SXID01000068.1 GCA_005772955.1 Planctomycetia bacterium
CGCGACGCCGGTGCCGGAGCCGGCGCCCATGTTACCGAACACCATCGCCTGCACATTAACGGCGGTGCCTTTCAAGCCACTGATGCGCTCGATGCGGCGGTACTCGATGGCCTTGTTGCCGTTCCATGAGTTGAACACCGCGTTGACCGCGAGGAACAACTGCTTCTTCGGGTCTTGCGGGAAGTCCTCGCCGACGTGCTTCTTGTAAACGGCCTTGTACCGCTTCACGAGTTCCTTGAGGTCGTCGGCGCTCAGGTCGGTGTCGAGTTTGACCCCCTTCGCCTCCTTCATCGAGTGCAGTTCGTGCTCGAAGTGCGCGTGTTCGACGCCCATCGCGGTGGAGCCAAACATGTCGATGAGGCGGCGGTAGCTGTCGTACGCGAACCGCGGGTTGCCGGTCTTCTTCGCTAGCCCTTCGACGCTCGCGTCGGTGAGACCGAGGTTCAGAATGGTGTTCATCATGCCGGGCATCGAGAGAGCGGCGCCCGAGCGCACCGAAACGAGGAGCGGGTCGGCGGGGTCGCCGAGCTTGCGCCCGCCGAACGCGACTTCGACCTTCTTGAGCGCCTCTTCGATGGCGGGCACGGCCTGCGGTGGGATCTTCTTGCCCTGTTCGTAGTAGTCGGCGCAGACCTGGGTTGTGATGGTGAAGCCGGGCGGGACGGGGATCCCGATGCGACACATCTCGGCGAGGTTGGCACCCTTGCCGCCGAGGAGTTCCTTCTGGCCCTTCGCGTCCAGACCGGTATCTTCCGCCGTCTTGCCGCCGAAGAAGTAAACGTGCTTCGCGCTCATTGTCGTCCGTTGTGAGGAGTGATCGCCGCGTCGCGGCATGTGGTCACGAGATGATTTACGGACGCGAGCGGGGCGCGGCAAAGGCGGAGCGCCCGTACTCACACCTTCAGCTTCGCACCGTACTTCGCCTTGAGGCGATTCTTGTCGGCGTCGATGATGCGGCAGCCGGTCAGTACCAACTCACGCAGTTCCGGCGGCACCTCTGCCTTCAGTAGCGCGGACACGCCTGCCATACCGATGGTGTTGCCCGACAGATCAAACACGCGCAATGTGTTCATGAACGCGGCACCGAGCAGCGAGGCGACCCCGGCCGACTGGACGCGACACGCGGAGAGCTTCAGCTCGCGCAGTTTGAACCTCGCGAACGCGGTCGCGAGCGCGGCGGCGCCGTCGTTGCGGAGCGGGTTGTCTCTAAGATCGAGCGACCACAACTTCGCAGAGTCGAAGCCGGACGCGAGGTCGGGAAGTTCCGCGGCACCGATGCCCGCACGCGTCGCGGCGAACTGCGTTACACGCTTCGCGCCGGGACACGCTTCCAGCCCGTCGAACAGCGCGCCCGTATCGTTCTCGCGGCCCGTGACGCCGACGATGACCTCGCCGCCGACCGCGCGACTCACGTTCCCCTGCGCGAACGCGCCCATGAGCTGCTTCCGGTCGGGCGCGTCGAGTACGAGCGGGAGCCCTTCCGCGCCCTCGATCGCGGTGTCGTGCAGGCTCAGCGCGCTCAACTTCAGGAAGTGCTTCGCGGCGAACAGCGCGGCCGCGCCGCGGGGGGTGATCGAGTTCATCGTCAGGTCGAGGTGGACAAGGTTCGGGAGGCTCTTCGACTTCGCGAGCGCCTCCGCGTCGGCGTCGGTCAGACCGCAGTCCATGAGCCGCAGCGATTCGAGCGAGCGAAGTCCAGTGGCGCGGGCCAGCGCGGCTACGCCGCCCCCGCCGATGTCAGTGGCTTCGATCTCGAGCGTCTTGAGTTGCGACAGCGCCGGGCTGTTCACGAGCGTCTGAACGCCCCCGCGTGACAGCGACCAGACGTCCAGACGGAGCACGCGGAGGTCGCTCAGGTCGGCCGCGAGCAACGTGGGCACGTCCGTGTCGCCCAGCATCCCGCCGCTGCTCAGCGTGAGACGCGGCGCCCGGCTCAGGCGCCCGGCCCGCGACAGCAGTTCAAACACCCGCGGCGTGAGGTTCACGTAACTGCGTTCCTCCAGCTCGCCCGCGGGCGGCACCGTCTCGCCACGCTGCGCCTGCACCAGATCGTCGAACACCTTGCGAACGCGGGTGTGAACCTTAACGCGCGCGAGCCGGCCCGTTTCACGTGCCTCAGCGGTGTCCGCCACGAGCCGGAACAGCATCTCTTCTGGAAGGCGGAAACGCGACACGTCCAGTTCGCCGACGGTCATCAGCAGCGGGGCGAGGTCCGCGTCGAAGGCGGCGTAGTAGTAATCCAGCTTCACGTGCTCGACCCACCCGTCGCGGAACAGACCCGCGAGCCGCGCCGGCAGCGAGCCGAAGTCGCGGAAGGACGACGGGTCCGAGTTCAACCGGAGGAACCCGCGGCGCAGTTCGTACTCCGCGCGTTCCGGGAGCGGTTCGATCTGCTTGCGGAACTTCGCGGTCAGCGGCTTGAGCAACTTCGTCAGTTCCTTGTGCCGCTTCTCGGACGGCTTCAGGCGATACTGCTCGCACTGGTAACGGATGAGCGCGGCGCGGTCGGGCTGATCGTTCTCCTCGAGGAAGTCCGCGAACACGAACCTGGGTGTGTCTTCGTCCGGGTGCGCGAACACGGCACGCAGCAGCGCGTCGAAGTCACTCGCGGCGGTCTTGGGCGTTTCGGCCTCCGATCGCAACTCCGGGTGATCGACCAGGTAGATCAAGAGCGCGAGCGCGTGCTTACACGGGTTCTTGTAACTGGGGCAGGTACATTCGCAATCGAAGGCATCGCCGTTCCGCCTCACAGACACCTGGTAGGTGTCGGTGAGGCCCTGGCACACGACCCACCACCCGCGGTTGTCCGCGGTGGGTTCGACCGTGCCGAACCCGCCCTTCCTCAACACCTTTTGCGCCGCCGGGATTGAGGCCGCGTCCGGCGCCAGCGACTTGACGTGGTTCGCGGTCCACGCCGCGTCGTGTTTCTCGTTCTCCATGCGCGCACCTCGACAACCAGATTCGCCCGACGCGGACCGCCCGGTCACAATGAACCACACACCCGTGAAGACTGCAACCACGGTGGTGAAGGATTACGATACGTTCGCCTTGAAACTTTTCGGGTTCGGGTTCGAGGTGCGCTTCAGAGTCTTCGCGACTTCCTCTATACTACCGGTTGCTCTTCTACCTAACCCAAGGGCTGTCCGCATGTCGCGCGGCGTCCGTTCGTTCGTTATTGCGCCCACACTTCTCATGCTTCTGACCGCGTACGCGGTCGCGGCCGACGACTACTTCGAGAAGTCGGTTCGTCCCATTCTGGTCGAGAACTGTCTCCGCTGTCACGGACCGGACAAGCAGAAGGGCGGGTTGCGGGTGGACTCCCGCACGGCACTCCTCACGGGTGGAGAATCCGGGCCGGCCATCATCCCCGGAAAGCCCGACGAGAGCTTACTCGTCCGGGCGGTTCGGCACCAGGGCTTGAAGATGCCCCCCCTCAAGCAATTGCCTGACGAGCAACGTACAACGCTAGCGAAGTGGGTGAAGGACGGGGCCGCATGGGGAACCGAGATCGCGAAGCCCAGCGGGACCGGCCAAGCGGTCCGCAAGCCGGGGCAGATCACCGACACCGACCGCGCCTGGTGGGCGTTCCAGAAGCCAACCCGACCCGAAGTGCCGAAGGCCGGGAACGGGTGGGCGAAGACCCCCATCGACCACTTCATCGCGCAACGGCTGGGAGCCGAGAAGTTGACGCACGCACCGGAAGCGGACCGACACACGCTCATCCGCCGGCTCACGTTCGACCTGACCGGGTTGCCGCCAACACCGCCCGAAGTGACCGCGTTCGTCGAAGACCGGTCGCCCGACGCGTACGAGAAGCTCGTCGATCGACTGCTCGCGTCCCCGCGCTACGGCGAGCGGCAAGCGCGGGCGTGGCTCGATGTGGTGCGCTACGCTGAGAGCGACGGATACCGCCTCGACGGTCCGCGCACGCACGCCTGGCGGTATCGCGACTACGTCGTCAAGGCGTTCAACGATGACAAGGGCTATGACCGCTTCGCGAAGGAACAACTCGCCGGCGACGAACTGTATCCCGGCGAACCGGACGCGCGCGTCGCCACCGGCTACCTGCGCCTGTGGCCCTACGAGTACAACCAGAAAGACGTGCGCGGTCAGTGGACCAATATCCAGAACGACATCACCGACGTGACGGCAGATGCCTTCCTCGGTCTCGGCATGGGCTGCGCCCGGTGCCACGACCACAAGTTCGATCCCATACTCCAGAAGGACTACTTCGCGCTGCAATCGTTCTTCGCGGGGGTGTCGTTCCGCGACGAACTGGTGTTCGCGTCGGCCGCGGCAAAGACCGATTACGAAATGAAGTTGGCCGAGTGGAAGACGAAGACCGCCGACCTGCGGGCGAACCTCGACGCGATGATCGCGCCGTTGCACAAGAAGGTCGATGCCACACTCGGCGACCGCTACCCGGTAGAGATTCAGACCATCCTGCACAAGCGACCCGCGGACCGCACGCCCGGCGAACAGCAACTCTACGAACTCGCGATGCGGCAGATTCAGGAACTCGATTACGACCGCGCATCGACCAAACTGAGCAAAGAGCGGAAAACCGAATACGACGCCCTGAAGAAGGAATTCGACGCGATCGAAAAGCCGATGCCGCCGCTGGCGATGGTCGCCCGCGATCTCGGCCCGAAGGCGGCGGAAGTCGTCATCCCCGGTGGGCGCAAGGCGGCTGTCCCGGTGGAACCCGCGTTCCCGGTCGTGCTTGGGTACGCCCCGCCCGAACCCGCAGCGAAGGCCGCTTCGACCGGCCGACGCGCCGCGTTCGCGGAGTGGCTGACTCGCAAGGATCACCCGCTCACGGCGCGGGTGATGGTCAACCGCCTCTGGCAGGGGCACTTCGGGACTGGGCTTGTCGCCACCGCGAGCGACTTCGGCACGCTCGGCGAGAAGCCATCGCACCCCGAACTGCTCGACTGGCTGGCCGCGGAATTCACGGAGAAGAACTGGAGTGCGAAGCACATTCACCGGCTCATCGTCACGTCCTCGGTGTACCGGCAAGCGTCGGTCGGCGCGTCGAAGACCACAGCCGCGGGGCGGAACCCGAAACTCGTCGATCCCGACAACCGGCTGCTGTCGCGAATGTCAGTGCGCCGGCTCGACGCCGAGCAGGTGCGCGACGCGATGCTCGCCGTGAGTGGGGAGTTGAAGTTCGACACCGGCGGCCCATCGGTGCCCGCTGACAAACCGCAGCGGTCGGTCTACACGCGTGTTCTCCGCAATACTCCCGACCCGCTACTCGCCTCCTTCGACGCCGCCGACGGCGTAACGAGTTGCGCCCGCCGGAACATCACCGTGACTCCAACCCAGGCGCTGCTTCTGCTGAACGGCTCTGGCACGCTTGCACGCGCGGAGGCGTTCGCCGCGCGCGTGATGCCGGCCGAAGGCAAGAACGCGCCCGCCGGCGTGATTGCAGCCTACCGGCACGCTTACGGGCGCTCGCCAACCACTGAGGAAGCGGCCGACGCAATCGAGTTCCTGCGGCAACAGGTCGGTGTCGCCTCGGGCAAAGCGGTGACGCCGGAAGGCCGGAAGAAGGCGTGGACCGATTTCTGCCACGCGCTGCTGAACTCGAACGAGTTCCTGTACGTCGATTGAGGCTTCTTCTTCGTGATGCAGGCGGCTCGCCTGCTCTTCACGGCAATACGAGCAGGCGAGCCGCCTGCACCACGAGTGCTGAGGATAACACCAATGTCCGCACACATCGAACACCCACTAACGCGCCGCGATGCTCTGCTGAAGGGCGGGGCCGGGTTCGGCGGCGTCGCGCTGTCGTGGCTGCTCGGCAACGACGCGCGCGCCGCGGAAGCGAAGCCAGTCGATCCGCTCGCGGCCAAGACGCCCCATCACAAGGCCCAAGCGAAGTCGGTCATCTTCCTGTTCATGGAGGGCGGGCCGTCGCACATCGACCTGTTCGACCCGAAGCCGCTGCTCAACAAACTGCACGGCCAGAAGTTGCCCGCGTCGTTCAAGCCGGTGATCCTCGCGATGGGCGAGAACGACGCGCCGCTCGCGGGCTGCAAGCGCACGTTTGCGCAGCACGGCAAGGGCGGGTTGTGGTTCTCCGACTGGGTGCCGCACATGGCAACGTGCGCCGACGACCTCGCCGTGGTCCGCTCGTGCTGGATGAACGGGATCAACCACTCGGGCGGCGTCTGTCAAATGAACACCGGCAGCATCCTCGCGGGGCGGCCGAGTCTCGGCAGTTGGGTCAGCTACGGTCTGGGCACCGAGAACACCAACCTGCCCGCGTTCGTGGTGATGCAGGACAACCCGACGTCGGTGGTGAACGGCCCGCGTAACTGGGGCGCCGGATTCATGCCCGCGGTGTACCAGGGCACGCGGCTTGGTGCCGGCAAGGAGCCGATCCCGAACCTGCACACGCCCACGGCGGTCGGCGACGAGCGCCAGAGGCAGAAGCTCGATTACCTCGCGAAGCTGAACCAGAAGCACGCCGAGGCACGCCCCGAGCAGACCGAACTCGACGCCCGCATCCGCGCCTACGAACTGGCCTTCCGCATGCAGGCGGAAGCGCCCGAAGCCGTCGATCTCGCGAAGGAGACGCCTGAGACGCTCGCCCTCTATGGCGCCGACCAGAAGGAAACGGAGACGTTCGGTCGGCAGTGTCTGCTGGCGCGTCGGCTGGTCGAACGCGGCGTGCGGTTCGTGCAACTTTACCACGGCGCCGGGAGCAAGTGGGATTCGCACTCGAACCTGGACAAGAACCACTCTGCCCTGTGCAAGAGCATGGACAAACCCGTCGCCGGGTTGCTCGCGGACCTGAAGCGAAAGGGACTTCTCGACAGCACGCTCGTGGTGTGGGGCGGTGAGTTCGGGCGCACGCCGATGAGCGAACAGGGGAACGGCCGCGACCACAACCCCTACGGGTTCACGATGCTAATGGCCGGGGCCGGGGTGAAGGGCGGGCGCGCCTACGGCACCACCGACGAACTCGGGCTGCACGCGGTCGAGGATCGGTTGCACGTCCACGACCTGCACGCCACCTGGCTGAACCTGATGGGCGTGGACCACATGAAACTGATCTACAAGCACAAGGGCCGCCCCGAGCGGCCAACCCTCAACGAAGGCGAGCCGTTCACGCGACTCGTCATGGGGTGATACCGAATTGGGTTGCGTACCCGTGCAGAGTTTGTCCCTCATCTTGCGAAAGAGGGACAAACAAAGAAACGAACACATGCCACTGGAAACCCCTTCACCCGAAAAGCTTGCCGCCGCAAACGCGACCCGCGCACTGAAGCTCGTGTCCGCGACGCTCCCGCACCTGTCGGGGTTGTGCCATAGCGTGCGCGTCAAGGTGACGAAGAAGTACCCGGTCGCGGCCATCGGCGCGTCCGGGTTGATGCTCGTCAACCCGCAGGTGTTCTCCGAAACGCCGCTGCCCGATCTGGTGTTCGTGGTTGCGCACGAACTCATGCACCTCGCGCTCGACACGTTCGGGCGCGGCGGGAATGCGAAGCCGTACCTCGTCAACGTCGCGCACGATTATGTGATCAACGACATCCTCGCGGTCGAACTCAACCGCGCGGTCCCGCTCGGCGGGCTGGTGCGGCCCGGTGCGCGGCAGGAGTCACTCGAAGCGCTGGTCGCGGAACTCGCACGCGACGGCACCACCAAACCCGGCGACTGCTGGACCGTGGAGCGGAAGAAGAAGCAGAAGAAGAAGAAGCAACCGAAGAGTGCGATTCAGCAAGAACTCGAACGCGCGGGCCTGCTACCGCCAGAGTCTGACGAACCCGACGAAGAAGAGAATGACCCGGACGACTACCCAAGCGGCGACGCGATCACTGCCGAAGAGGAGGCCGAACTGGAGCCGGAGTTGGGACCGAAGGAGCGTTCCGCGAGCCGCGACCGCGTGCGCCGCGAAGCCGTACGCTCGGTTACCTTGAAGGATCTTCGCGAGCAGATGGACCAGGCCACCGGGCACGGCCAGGGTCCAGACGCGGGCGCCTCGCGCACTCTCATGGAAGCGGTCGCCACCGCGTACCAGCCGCCGTGGCAACTCGCGCTCCAGCACTGGCTCGATGCCGTTTCGCCAGGTCCGCGGAGCTACGCGAAACCTAGCCGTCGCGGGGCGGAACGCGACGATGGCGTGATTCTCGCGGGCCGGAAGCGCGAGGGGTGGGCGCTGCACGTCGTGATGGACACAAGCGGTTCGATGATCAACACACTGCCGCGCATCCTGGGTCTACTGAGTTCGTTCTGCGAAGGCGCGGGCGTGAATCAGGTTCACATCATGCAGTGCGACGTGGGCGTGACCGCGGACGAGTGGATCGACCCGGCCGAACTCGCGAGTTACAAGATCACCGGCTTCGGCGGCAGCGACATGAGTCCCGCGATGGACGAACTCTCCGACGACCCGGAGGTGAACGCGGTGTTGGTTCTCACCGACGGCTACATCTCGTACCCGAACCAGGAGCCGCCGTACAGCGTGCTATGGGGTCTGGTGGACGGCTACACCACGTTCCACCCGGCCTACGGCACCGTGGTGCATGTGAAGACGTGACCTCGACTGAACGAGCCGGAAGCGTGAGTTTTGAAGTTGCGCTCGCCTAAGCTCACGAGGAGTTGGCTTTTGGGTTTTCGCCCCGGAGGGGCGTTGGATGGTAGCCAGGGGTGCAGCGAGGCTCTGCGAGCGCAACCCCGGGAACCACACACGAAAATGGATCGAAGCCCCGTAGGGGCGGTGGAAACCTTCACCCGGAGGTTCCGTCGCCCCTACGGGGCTTCTGGTTATTTTCGCTTACCCACCAGGGGTTGCGCTCACCTTCGGTTCGCTTCACCCCTGGCTACCATCCAACGCCCCTCCGGGGCTAAAACCAACTGCCAATTCTTCTTGCACACGCATCGAGCGCAACTTCAAAGAGCGTGAGCGACGGATTCGCTTGTCCGTCGCTCACGCTTCCGGCTCGTCAAGAATCCTCCGCCTCACGGCATCAACTTCAGCGTGCGCGACTTCACCACGGCGGCCAGCATTGCGACGAACTCCGCGACCGGCTTCGCGCCTAGGTCTTCCCCATTGCGCAAGCGGACGGCCACCGCGTTCGCTTCCATCTCCTTGTCGCCGATCACCAGGATGTAGGGAATCTTCTGCAACTGCGCGTCGCGAATCTTCCCCTGCATGCGCTTGTCGCCGAGATCGACATCGACGCGATAGTCCGCGTCGAGCAACTGCTCGCCGAGCTGTTTCGCAAACTCGAAATGCCGGTCCGCGATGGGCACGATCGCCACTTGCACCGGCGCGAGCCACACCGGGAACGCGCCTGCGTATAGCTCGATGAGGTACGCGATCATGCGTTCCATGGTGCTGATCACGCCGCGGTGGATCATTACCGGGCGCTTCGGAGTGTCGTCCGAGTCCTTGAACTCCAGTTTGAACTGCTCCGGCAGGTGCTGGTCGGCCTGGATGGTGCTGAGAGTTTCCTCGCGGCCCATCACGTCCTTCACCTGCACGTCGATCTTCGGACCGTAGAACGCGGCTTCGTTCCACGCCTCGAAGAACGGCACCCCGGACTCCTGAAGCACCTCGCGCAGCATCGCAATGCTGCTCTCCCACATCGCCGGGTTAGCAACGTACTTACCCGTCACGGGGCCAGCCGGGTCGTCGTTTTTCGATAGCCGGAACCGGTACTCGTTAATCCCCAGGTCCGCGTACGCCCTCTTCATCAATGCGATCACGCCCGCGATCTCGACCTTCACCTGATCGGGCCGCACAAACAGGTGCGCGTCGTTGAGGGTCATGCACCGGACGCGCGACAGCCCGCCGACGACGCCGCTGCGCTCGAACCGGTACATGTTGCCGAGTTCCGCGATGCGGAGCGGCAGGTCGCGGTAGCTGCGCGCCTTCGCGTTGTACACCTGAATGTGGTGCGGGCAGCACATGGGGCGCAGGCACAGTTCCTCGTCATCGCTCCCGCCCTCGCCCATGTCCATCGGTGGGAACATGCTGTCCTTGTAGTGCTCCCAGTGGCCCGAGATCTTGTACAGTTCCTTCTTCGCGATGTCCGGGGTGAACACGTGCAGGTAACCGGCACGGCGCTCGTAGTCGGTGATGAAGGTTTCGAGCAACCGGCGGATGGTCGCGCCCTTCGGCAGCAGCATCGGGAACCCGGAGCCGAACACCGCTTCGTTCGCGAACAGCTCCAGCTCACGGCCCACCTTGCGGTGATCGCGCTTCGCGGCTTCTTCGAGGCGCAGGAGGTGCGCCTTCAGGTCGTCGGCCGAAGCCCACGCGGTCGCGTGGAACCGCTTCAGCATCTTGTTCTTGCTGTCGCCGCGCCAGTACGAACCAGTTACCTGGGTAATCTTGAAGCCCTTCGCGTCGAGGTTGCCGGTGGTCTCAACGTGCGGCCCGCGGCACAGGTCGTTAAAGGTGTCTTGAGTGTAGATCGTGATGGTCGCCGCGGTCGCGTTCGCGTTGCCGTACTCATCCTGACCTCTGGTAAGCCCGTCGATGAGTTCGAGTTTGTACGGGTTGTCCTTGAAGATTTCGCGCCCTTCGTTGGCGCCGACTTCGCGAACCTTGAACGCGTGCTTCGCCTTGATGAGCGCCCGCATCCGGTCGTTGATCCAGTTCAGATCGGTATCGGTCGGGTTCACGTCCAAGTCGAAGTCGTAGTAGAAACCGAACTCGATGGGCGGGCCGATGGTGGGCTTTGCTTGTGGGAAGCGCTCGACGACCGCCTGCGCGAGAACGTGTGCGAGCGAGTGCCGTAACTTGTAGAGGACCGGGTCGTAATCTTTGGGGATGTACCGCTCGCCTGCGGCCTTCAGCTCTGCTTCAGATGCCATGTGAGATGTCCTTCAATGCGACGCCCGTGGCACCCGGACATACAGCCGGAACCTCCCGAACCGTCGCTAACCATGTTACGGGTTAGAGGACACCCCGACAGGGAACCGAGGTTCACACCTTCTTGGCGAGCGGGGGCGTAAGCCCCCTGTTGTTTCGAGAGCGCGAGGGCAGTGCAAACAAACAGGGGGCTTACGCCCCCCACTCGCCAAGACCTTATTCCTCTTAGTCCGACTTCTCGGCCTCCAATTCCTTCACCGTGACCTTCTGCGTTTGCGTCACGTCGCCGGCTTTCAGCGTGATCGTGTACTCGCCGGGTTCCTTCACGTCGAAAACGCACCGGTCAAGACCGGGTGTGCCGCGGCCCAGGTACAGCCCGACCCGCTTGCCCTTCGAGTCGGTGCAG
The DNA here is from genome assembly GCA_005772955.1 of Planctomycetia bacterium. Lineage (GTDB taxonomy): Bacteria > Planctomycetota > Planctomycetia > Gemmatales > Gemmataceae > Gemmata. Next base: position 11,232 of record SXID01000068.1, read on the forward strand.
GTCACCTCGGTTTTGCCTGCGGTCTTGGAAGTCGTGTAGAAGTGAACCGGAATCCCCATCGGCGGGTTCGGCGCCTTGAACCCCGGCGGTGGCGCCATCGGGCGCACCACCGACTTACGCAGATACGCAGGCTTCACCGCGAACAGATGCGCGTCGGCTTTCCACACCGGTTCCGCGAACTGCTCCAGCGGCGCGATGTCAATTACCCAGATGCCGCGTCCGTGCGTGCCAATTACCAGTTCGCGCTCCTTGGGGTGAATCACGAGGTCATCGACGCGAACCGCGGCCGGCATCCCGCTCTTGGCGACGGAGTGCCACTTCGTGCCAGCGTCGAACGTGACGAACAGCCCCAGTTCGGTCCCCGCGAACAACAGAAGCCGGTTCTTCGACGACTGGCGCACCACGCCGACCACCGCACCGTTGGGCAGGTTCCCGGCGAGTGATTTCCACGTCTCGCCGTAGTCGGTAGTGAAGTAGATGTACGGCTTGAAGTCGTCGCTGCGGTGCCGGTCGATGGCGACCATCGCGGTGCCGGGGGTGAAGTGCGAGCACTCGATCTTCGCGACCGCGCGGGCCGTCGGGCCGGGGAGTTTGTCACTCACGTCGGCCCACTCCTTGCCACCGCTCTTGGACACCCAGAGTTTGCCGTCGTCTGTGCCGACCCAAAGCACGCCGGTCTTCACCGGTGATTCCGCGAGGCTCAGAATCGTGTAACCGCTGACCACCGCGCCGTCCTTCGGTGCCGCAGTCAGGTCCGTGCTGATCTTCTCCCACGCGTCGCCGCGGGTGGTCGATTTGTACACGTGTTGCGCCCCGTAATAGAGCGTCTTGGGATCGTGCGGCGAGAGCAGGATAGGTGCGTTCCAGTTATACCGGTTCGGGGTTCCGCCCTTCGGCGCCGTTGGTCGGATCGACCTCGTGGTCGGTCCCTTCGCGCCGCGCAGGTTGACTCGCGCCAGCGCGCCGTATTGGCTTTCGAGGTACACCGTGTACGGGTCCGTCGGATCGACCGCGGCCTGGAACCCGTCGCCGCCCAACAGCCGGCTCCAGTCCGCGAGCGTCACCCCGTCGTCGGAGTGCGTCGCGGAGATCCCGCCCCAACTGCCGTTGTCCTGCAACCCGCCGTACACGCGGTAGGGCGTGCGTGTGTCCACCGCGATGCCGTAGAACTGGCTGATCACCAGGCCCTTGTTCGCGGTGAAGGTGGCCCCAGTGTCCTTCGACAGATACAGCCCGCCGTCGTTGCCGACGAGGACGTGCTTGGAGTCCTTGGGGTTGACCCAGAGCGCGTGGTGATCGGCGTGAATGGTACGTCCAATGACGGTAAACGTCAGTCCACCGTCGGCGGAGGTCTGGAGCGTCACGCCGAGAACGTAGAGGCGTTTCTCGTCGTTGGGGTCAATGCGGATCTGCCCGTAGTAGAACGGTCGCGGGACGAGGTCGTTGATCTTCTTCCACGTCTTGCCCTTGTCGGCGGACCGGAACACGCCGCCGGTTTCGACCTTCCCCACCGCGACGGGCTTCCCGCCCTTGTTCACGAGCGTGGCCGGTTGGCCGGCGTTCGACTGCGCACCGGCGGTCTCGTTCGTCTGGACGATCGCGAACACCACGTTCGGGTCTTTTCGGTACACGGCCAGTCCGCAGCGGCCGTAGGAGTTCTCCGGTAGCCCGCCCTTCATCTTCTCCCACGATTTGCCGGCATCGGTCGTCTTGAACAACCCGCCGCTCTCGCCGGTCTGAAAGCGCGGGCTGCCGCCGGAGAAACTGTCGCGCCGCACCTGCCAGGCGGCCGCGTACAGCGTGTCCGGGTCGGCCGGGTCCATCTGCACATCCACGAACCCGGTGTCGTTGTCAATGAACTTGCTCTTCTCCCACGTCTTGCCACCGTCGATCGTCTTGAACAGCCCGCGTTCCGCGTTCGGCCCCCAGAAATGGCCGACAGCCGCGACGTAGGCGATGTCGGGGTTCGTGGGATGGACCGTGACGCGGCCGATGTGGTGTGTGTCCTTCAGCCCGCACGCAGTCCAGGTCTTTCCCCCATCAACGGACTTGTACACGCCACTACCCCACGAGACGGAGTTCCGCGGGTTGCCCTCGCCGGTGCCGACGTACACCACGTCCGGCTTCGCCTGGCATACCGCGACCGCGCCGATGCACTGCGTCGGTTGGTCATCGAAGACGGGCTTGAGCGTGACCCCACCATCGGTGGTCTTCCACACACCACCACCCGCGGCGGCGACGTAATACGTGTCGGGGTTGCTCTCCACCACCGCGAGTTCGGTGACACGGCCACCCATGTTCGCGGGTCCGATGCACCGCGCCGATAGCCCAGCGACGATGGGTTCGTACCGGTCCGGTTGCGCGAACACGACCGGTGTGCAGCACAATACCAACGCGACGACCGCGGCCCGCGCAAGGGGCGGCTGAAACATGCGCGAAGCTCCGAGCAGGAAGAAATGAACGTGTTGTGAGAAAAGATACCCAGACAGGCGCCATTCGGGGAAGAGAAATGTGAGGAAGACGCTTGAGGTTTGCGTAGCCGCGACGCGCAGCGGATCGCGCCACCGACGCGCGTCACGGCTCCCCTTTGGTAGCTCCTACGGGGCCGCCTTCTTCGGCTCGAAGTCGTACACGTGCGGCGTCTCCCACTTCTTCAGGTGCTTGTCGGCGAACTTGGTGTGGATCGCGTCGTTGAGGTAGGTCTTCAGTCCGGCCGCGTCGTCGAACACGAACACCAGCGCAACGGTGTATTCGGTCGCGCTGTCCGGCGTGCCCTTCGCCGATGGCTTCCCGGCCCACACACCGCGAACTGTCTTGATCTTCGAGAGCTGCGAATAGGTTTCGTCGATCAGCGACTGCGTTTCGGTCGTGGGCGAATCGGACTTCAGTTTCAGCACCACGACATGAACCAACCCGGCCCCGCGATAGCCGTCGATGGTCGTTTGAAGCGCCTTGATGGTCTTCTCGTCCTTCGCGTCGCCGCCCTTCTCCTTCTTGAGTGCTACCTCGAGCCGGTTGTTCTCGGCTTGCAGTTTGTTGTTCAGGTTCTTCGCCTGAACAACATCGGTCTTCAGCGCGTTGATCTGCTGAACGGCCTGCTGGATGTCCTGCTGCGCCGCCTTGAGTTGCTTCTGCAGGTCCGCGATGGTCTTGTCGTCCTTCTTGTCTTTCTTGTCCTGCGCGGTGACCGGGTCGGCGCGGTGCGCGACCAACAAGCATGACGCTGCGAACAGCAGCGTACAAACGGCGATACGGGACATGACGTTTCCTCACGAGTCTACAGGGAGACGTGACTTCGACACTATAACCCCGTACGGAACGCGAGGTGCCGATCAACTTGCGCGCGTACAGAGTTTCACTGCGAGCTTCACCGCCTGGACGAAACTGGAGACGTCGGCGACGCCCTTCCACGCGATGTCGAACGCGGTGCCGTGATCGACGCTGGTGCGCACGATGGGCAAGCCGAGCGTGACGTTCACCGCGTCCTCGAACGCAATCGCCTTCAGCGGAATCAGCCCCTGGTCGTGATACATACACACGTATGCATCGCACCTGGCGCGGTACTTCGGCAAGAACGCGGTGTCCGGCGGCAGTGGGCCACGCACGTCAATACCCGCTCCGCGTGCGGCGTCGATCGCAGGCGCGATGATGAGTTCCTCTTCGCGCTCGCCGAACAACCCACTCTCTCCGGCGTGCGGATTCAAGCCGCACACTAGCAGACGCGGTTCGCGACCGCGAATGCGGCGCATCGCTTCCGCCGTGAGTTCGATCGTGTCGCGCACGCGCTCGGTCGTGAGCAGCGCCGGTACTTCGCGGTAGCCGACGTGAACGGTGACGAGGCTGCACGTGATTGCTTCGGCCGTGAGCATCATGCACGAGCGTTCCGCGTTGGTGCGGCTCGCGAGAATCTCCGTGTGACCAGGGAAAGGGATACCGGCCTCGTGCAGTGCTTCCTTGTGAAGCGGCCCGGTGGTGATTGCGTCCACACGTCCCGCGAGCGCCTCATCAATCGCAAAATTCACGTAGTCGTATGCGGCCTTCCCGCACGCGGCGGACACCTTCCCCGGTTCGATCTTGCTCGCGCGAATCGCCTCCAGGTCGATCACGACCGGACCGGTAAGCTCGTGCGCACGGTGCCACCACACGTCCGGCGTGACGACCGCCGGAAACGCGGGCCAGTTGAGTTCGGTCGCTACGCTGAGCAACACACCCGCGTCGCCGATCACCGCGGGCCAGCACACGCTGAGCACTTCGGGGTGGCGGAGCAAGCGCAGACACAACTCCGGGCCGACGCCGGCCGGGTCGCCCATCGTGACCGCGATTCGGGGAAGTCTTGTCATCCGAGTGTCGTTCCTTACGGACGAACCCGCTCTGGTTAGAATGTGGGAGGTTGTCAGGGCGTCCCGCGTCCGTATTGTACGGCACCGCTATCGTGGTCTTCACCGAGGTACGCTTTCATGCCCATTCGTTTCAGCCGGGTTCGCGCCCTCGTGGCAGCGCTGTTCGCGGTCGCGGTCGTGAGTCTGGCGACCGCCGCGGACGAACCGGAAACGCCGGCGCCCAATGACATCCAAGAGGCCGTGGACACTCTGCGCGACGTGTACGAGAAGGATTACAAGGACGCGGAGACCGACAACAAGGCGAAGAAGGCGCTGGCTCGGAAGCTCTTTGAAGGCGCGCCGAAGCGGAAAACGGCCGCGATGCGGTACGCGAGCTACGACGAAGCGCGGCGCCTCGCCGCGACCGGTGGCGACACCAAACTCGCACTCGACGCACTCTCCGCGCTCAGCACCAAGTTCCGCGGCACGCCCCGGGACCTCGCCTCCGAAACGCTCAAACTGCTGGGCGACGCGGACCTCTCCCCAGCCGACGCCGCGGGGTTACTCGCTCTCGCGACCGACGCGGCGAACACCGCGCTGGAACGCGAGGACTACGCCGGCGCCGTCGTCCTCGGCAAGCTGGTCGTGGCAGCCGCGAAGAAGACCGAAGATCCCGACATCGTGGCCGAGGCGCGCAAATTCCTGGCGCGGGCCGAATCGCTGAAGTCCGCCATCGAGACGATTGTGAAGGAACCGAACAACGCGACCGCAAACGAAGCACTCGGGCTGTACTGGACATTCACCCGCGGGCGCTGGGACACGGGGCTGAAGTACCTCGCAAAGTCCGCGAGCAAGGATCTCGCCAACGCCGCGACACGCGATCTCGCCGCCCCGAAGACCGCGAAGGAATGCACCGCGGTCGCGGATCTGTGGTACAAACTCGCCACGGACTACAAGGGCGCGGAACACCGGCGTCTGATCGACCGCGCGTGGGAGTGGTACGCGGCCGCGCTCGCGGTCGCGGTCGGGGACGAAGACCTGAAGCCCGGCGAGCGCGTCAAGGAAATCGAGAAGGCATACCCGGACCTGTTCGACCTGAATTTCTCCGGGCACACCGGGGCCGCCGCGGGCGTCGTTCTCACGCCGAACGGCAAGACGCTCATTTCGGTCGGTAACGACAACTCGGTGCGCATCTGGGATGCCGCCACGGGCAAGCTCCAAAAGACGCTCGAAGGCCACACGGCGTGGGTCGGAAGTGTGGTCGTCACACCCGACGGCGAGCGGATCGTGACTGCGGGCGGCGACAACGTCATTCGCGTCTGGGATCTGAAGACCGGCAAGGAAGTGGCGACGATGGAAGGCCACGCGATCGCGATCCGCGGGCTGGCCCTCACCGCCGACGGAAAGACGCTCGTCTCCGGCGCTAGCGACAAGACGTGCCGTGCGTGGAACCTCGCGACGGTCAAGGAGACGAAACGGTACGGCGATGGGAAGGAGTCCATCGAGAGCGTGACCGTGACCGCGGACGGAAAATATGTGCTCGCGGGCAACGACATGGGCACCATCACCGTGTATGACGCGAAGACCGGCGACGTGGTGAGCAAGTACAGCAAGCACGACGGCACGATGGTCTACACCATCGTCACCAGCGCCGACGGGAAGACCGCGATCTCCGGCGCACGCGACAAGGACGTTCACGTGTGGGACGTGGCTACCGGCAAGGAACTTCGCCGGTTCAAGGGGCACGACGAGCAGGTGTACCAGCTCGCGCTCAGTCCCGATGGCAAGTACGTCGCGAGCGCAAGCTACGACAAGACAGTGCGCATCTGGGACTTCACGAGTGGCAAGGAACTGAAGAAATTCGAAGGCCACACGGACGGTATTCAGGGCACGTGCTTCACTCCCGACGGCCGGTTCGTGTTCTCCGCGAGTTGGGACAAGGCCATCCGCAAATGGCGGCTCCCGCTGTTCCCGGCGGGGAACAAGAAGGTGGATTGAGGCTGAATGGTGTAAATCGTAGTCCTCACGCTCCGCATAAGGACTACGATCCCAAAACCCGCGAATTACTCCGACTTGATCGGCACGGTGCGCGGCTTCACCGCGGCGACCTTCGGCAGTGTCACCTTCAGCACACCGTTGACGTAACTCGCCTCGACCTTCTCGGCGTCCACCAGTGTCGTCAGACCAAGGACGCGGGCGAACTTACCGCTCGCGCGCTCGTGGCGAAGCCACGTGATCCCTTCGACTTCCACCGGTTTCGGGCGTTCGGCGCGGATCGTCAGTTTGTCGCCCCCGGTCACGGTCACGTCGAGAGTCTCGCGGTCCACGCCGGGCAGGTCGCCCTCTACGTACACAGCGTTCTCATCCTGCCACACGTTGATCGGGAAAGTCGTGGCGGGCGCCTCTTGCCCGGTCAGGCGGGTGCAGAGCGCGGCGAACTCGTCACCCGCGGCGGTCATCTCGTGCAGGAACACTCCCAGCGAATTGCGGCTGTTACGGGTCATGCGTCACCTCGTGTAAAAATGGGAAACTTCTCCGGTGAATCTCCCGGCCTTCATTTTGAGAGCGGCACGCGAGAGAAGGATTCACCCTCCCTGCGAACCGCAACGGCCTGAGAAACACAACATTCAAGTCGCGTGCCAATTCGCATCGGCAACGTCCACCGGACGGGCATTCGCGACAGAATCGCCAAGAAATTTCCGCAGGCGACATTAG
>SXID01000069.1 GCA_005772955.1 Planctomycetia bacterium
CACGCTGCTGCTCACGTTCTTCTTCCGCCAGATGCGCAAACTGATCGAATCCGGGCACGTGTTTGTCGCTCGCCCACCGCTATTCAAGGTCACGCAGAAGAAGGAAACGCGGTTCGTCCAGACCCGCGAAGAGATGGTCGTTGAGCTAACGAGTCGCGGCCTGAAGGCGACCACGTTACACGTCAACAAGCCGGGTCAGCCGGCGCGCACCGTGACCGGTGACGACCTCACAAAGCTCCTTCCCGCGCTCGCGGAAGCGGAAACCGCCGCAGTGGGTTTGGAGCGCCGCGGGCGCACGCTCGAAGAACTATTGCCGCGAGCGGTGGACGGCGCGTTCCCCGCGTACCACGTCTACGAGCGCGCGAAGAACAAGGAACACTGGTTCCGCACGGCCGAGGACGTGGCCGCGTTCAAGGCCGAGTTTACTGAGCAACTGAAGCGCGAACCGGTGATCGGCGAAGACTATACGCTCGACGAATGGCACGATCTGAAGGCGCTCAACCGCGCGCTCGCGAAGATGAAGAGCACCGGCTTCGACACGAGCGACATGATTCCGCTGCAGCGCATCGCCGGGCGCGAGCCGCCGGTGCGCTACACGCTCGAACACGATACCCACACCAAGAACCTCGTCAGCCTGCGCGAGTTGGTGACCGAGATCCGCCGGCTCGGGGAAAAGGGCATGGCCATGACGCGGTTCAAGGGGCTGGGCGAGATGGACCCAGAAGAACTCTGGGAGACGACGCTCAACCCGGAACACCGCACACTGCTGCGCGTGACGCTGAACGACGCGTTCAAGGCGGAGGAGATGTTCCGCACGCTGATGGGGAAGGAAGTGCAGGACCGCCGCGCGTTCATCTTCAACAACACGCTCAAGAGCGTCGAGGACATCGATTACGGTGCGTAAGCGGCATACCAAAGTTGCGCAGTCAGAAGTGGTTCAACCAGTTTAGCGTAGGCCCCGGAGGGGCCGCGCCTTTCCCAACGAGAGGAAAGGCGCGGCCCCTCCGGGGCCTACGCTATGGCACGCACGTTACTTCTTCATGAGGTTGTCGAGCTTCGGCAGGTTATCGCCGCCGCCTTCCATCCCGACCTTGAGGATCGCGCTGAGCAGACGCTTCATCGCGGCTTCGAGATCTTTCTCGTACTTCTTCTTCAGCGATTCTTTCTCGCTGTCGCTCAACTTGAGTTTGTCGATCTTGTCTTGGGTCGCTTTCATGCGATCCGCAACGGCCTGAATCTTCTCCTTTGACTCCTTTTTCTCGATCGAGTCAGCGAGAGCGTTGACGTTCGCGATGTACTCTTTGAACAGCGAGTCGGGGCCACCGCAGCCGGTGGTGGCGAACATCAACACGCCGACGATTCCGAGGGCAACGAACCGTTTCATTCCGTGATCTCCGGGGAGGTGTGAGATGGTCTGGACAATCTCCAGACCACACTCTCACCGGAACTATACCGGAACGCATTCACCCCGCCATCCTTGTGGCCCGGAAAACCCCGGGCTGTTACGGGAGCTTCAACTGGGTGCCCGCGGGCAGTAACTCGGAGGGCTTCGTTACCTGCGGGTTCAGGTCGTAGATGTCGCGCCACCGCTGCTCGGTGCCGAGCACCTGCCTCGCGACTTGGGGCAGCGTCATCCCGGCGCCTGGCGGCACGGTGAAGGTATCGCGTACGACCGGCTTCGACGCGGCGCCCCACACTGGGTCCGCCGACGGCGCAGCCACACCGAACCCGCCGACCGGCACCACGGCGCCACCGGTTTGCGCCGGGAACTGCCGCTTCAACACGTGAATCGGCGGCACGTTCACGTAACGCCCACCCTGGATCGCGGCATTCTGATTGAACGCTTTCAGTGCTACGGCGAACCGGCGGTCGTTGTAGAAATCCAGGCTGATCGATTCGTAGGTGTCGTTTGCTCGCGGGTCGTACACATCCACGTCGAACGTTGTCCGTGGGGCGAACTCAGGCACGACCGGTTTCACTTCCGACGTTCCCGCGGGCTTCGTGAACCCGGTCGGCGTTCCGAGCGCGGGCGGGGTGAAGTCTGGTGGTGGCGGGAGCTTCACATCCGTCTTTGGTCCAGCACCAATCGGGAACGGGTCCGGTGCGACAGTGGCCGGCGGCTTCGCGTCCGGCAGCGCTGGCAACTTCGGTGTGAGATCGGGCGCTACAGGCGGCACACCGCTTCCGCCGGGGAGTGGTGGGAACGGGTTCGCGGGTAAGACGGGCGTCGCCCCACCCAGGGGCGGTTTCGGGATGAGGTCGGCCGATGGCGGCGGAACGCCGGGCAAGCCACCGCCGAACGGTGGCGTTGGCGCGCCGGGCAGCGGTGGGAGCGGCGTGGCGGGAACCGCGGGCAGCGGCGAGATTCCGCCTCCCGGCACCGGCGCGGCCGGCACTTTGGGGAACTCATTGCCGCCGATGGGCACGATGCCGGTTGGAGGCGGAACACTGAAATCGGGAATCGCCGGGGGCAAAACCGGCGCGAAACCGGTGATCTTCGCCGCGGGCGGGGCACCAACGGGCGTGACCGGAACCGTCGGTACAGGCGGCAGCGTGGAAATCGGCGCGAATGTCGGCGGTTCCACTTGCAGCGCGGGTGGGTTGATCGGCGCCGCGAGCGGTGGGTTGAGCTTCACCTTGTCATCAACTGCGGCCGTGACGGGCGCAGAGGTCTTCGGATCGTCCTTCGCGGGGAACATCATACGGACCGTGCCGATGCCTGCGAACAAGCTGAGCGTGGCCAGGCCTGCGGTGAGTTGTTTCTTGGTGAAGCGCGAGAGCAATCGGCCGGTTGCGGGCGCGATCGGCGGCACTCCCGCTGCTGTGGGCGCGACTGCGGCAACGGCGGGCGCCGGCTTGGGCGCGGCCTCGACTTTCGGCGCGGGTGTTGGTGCGAGTACCGGCACCGGTAGAAGCCCCGGGACGAGACCTGGCCCGGAACGGGAAAACGACGGCTTGGCCGGCACGTCAACGGCGATGGGTTCGGTCATTCGTGACCTCTCGTGTGTGGCGAGCGGAGGGCTTACGCCCCCGTTACCGCTGCCTTAAATCTGTCGGGTCGCGACTCGCAACTTGGCGCTCCGTGCGCGCGGGTTGCGGGCCGTTTCTTCGTCGCCCGCTTCTACGGGCTTCTTTGTCACCGGTTGCCACAGTCCCGCGGCGCGAAACGCCTGCTTCACTCGCCGGTCTTCCAGTGAGTGGAAACTGATGATCCCCGCCCGGCCACCCGGTTTCAGTGCTCGCGGCAGCGTCGCGAGCAGGCGGTCGAGGGCACCAAGTTCGTCGTTCACTGCGATTCGCAGCGCCTGAAACACGCGCGTCGCGGGGTCGATGTTGCCCGATCGCGGCACGCAACTCCGTACGACGCTCGCGAAATCCGCAGTGGTCGCAAACGGTTTCTCCGAACGGCGTTTCACAATCCGCTGCGCCACCTTTCGGCTGTGACGCTCCTCACCGAACTCCCAGAACACGTCCGCGAGTCCGGCCTCGCTCATCGTGTTCACCAGGTCCGCGGCCGTCGCGCCCGTGGTTGGGTCCAGTCTCATGTCGAGCGGGCCGTCGTCGCGGAAGCTCAGCCCGCGGGCCTTCTCGCTCATCTGGTCCGAACTGAATCCCAGGTCCGCGAACACGCCGTCAACGCGGTCGATGCCGCGGATTGTCAGCACTTCACTCAGTTGGTCGAAGTTCGCGTGAACCAGTTCGACCGGGAGACCTTCAACGCGCTGGCGCGCCAGCGCAAGCATGGTCGGGTCCTGATCTAGCCCGATCACGCGCCCGGTCGGGCCGACGCGCTCCGCGAGCATTCGCGTGTGCCCGCCGCCGCCGACGGTGCAATCGACCCACGTCTCGCCCACTTTCGGGTCGAGCAAGGCGAGTGTTTCCCCCGGCAACACGCTTACGTGAACCGGGACGCGTTCGGCGGACATAGGCGGCTTCGGGGATTGAGTCAAGGCGAAGGTGAGAGCGAACGTGGGGGATCGACGATCGCGATCCGCACGGAACCATACTCCGCGTGCGGCAGCGGGGTGCCGTCGAGCGTGATCGTCAGGTGCCGGAGTACGTTGCCGTACAACACGGAGCGTTAGCCGTGGACGACGTGTGCCGGGTCGGCGTCGTCCGGCGGTGGGAAGCGGTCTCGAAGTCCATTGATGTCGATTCGCTGGAGGATGTTGCGCACCTCGTTCATGGGCACGATGTTGTCCGTTGCCCACTGGAGAATGGTCAGATTATCGGCCCCAGCCGTCAACCGGGTCACGATCTCGCGCACGAGTTCCTGCTGGTTCGGGAACTCACGCACAAGCACGCCGAATTCCGCACGCGGCATCTCGAGCCAGAACCGCTGACCGCTCAGGTGTTCGATCGCGCGCCCGCTGACGAACGCGGGCCAGTGACGACTCACCCATTGCCGGATGGCCTCCTCGCCCAGGTCGTGGCCCGCCTTCTCGCTCTGGATCCAACGGAACCGTTCTGCTTCTTCGCGGGCGTCGTCGGTCACGTGTGGGTATCCTTTCGTGCGCCGTCACCACCGGCTCAGCGTGGTCTTCGCGTTGTCGAGCAGTTCGGACCGCTTCAGGATCGCGTCGTGCGTAGCCAACTTATACAGATCGCCGAGTGTCGGATAGTTGAAGCACGTGGACAGGAAGAGGTTTGCGCCTCCTCCGGTCATCATCACAGTCAGGCCCACGTGAATCAACTCCGTGGCCTGTTCTCCGATCACGTGGACGCCGAGCAACTTCAACTCGTCGCGCTCGAAGACGAGTTTCAGGAACCCGGTCTTGTCCCCGATGATCTTGCCGCGCGGGTTCTGATTGTAGTCGGCGCGGCCGACCACGACCGGGATCCCCTTCTCGCGCGCCTGTTGTTCCGTTAACCCGACCGAACTGACTTCGGGGATCGTGTAGATGCCCGCGGGGAGGAACTGCGCGAGCGACTCCTTCGCGTGCGATCCGAACGCGTGGCACGCCGCGACCCGGCCTTGTTCGGAACTGGTACTCGCCAGCGCCGGGAACCCGATCACGTCGCCGACCGCGTAGATGTGCGGGACGGTGGTGCGGAAGTGTTCATCCACGGGAATGAGGCCGCGCGACGTGAGGCCGAAGCCCGCGACTTCTGGCTCGAGTTGGTCCGCGTGACTGGTGCGCCCGGCACACACCAGCAAGTGCCCGACCGCGAGTTCCTCGCCGGAGGTGAGTGTTAGTTCGATTTCGCCCGAGCGCGGCGCCCGGCACGCGGTTACTTGTTCGTTCCAGTGGAACACGATCCCCTGGCGTTCCATCGCGTGCGTGAGTGTATCCGACAGGTCCACGTCGAGGAACGGAAGCAGAACGTTGCGCCCGTCGATCAGGTGAACTCGCACGCCCAGTACCGCGAACATGCACGCGTACTCGCTGCCGATGACCCCGGCCCCGATCACCGCGAGCGACCGCGGGATGGTCGTGATATAGAGCAGTTCGTCGGAGTCGTGGACGCGAGAGTGCTCGAACGGGAACACGGACGGGCGGACCGGACGCGAGCCGATGGCGATGACGATCTTCTCGGCGCACAAGTCGAAGAACCCTCCGGGCGGGTTCGGGCGTGTAACGCGGACCGTGTGTGGGTCGAGGAATTGGCCGGTGCCCTGGTGGACCGCCACGCCATACCGGTCGAGGAGCGTGCGCATCTGGTTTGCCTCGGATGCGGTGACCACACGTTCGTGGCGCACGAGGTCTTCGATCTTGGCCTCGCGCCGAACGGACACGTCCACGCCGATAAGCGCGCGGGCCTTCACACCGGCGATGGCGAGCGCGACCTCTCGCAGCGTTTTGCTGGGGATGGTGCCGGTGTTGACGGCCGCGCCGCCGACGACGGTCTGTCGTTCGACGATGGCGACGCGTTTGCCGAGCAGCGCCGCGGTGGCGGCGGCGGCGACCCCGCCTGGTCCAGCGCCGATCACAATCAGGTCGTATTTGGTTGCGGCGGGCATTGGCGCAAGCTCCGGGTCGGGTCGCGGGTGTGTTGCGCATCTTACCCGGCATGGCCGTCGTTTTCCCGCCGTTTTTGAGTGAGGCGGGCGTATCATGGAGGTATATGCAGTTGCGTTACGTGGGTTGGCCCTCCGCCACAGTAAAAACAAGGAGCCTCAGATGCCGGCTGTTTTGGATGACATCTCTGCTGAAATCCTCGACCTCAAGAAGCAACTCGGCGCCACGATCCTGGCCCACTACTACCAGGAGGGCGAAATCCAGGCGCTCGCCGACGTGACCGGCGACAGCCTCAAACTCGCGCGTGAAGCCACGAAGGTGGACTCACCCGTCATCGTGTTCTGCGGCGTGCTGTTCATGGCTGAGACCGCGAAGATGCTGAACCCGTCGAAGCGCGTGCTGCTGCCGGACCTGCAAGCCGGGTGCAGCCTCGTGGACGCGTGCCCCGCGGACAAACTCGAACGCTACCAGGAGCGGCTCCGCGAGAACGGCCGCAAGTTCCAGACGGTGTGTTACATCAACAGCAGCGCGAAGGTGAAAGCGCTCAGCGACTGGGTGGTAACGAGCGGCAACGCGGAGGACGTGGTGCGGAACAAGGTGCCGCACGGCTACGAAATCCTCTTCGTGCCGGACAAGCACCTGGGCCGCTACATGGCCGAAGTGACCGGTCGCGACATGATCCTCTGGGATGGCTCGTGCATGGTTCACGAGATCTTCAGCGTCCACGACCTGTTGAAGCAGAAGCGTGAACACCCGAAGGCAATCACGATCGCGCACCCGGAGTGCCCGAAGAACATTCTCGACCTCGCGGACTACGCGGGCGGCACGGAAGCGATGATTAAGCACGTCGGCACGTTTACGGAACCGACGGAGTTCCTGGTCGCGACCGAAGCGAACATGATGTGGGAGTTGGAGCGCCGGCATCCGAGGCACACGTATCTCGGCGTGCCCGGAATCACGTGTTCGTGCAACAAGTGCCCGCACATGGCGCGGAACACGCTGGAGAAGGTTCGCGACTGCATGAAGACCGCTTCGCCGGAGATCGTGTGGCAGCCGGAGTTCGACAAGGCGAAAGAGGTTCTGGCGCGAAGCCTGCTGAACCCGCCGGTCACGGTGCCTGTCCATCCGCACGGGGATTGAAGGAGAAGCGTTCAGGGCGACCGTCTTGCCTGTTCGTGAGGGAAGGAATCACTCCATGCCGCCGATCGTGCCGAACCGGTTCCTCGTTCGTGTCAGTCACCCGTGCCCGTTCGTGAAGGACGCGCCGCGCGATACCGACGAGGACGAACACCTCGTCGAGCTTCCCGAAAGCGCGAGGCTCGACAACTTCGCGGCGCTTGACGAGAAGGAGAACTTCGCGGACGTGCGGCTCGCGTGGAACGACTTCGGATTGGCCGTGCAAGTCGAAGTGAAAGGCAAGTCGCAGCTCGCGGTGGGCGATTCCGACAAGCCGAGCGCGTCCGACGGTTTGCGGTTGTGGATCGACACGCGCGACGCCCGAGCGAGTCACCGCGGAAGCCGGTATTGTCACCAGTTCGCGTTCTTCCCAACAGGCGGCGGAACCGACAAGGACGAACCTTTTCTCACGCAAGCGAAGATCAACCGCGCGTTGCAAGACGCGCCGATGGCGAGCCTCGCGGACGTGCTATTCCGCGCACATCGCATCAAGGGCGGTTACCGGCTCGAAGCGTTTCTGCCGGCCGCGGCGCTCAACGGCTTCGACCCGGCCGAACACCCGCGCCTCGGGGTGTACTACTGTGTTCGCGACCAGGAGGTCGGCGACCAGTTCCTGAGCGTGGGGTGGGACTTTCCCTTTGGTGAGGATCCGTCGTTGTGGGGCGTGCTTGAGTTGGTGAAGTGAGCGAAAAGCAAACCAGACTGTTAGCCGCAAGCCGCAGGCGAGCGCGCCAGCGGCTTACCGTTCTTCTTCGACGTCGCATCAATCCAAATCAATGCCCAACTCTTTGGGCGAAGGCACAATGACCGGCGCGTCGGGCAGGTGAATGCCAAGTTGCTCCGGTGTCGGTACGACGACCGGCGCTGCCGCTTGCGGCTTAGCGGGGGTTGGCTTCACTGGTTGCTGGCGCTGCGGTTGCGGAGCGTAGTATGGTTGCGGCGCGGGTGCGCCGAAGCCGTAAGGGTCGAAGTTCGGCGAACCGCCGAACGGGGCCGGACAGCCCACGGGGGTTCACCCGGCCCCGCTGCGGCCAGGGACGAGCGTGAACCACAGGCCCACGCCCAGAACCCCGACCACTGCGGGCACTCCGGCCCAAATCGCTGCCTTGCGCATACAATTCGCTTCCGTGCGAACGGCAGGAATCCGTTCCTGCCGGGGTCGCGAGTGATACCGTCACCCGCCTTCAACAAAAAGCCCAACTTACCGGAGCCAATCCATGTTCGCGCTGCTGCTCTTGACGGGCTTTGTCGCGGCCGGCGAATCGAAACTGACTCTCAAACCGGGCTTCAAGTCGGTGGGCGACGGGCAGAAGTCCGAACACGCGACGCAGGCCGCCGCCGCGACGGAGAAGCACGTGTTCGCGGTGTCGAGTACGAAGGTCGCGATGTACGACCGCGCGACCGGGAAGCTCGTCGCGACAAGTGCGGAGAAGGCGGAACACCTCAACAGCGCGTTCGTGTGGAAGGGCAAGGTCTACTGCGCCCACTCGAACTACCCGAAGAAACCGGAGACGAGTGAGATTCGCGTTTACGACCCGGAAACGAACAAGCTCACCGTGTTCCACGACTTCAAAGACCCGCCCGGGAGCCTCGTGTGGAACGTTCACGATGGCAAGAACTGGTGGTGCTGCTTCGCGCATTACGGGGCCGACAACGCGAAGACGATGCTCATCAAGTTCGCGGACGACTTCAAGGAAGTGCAGCGCTGGACGTTCCCGAAAGCGGTGGTGGATGACTGGGACAAGATGAGCGCTTCCGGCGGCGTGTGGGACGGCAACACGCTGCTCGTGAGCCACCATCACTACAAGGTGCTGTACCGCGTGAAGCTACCGAAGGATGGCAAAGAACTGGAACTCGTGGAAGCTCTGGAGTGTCCGTTTCCGGGGCAGGGGATCGCGACTGACCCGAAGGGCGGCGGGCTGGTCGGCATCGACCGCGACGCGAAGAAGGTCGTGTTCGCGGAGAAGGCGAAATGAACGCGGTCAGTCCGCGGTGTCGGTCACCGTTGGCACCGCGCCGCCGACCGCTGCGCTGGACGCGGGCGCTCCCTGTGTGGGCGGCGTGTCCGCGCTCGCGAGGATCTCGGCCACGTCGCGTCCGACGGTATCGCAGTAGGTTTGAAGTGGCAGGTCATCGGCGTCGTTCCCGAACGGGTTCTCGATCTCCTCCGCGGTCAACTCGATGCCGAACAGGAAGTAGATGATGATCGCCTGGACCGGTAGCGCCCACAGCCCGAGCGCGTGGATCAGGTGCCACGGCGCGAGCACGAGACTTAGCATCAACCCATGACGCAGCAGCGCGTGAAACGATGCCGGGACCGGTGTCTGCGCCACGCGCTCGCAATGCCCGGCCGCGTCCATCAACGCGCGGACGTTCGCCTCCCACGCCCACAGCCCCGGCAGATCGAGTTTTCCCTCGCTGAACCACCGGGCGCCGAGCGAGTGCAATTGGCCCACGAGAAAGGCGGGGACGTGCTTCGGTGTCGCCGCGTCGGTCTCGAACCCCGGTACGGCCGCAAGCGGGTTGTCGCCGCGAAGCCGGTTCATCAGCGCGACCGCGAACCCTTCGATCAGAGTCGCGGCGCGGTGTCGGTCGGCCGCGTCGCAACGGATCAGGTGCGCCACCTTCAGCGCGAGGTTGCGGCTGTGAACGCTCACCTCCGTCCAGAGTTTCTGGCCGTCGAACCAGCGGTCGAATGCGGCCCGCGTACGGATGCCGACCAGGACGCCGAGGACGATACCGTTCACCAGGCCGAACTCGGACGACCACGGCGGCAGTTCCCCGAGCACTCCGCGCCCGAACGCGTACACCGCGAGCGAGTACACCGACGCGAGGAGAATGGTCACCCATAGCCGGCGCGCGGCCGGTGGTGGCGGCCAGATCCACGACCGCAATTTCACCTTCGCGCGCATGCTGTCCCTTTCAGACCTGCTGCGCGTCGCCGAGGCGTGGCAACTCGTCGAGCGAAATGAGGCCGAACACCTGAAGGAATCGCGGCGTGGTGCCGTATCGTACTTCGCGAACCGCGGCTTCGGCGCGGTGCTGAACCGTGACGAGGCCGAGCCGAACCAACTGTCGGAGCGTTGGGCCGGAGTCGGTTCCGCGGACCGCGTCCACTTCCACCTTGCCGACCGGCTGCCGGTACGCGATCACCGACAGCACGTCGAGCGCCGGCTGGCTGAGCCGCGTCTCTCGCGGGCCGGAGAACAGACGCTCGCGCAGGTTCCGGTACGCTGGGCGCACGGCCAGCACGAACCCATCGTCGCGCGATTCTATCGTGTAGGGCCGGCGCTGATCGCAGTATCGTTTGTTGAGGCTGGTGATGGCTTCGTGGAAGCGCTCCGCTGTCAGCCCGCGGACCGCGGTGGACGCGACCGTGGCCGTGAGCGGGTGCCCGCCCACGAATAGCATCGCTTCCACGAGTTGTTCCGGCGAGGGTGGAAGTTCGCTGCGATCAGGGGAAAGTGCGGGCGAAGAAGCCGCTCGATTGCTTTTCTCTTCCTCTCTTTCTCCTCTCTCTTCTGCCCTCTCCGTTTCTTCAAAGGCGTCCACCTGCCACTCGCCGCCAAGTTGCGACGCAGCACTCTGACCCAGCGCGAGCGGGTCGGGTTCGTTCTCGGAGTCGTCAGGCCGGGGCATGCGCGGCGTCAGTGAGGAAGGCCGAGGCCGGTGATGACGGTGCCCGTCCACA
>SXID01000011.1 GCA_005772955.1 Planctomycetia bacterium
ACCCAGTAACTCCTGTACCGTCCGAATGTCCGCGCCGTCCTCCAACAGGTGCGTTGCGAACGCGTGCCGCATCGTGTGCGGGGTCGCGTGCTTGGCGATTCCCGCCAGGGTTGCCGCTGCACGGCTCAACTTGATCTGCTTCCCGCCGACGGTAGTGTAAAATCAGCCATCCTGTTCGCGAAACCAGACCGAAGGCTTGCGTGCCAGGTGGTCACCTCCTGTACGGGTTCGATTCCGTGCAGGAATGGGACGCATGATCTGGTGAAATATCAAATTCACCGGGTTTTTTCATTCACTCGCAGGGGTCCAGACCAAGGACTTCGCGCACGAGGACTGCTGCAATGGCGAAGAAGATCGAAGACATGGCGAAGTTCGCCAAGTTCTGCAAGGACATGGGGTTCATCTACCAGTCCTCGGAGATCTACGGCGGTATCAACGGGTTCTGGGACTACGGTCCGCTCGGCGTGGAGTTGAAGCGGAACATCAAGGAGGCGTGGTGGCAGGACATGGTGCGCAACCCACCGCCCGGCCCAGACGGCCAGGAAATCCGCATGGTCGGCCTGGACTGCGCCATCATCATGAACCCGAAAGTGTGGGTCGCGAGCGGGCACGTCGGCGGGTTCTCCGACCCGATGCAGGACTGCAAGAAGTGCCAGGGTCGGTTCCGCGCCGACCAGATCGCGGGCGCGCAGTGCCCGTTGAAGCCGAGTAAGGCACCCGGCCAGCACACGGATTGTCAACTCACGGAGGCGCGCGCGTTCAACCTGATGTTCGAGAGCCACGCGGGTCCGATCGCGTCGGAGGAGAACAAGGTGTACCTCCGCCCCGAAACGGCACAGGGCATCTTCGTCAATTACAAGAACGTCCTCGACTCCTCGCGCCTCAAACTGCCGTTCGGGATCGCGCAGGTCGGCAAGGCGTTCCGCAACGAGATCAACCCGCGAAACTTCACATTCCGGTCTCGTGAGTTCGAGCAGATGGAGATCGAGTTCTTCTGCCACCCCAACGAGTCGCGGAAGTGGTACGAGTACTGGCGCGAGCTACGCAAGAAGTGGTACAGCACGCTCGGCATCCTGAGCGACAACCTCGTGCCGCGTGAACAGAGCCAAGAGGAACTTGCGCACTACTCCGTCGGGACTACCGACATCGAGTACATGTTCCCGTTTTCGGACGAGCCGCAGGAACTCGAAGGCGTCGCGCACCGCGGCGCGTTCGACCTGACCGCGCACGCGACGCAGAGCGGCAAAGACCTTGGCTACTTTGACGAAGAAGGGTGGAACAATCTGCTCCAGCAGCGGCTCACGCCGTTCAAGGACGACAAGAACCGCTTGCCGGAAGAGACCAAACTGCGCGAGGAGCAAAAGAAACAACTGGAGAAGGACGAGAAGCCGCGGTTCTCGTTCGTGCCGCACGTGATCGAGCCGAGCGCGGGGGCGGACCGGTTCACGCTCGCGGTGTTGTGCGAGGCGTACACCGAGGACACGCAACCCGACGCGAAGGGGAAACCGGAAACGCGGATCGTGATGAAGTTTCACCCACGGCTCGCGCCGATCAAGGCCGCGATCTTCCCACTCGTCAACAAGGACGGCATGGATGAGGAAGCCCGGAAGCTCTACCGCGAACTGAAGCCGTTCTTTAACGTGGTGTATGACCAGAGCGGCGCCATTGGTCGGCGCTACCGGCGTCAGGACGAGGCCGGTACGCCATTCTGCATCACCGTGGACGGCGACACCATGAAAGACGGCACCGTCACCATCCGCGACCGCGACACGCTCAAGCAGGATCGCATCCCGAAGGGCGAGGTGCGTGCGCGAATCGAGGCGCTGTTGCGTCCGGGAGGCTAAAGTCGGCTCGCGCGACTCCGCAAAAGGTGATCGACCAGCACCAGCGCGACCATCGCTTCGCCCATCGGCACGAACCGCGGGAGCAAACACGGGTCGTGCCGGCCCTTCACCAGAATCTCGGTTGGTTCGCCCTCGCGCGTGACCGTTTTCTGCGCTCGCGGGATGCTGCTGGTCGGCTTGATCGCGGCGCGGCACACGATCGGCATCCCGCTGGAGATACCGCCAAGCATTCCGCCGTGGCGGTTCGATTCGGTGCGCAGCGGGAAGAACCCCTCCCCAACCCCTCCCCTAAGAAGGGAGGGGCTTTCAGCAGAAGACGCGGGACGCGGCGCAGTTGGCTTTTGTTCTGCTCCCCCTCCCTTCTTAGGGGAGGGGGTTGGGGGGAGAGGTTCTGACGCCACGAATACGTCGTTGTTCGCGCTGCCGCGCATGTTCGCGACCGCGAACCCCGCGCCGTACTCGAAGCCCAACACCGCGGGTAGTGAGAGCAGCGCCTTCCCGAGATCCGCCTTGAGCTTGTCGAACACCGGTTCGCCGAGTCCGGGCGGCACGCCGACCGCGACCAGTTCGCACACGCCGCCGATCGAGTCGCGGTCCATTCGCACGGCGTCGATCAGTGCGATCATTCGTTCGGCCGCGTCCGGCACGGGGCACCGCACCGGAGTCGCTTCGACTTGCTCCAGCGTCACCGCAGTCGGGTCGGGCACGTCCGCGATCACGTCGCCGACTTGCTTCACGTAACCCAGAACGCGCACGCCTTCACGCGCGAGCAACTTCTTCGCGACCGCACCGCCCGCGACACGGCACACCGTTTCGCGCGCGCTGGAACGCCCGCCGCCGCGGTAGTCGCGGAAGCCGTACTTCGCGTCGAACGTGTAGTCCGCGTGCCCGGGCCGGTACTTGTCCTTGATGTCGCCGTAGTCGCCGCTGCGCTGGTCCGCGTTGCGGAACAGAAGGCCGATCGGCGTGCCGTCGGTCTTGCCCTCGAACACGCCCGACCAGATTTCTGGCGTGTCGGATTCGTCGCGCTGTGTGGTGAGTTTGCTCTGCCCCGGTCGGCGTCGGCGCAGGTCCGGGAGCAGGTCATCGACGGAAAGTTCCAGCCCGGCCGGGCACCCGTCGATGATGCACACATAGCCGGGGCCGTGACTGACGCCGGCCGTGGTGACGCGAAACAGTTTGCCGAATGTGTTGCCTGCCATACCGGGATTGTATCGCGGAGAGATCTACTTA
>SXID01000070.1 GCA_005772955.1 Planctomycetia bacterium
CGACGGGGACGCGATCCACATGCTCAACGTGTTCGCCCACGAGGCCCGCGTGTGCCTCGCGGACTGGCCCGTCGGCGACGGCAAGGAAACCGAACCGGAGGTTCTCAAGGCCCACCTCGACGACCTGTTCGCCTTGTGGCCGTCGCTCCAGATACTGACCGGGGATGCCTTATTCTGCCAGCGTCCGCTGGCCCGCGCGATCATCGACGCGGGTCGGGATTACGTGCTGGCGGTCAAGGACAACCAACCCGATCTTCACGAGACGATCCGCACCGCCTTCGCCGACGCCGTTCCCGAAACGGCGCACGCAACCACGCGTGAAAAAAGCGTGGTGCGGTCGAGACCCGGCACCTCTGGTGCGACGCGGCGACGGCCGCGTATGCGCGTGAGGCGTTGAAGTTCCCGGGCCTGCGGGCGGTCCTGCGTGTGGACCGACGCACCCGAGGGGCCGACGGAACCCGGACCTGCGAGACCCGGTACTTCGCGACCAGCCTGAACCCGGCCTTGGTGTCCGCAGCGAGGTTCCTTCGACTGGTTCGGGGTCATTGGTCGGTGGAGAATAATCTGCACCACGATGAAGGATCGCTGGTGGGACGAGGATCGCCACACGTGCCGGCGTCCCGGGTTGGCCGAGCGCTTCACGACCCTGCTCAGTGCGGCCGTGAGCGCGTTGCGGGTACTCAACCCCGGCGCGCCGGGCGAGCCACTCAAAGCTCAAGCCGATGCACTCAACTGGGACATTGACAAGGCCGTCAACCTCTTGATCCGCTGATGTCTACGACTTTGCAATCGTCCTGTGAGAACAGCCGAGTAACGCTTGACGCGCACTCACTCCGGGGGACAATGACGGCTATTGCCCGTCAATGTCCCCCGGAGTTCTTTTTCACATGACCACCGCCACCGCGCCAGCCACGAAGCCTTCTCACATCAAGCCCCGCATCGCCGATCAGAAGATGCTGATAGGCGGGAAGTGGGTCAACAGCGTCAGCGGCAAGACATTCGAGACCACCGACCCTACCGATGGTTCGGTCATCTGCAACGTCGCGGAAGGCGACAAGGCCGATGTCGATCTCGCGGTGAAGGCCGCGCGGGCGGCCTTCGAGGACGGGCCGTGGGCTCATATGACCCCGGCCGACCGCGGGCTTCTGCTCCACCGACTGGCGGACAAACTCGAATCGCACAAAGTGGAACTCGCGGCACTGGAATCGCTCGACAACGGCAAGCCGATCAACGACGCGCTCGCCGCCGACCTGCCGCTCACGATCGCCTGCTACCGCTACTACGCGGGGTGGGCCGACAAGGTGTTCGGTCAGACCATCCCGATCAACGGCCCGTTCTTCTGCTACACCAGGCACGAACCGCTCGGCGTCGTTGGGCAGATCATTCCCTGGAACTTCCCGTTGCTCATGCAGGCGTGGAAGTGGGGACCGGCGCTCGCGTGCGGCAACACCGTCGTCCTCAAGCCGGCGGAACAAACACCGCTCACGGCGCTTCGCGTCGCGCAACTCGCGCAGGAAGTCGGCTTCCCCGACGGCGTGATTAACGTGGTGCCGGGTTACGGCCCGACTGCGGGCGCGGCCCTGTCCGGTCACATGGACGTGGACAAGATCGCGTTCACCGGCGAAACCGGCACCGGCAAAATCGTAATGACCGCGGCGGCGCAGTCCAACCTGAAGCGTGTGTCGCTCGAACTCGGCGGCAAGTCCCCGAACATCGTCTTCGCGGACGCGGATCTCGACGCCGCGGTCGAAGGCGCGTACTTCGGACTGTTCTTCAACCAGGGGCAGTGCTGCTGCGCCGGGAGCCGGCTGTTCGTGCAAGAGTCCGTGTACGACGCGTTCGTCGCGAAGATCGTGGAGAAGGCGAAAGGACGCAAGGTCGGCGACCCGTTCAGCACCGAGACGGAACAAGGCCCGCAGGTGTCGCGGGAACAGTTCGACCGCGTGCTCGGCTACATCGCGGCCGGTCAGAAAGACGGCGCAAAGATGCTGGTGGGCGGCGGGCGCGTCGGCGACAAGGGCTACTTCATCCAGCCGACCGTGTTCAGCGATGTGAAGGACGAAATGAAGATCGCGCAAGAAGAGATCTTCGGGCCGGTGATGAGCATCCTGAAGTTCAAGGACACTGACGAGGTGATCGCACGCGGCAACCGCACGCACTACGGTCTCGCGGCGGCGGTGTGGACGAAGGACGTGAAGAAGGCGCTGCGGTTAGCAAACGGTTTGCGGGCCGGGACGGTGTGGGTGAACTGCTACGACGTGTTCGACGCGGGCGCACCGTTCGGCGGGTTCAAAATGTCGGGCGTAGGCCGCGAACTCGGGCAGTACGCGTTGCAGCACTACACTGAAGTGAAGACCGTCACGATGGCGATGTGAAGGCCGGTATTGAGACACCGGGGCCACCGAACCGCCCTGCAAGAGCGGTTCGGCGACCCCACGAATTTCCCGCTTGCGTCTTGTAACAGCCACTCGCGCCGGGGTATTGTTTATTCCTTATTCATTATCGTCCGTAATTTGCGTGTTCCATTCACCTGCATTTCTTCGAGGTTTTCGCCATGAGTTTGCCGACCCTGCGTCGGCGGGCATTCACGCTCATTGAATTGCTCGTCGTTATCGCCATCATCGCGATCTTGATTGGGTTGTTACTGCCCGCCGTTCAGAAGGTGCGCGAAGCTGCGGCCCGCATGAAATGCTCCAACAACCTCAAGCAGTTCGGTCTGTCCATGCACGGCTACCACGACATGGCTGGACAGTTTCCGCTCGGCGCCCGTAACAACCCTCGCCAAACATGGGTCATGTACCTGTGGCCCTACATCGAGCAGACCGCGCTGGCAAGCCAGATGAACTACGCCACCCAGCAGTTCTACGAGCCGCCGGCGACCGTTGGGAACTCGATGACTGGTCTGACCGGGGCTAAGGTGTCGATCCAGTACTGCCCCAGCGACAACGGCTCAGACCTCAACTCGCCCGGCGCATATTACCAACGGACGCGGGGCAACTATGTGGTGAACTGGGGGAATTCGACCTACGGGCAGAACCCGCAACCGGCCGCGCTCGCGCCATTCTATCACCTCGCCGGCAACCGAAGCACACCCGGTATCGTCAAGATCGCAACCATCACCGACGGCACCTCCGGCACACTGATGCTGGCCGAGACGCTGTCGGCGAAAAGCCCTGACGACAACGACTGGCGCGGCGACATCCACAACGACGACGGGGTGTTCAAGTTCATGACCCTGACGACCCCGAACTCGTCGGCCCCAGATGTGGTGAACTGGGCGGTCGGTCCGGTCGATCCGGCCATGCCGGTGAGTACTGCGGGCGCGCAGTTCAGCGCCGCCCGCGGTCGTCACACGGGCGGGGTGAACGTCGCCATGTGCGACGGCAGCATCCGGTTCGTCGCGAACAGTATCGACCTCGTCACGTGGCAACGGTTGGGCACCATGAACGGCGGCGAAGTCGTCGGCAACTACTAAGTCGGGAGCCGAGATGCGAGGGTTATGTTGCGCCGGGGTGTTCGTCGCGGTCGCCGCGTTGGTCGCCGGATGTTCCGGCGGGCCAGAGTTCGGCGACGTGTCGGGCACCGTCAGCTACGACGGCAAACCGGTCGAGGATGGATCCATCACCTTCACCCCGACCGACGGCAAGGGGCAGGGCGGTGGCGGGACCATCAAGGACGGCAAGTACACCGCAAAGGTGTCGCTCGGGACCATGAAAGTGAACATCTCTGGCAGCAAGGTGGTCGGCAAGAAGAAGGTGTACAACACACCGAACAGCCCGGAGATGCCGATCACGGAGGAGATCTTGCCGAACAAGTACAGTGACCGGAACAAGACCGAACTGACCTTCGAGGTCAAGCCCGGCCCCGGCGAGAAGAACTGGGAACTGCCGAAGTAGTGTGATTTCCAGAACGGCCACAAGTGAATAGATCCGCGACCAACCGGTCGCGGATCTATTCGCTTGTGGCTGTTGAACGTTCCTCGGTTTGTCAGTCCAGCGTCACCGGGTAACCGTCGGCGCGGGAACACATCAACTGGAGGTTCACGAGGCTGACGCTTGTTTTGAGGAACCGGACCGACCCGTCGCCCATCGAGACGTTCGCGCCGCTGGTGTGGAAACTATAAATTTCGCCCTGGTTCGCGCAGTTGACCTGACAGGAGGTCGGCACCTCAGCAGCCGTCGCAAGCGTGCTTCCGGCCGCGTTCGACCCGTCGACGGCGATGTCGTTGCCCGAGTGTGCCCACGCCCCGTTCATGTACGTCGGGTCGGCCTGACGCACGTTGAATCGCCAACTCTGGGGCCGGGCACCCGCTTCGGCTAGCATAATCGTGTTGCTCAACCCATCGGTGACCGTGAGCAATGGGGTGAACACGTTGCTCCCAAGAACACCCTTGATGCCATCGGGGCCGGGGTAGGTCAGCCCCATCGCGGTCCAAACCACGGCCCGGTTGTTCGACCGGTTGACGGACATGTAGTCGGACGTGGCGGGTATCCACCCGGTCCCGTAGGTTGCCGGCTCCAGGATCGGATTGATCTTGTGGTCATAGGAAACGGAGGGGCACTCGAACGTCGGAATGCGGGTGGCGGAAGCCGCGCGGTTCCCGGTGGCGAACCAGTCCTGCCGGAAGTCGTAAGCCACCCCGCTCTGTTGGAGGACATTCCCCTGTTCGATATAGGGCAGGATGATCGCCAGGAAGCAGTGCTTCGCGTAGTCGGTGTTCACCGTTCCGGTGGTTCCGACTTTCTGGAAGTCCCGCAACCCGGGCATGTCCGCTGCTGCGGGTGTCTGGATGCTCGACGGGGGCAGCGAACCGCGGGTGCCCTCGTAGTTGTGGAGAGCCAGACCTAGTTGTTTGAGGTTGTTGCTGCATTTCATCCGCGCGGCGGCTGCCCGCACCTTCTGCACCGCTGGCAACAACAGCCCAATCAGCACCGCGATGATGGCGATAACGACGAGCAACTCAATGAGCGTGAACCCAGGACGTGAGCGCGAAGAAAGACGCATTATGATCCCTCTGGATGGATAAGGTGATGAATCCCTCCCTGACCCCCGCAAGATTGTTTCGCAATCATCGGAGGCGCGGTTGGTGGGCGGGGCGCTCGATCACGTTTCCCCGTCGGGGGTCGGGCGACGCAACGGGCGCCCGACGGCTTTGCATCCAATCGATTCCATCCGGTCGAACAGACTCGTCAGCGTGCCTTGACCCGCTTTGCTTCTACAAGTTGTACCCCACACCACCCGCGAGGGTTCGCGGGATCAGCGCCAGCGTGTATTTCCAACAACTCTTTTTGGCGGTTGGCGCGGTTGGTGCGTTCGGTTCGCTCCTGTGTCGCGGGTTAGTGTGCGAGAGAGGAGGACGCACAAGGGGAATCGTAGGTGGTGGCGGTCGTTCGTCAAACGAAGAAATGATGAAGACGAGAAGGGCGGAAGCCGCTTGCGGCTTCGCGAGCAGCCACTCGCGAAGCCGCAAGCGGCTTTGAGGTTGGGAGAGGTCGCTTTGCTCGACTACTTGCTGCCGAGCGAGGTGAAGTCCACCACGATTCGCTCGCCGGCGCGGAACGGAACCTTTTGGGTCAGCGTTTCCGGTTGGCCGTCGCGGACAATCTCGGCCTTGATCAGGTACGCGAACTCACGCCCGGCCGGCAGCAGCGGAGTCGCGAACTGCCGCACGGCTTCCTTCGACGGGCTTTTGCGGTCGTCCACGTACAGCGTTGCGCCAGGCGGCAGTTTCACGGTGATTGTCGCGCGGTCGTTCGCAGGCGAACCGGGGGTATTCACACCCGGAGTCGCCGGTGCTTCGCGAACCGGCGGTTCCGTCTTCGCCGGCTCTTGCGGAACCGGTGCGAGCGGGGTGGCGGAGGTCGTCTTCCCCGGCGCGGGCGTCGTCGCCTTTGCTGCAGTCAGGTCCGCGAACTCAACGGTCACCGTCGCTCCGGCGTGAACGGGCACCCGTTTCGTGACGCTCACCGTTTCGCCGTCGCGCTCGTACTCCACCTTGAAACGGTACACGAATTCCTGGTTCAGCGGCAGTTCTGGCGAAACGAACTTGCGCTCCGCACCGGTCAGGTTCAGCGCCCGGCCGTCAGCGGAGAGGCGTGCGTCGGCGGGCAGCTTCACGACCACCGCGGCGCGCCCTGTCTGGGCGTTCGATGCCGGCGAAGCGTGCGCCGCGGGACGCAGTCCGAGCGAGCCGGGCGCCGAGTCAGGCACCGCGTACGGAATCCCCGGCTGACCAGGATACGGCGGGAACTGGTCGAACGCCGGCGGCGTGGTGTGCAACAACCCACCCTGGCACGAGAGGCCGCCGGTGGATGTCGGCGTGTACGAAGTCGGTCCGCCGAAGCACGAGTACGCGGACCCGTTGCACGAGTAACCACTGCACGAG
>SXID01000071.1 GCA_005772955.1 Planctomycetia bacterium
CACACCGATGGGACAGCAGGCAAAGGATGCTGGAGAAAGCGAAGGCGACGCTGTAATGGCGTCGATACGGGCTCAGCATTTGCCCGACGTGAAAACGAGCAGACTTCCAGCAGGTGTCTTGTCACGAGGATACCGGAGAAATAACTTTCGTATGGGAAAGCAGATGATGGCAGGTCATACCCTGCTGGTGCACCCATAAACGGTGCGCCAAAGTTGCAGTGGCAGGTCGGCGTGCCGAACATGGTCGTGTACCTCAACAAGTGCGATAAGGCCGACCCGGAGCTCATCCCACTCGTCGTGATGGAACTACGCGACCTGCTCAACAAGTACGAGTTCAAGGGCGACGAGATCCCCATCATCTACGGCCGGTCGAAGGAGGCGCTCGAAAACGCCACCACCGACAACCCCGGCTCGTTGTCCGTCGATGCACTCATGTTCGCGCTTGACACCTACGTGCCGCTCCCGCTGCGCGAAGAGGACAAGCCCTTCCTGAGGTCGATCGAAGACGTGTTCTCGATCAAGGGCCGTGGCACGGTCGCGACGGGTCGCGTCGAGCGCGGCACCGCGAAGGTCGGCGACGAAGTCGAGATCATCGGGCTCCGCAAGGACAACGTGAGGACGGTGCTCACGGGCATCGAAATGTTCCAGAAGACGCTCGACCGGGCCATCGCTGGCGACAACGTCGGCGCGCTGCTTCGCGGGATCGACCGCGACGGCATCGAACGCGGTCAAGTTCTCGCGAAGCCCGGCAGCATCACCCCGCACACCAAGTTCGAGGCGAACATTTATGTTCTCTCGAAGGACGAAGGTGGGCGGCACACTCCGTTCTTCAAAGGCTACAAGCCGCAGTTCTACTTCCGCACCACGGACGTGACCGGTTCGATCACGCTCCCGGCCGAAGTCGAAATGTGCATGCCAGGTGACAACGTGAAGATCACCGTCGAGTTGATGGACG
Organism: Planctomycetia bacterium; assembly: GCA_005772955.1. Classification (GTDB taxonomy): domain Bacteria; phylum Planctomycetota; class Planctomycetia; order Gemmatales; family Gemmataceae; genus Gemmata. The sequence continues at coordinate 956 of SXID01000071.1, forward strand.
GGATGCCGGTTGCTATGGACGAAGGTCTGCGGTTTGCGATTCGTGAGGGCGGCAAGACCGTCGGCTCAGGCGTCGTGACGAAGATCTTGGTCTGACCGAGCAGCGGTCGGGGATCGGGATTTAGGATTCAGAGCGAACACAGGCGAGAGCCGTCGCGGTTGTCGTCCCTGTCTGACTGAGTGCTGAATCCGAATCCCTGAATCCTGCTCTACGAGCGTAGCTCAACGGTAGAGCAACGGTTTCCAAAACCGTCGGTTGGGGGTTCAAATCCCTCCGCTCGTGCTGTCGCGAGTTGCTGGGCTGGGCACGAGTCCGACGAGCGGAGCGAAGGCTGGTCGGGCCGGTGCAACGCCCAAAAACGCAGTCGATACGCAACCGGCCGCCGAACAGGGGAATTCACCCGGTTCAGCGGCCGGTTGGCTCATGTGGAACACCAATAAGATGTTCCAGGTTCCAGAGTCCCAAATTCCGAGTTGAGTGGACAAAGTCGTTGCCAGTCGACTTCAACTTGGCACCAGGGTTTCGGAAACTTGGAACATCGAAACGATCGGATGGAGAGGACGGAGCATGGCGACCGCCGTTGAACCCAGTTCCGCACCAAGCACGCCCGGCCAACCGCTGAGCCTGCCGATCGCCAGCCTCCTCGGCGCGGTCTACGTGAGCGCGTCGCTCGCCATCATCTTCTACCTGCTCCCGGTCATGTGGGCGGAGTCCCTCACGCCACAGTTCAAAGAGAACAACCTCGTTGATTGGATCACCTGGCTGCCGGCGCTCGTTGTTGTCATCGTCGGGTTGCTCATGTTCGGACGCAAGATCGCGGGAGACGCCGCGCCCCGTGGGATGCACGGCGGCATCTTCCTCATGATCTCCGCTGGCATCACGATTTTCTTCTTCGCGCGTGCGTTCGCGATGAACATCGAAGGCGTGCCCGGCATGGTGATCGGTGCCGCGGTGGCTCTCGGCCTCGCCTACCTCGCTGTGCGGTTCTTCACTGGGAAATCCGGAGAGAGGTGGATGGTCCTCCTCGAAGAACAAGGGTGGTTCTCCACTCGCCAGTACAAACGGTCGCTTGGCGTCAAGGTCCGCCGTATCACAATCCTGGGTGTCCTCGTCGTCGGCGGGTCAGGGGCGTGGTCGCTGTACAGCAATGGCCTGCTTCCAGAAAAGTGGACTCTCGCCATGCCATTTGGCATGCAACCCGCGCAATTGATGAGCGGGGCGAAACTTGCTCTTCCGGCGCTGATTGTCGGCGTGACACTGTGGGTCGCGTTCCGCGCGGTTAACGTACCGGACTTCGCTGAGTTTCTCGTCGCGACCGAAGCCGAGATGAACAAGGTGTCGTGGTCCACCCGCAAGCGCCTTGCCCAGGACACTGTCGTGGTTCTTATCACCACGCTTCTCATGACCCTCTTCCTGCTCGCTGTTGACCTGTTCTGGGGGTGGCTGTTGAGCCGCCACACGGTCGGGGTTCTCCCTCCTCGGGCGACGAACCAGGACCAGAGTAATCCGATCAAGGAACAGAAGTGGTAATGCGGGAACCCGCGAGGCGGCCGTGAGGCCGAACGAGCATGACCGAAAACGCTACCACCGACCCCAACAGCGACAGCGAGCCGATGCCCGCTGCGCCAGTCGCGGAGTCGCGCGCCGACGAAGCCGTTGCATCGCACGCGCTCGAAGGTGCGGAACTTCAGGACCCCATCGTGGAGCAGACCGCGTGCGTCCCCGAAACGCATGAACCCGAAGCCCCGCCGGCCCCGGTGGCTGGAACTCCTGCCGAACCCGCGACCGAGCCGGAGCCACTTCGAGAGGTGGTACCCGAAGTCGTGGCGACTGTATCGGCTGCGGAGCCACCTGCCGTGACCGAGGAGGCGCCCACGCCCGCCAAGAAGCCCCGCGCCCCGCGTGCGCCGAAGGTCGCCGCGACGGTCGCACCCGCAGCGATCCCGGACGTGGCCGGCACATCAACTGAAGCACCAGTACATCCGAAGCCGGAGATCAAAAAGAAGTGGTATGCGATCAAGGTCCAAAGCGGTCGCGAGGACACCATCAAGGCCGCGATTCTGCGCAAGGTCGCGATCGAGGGCCTTGAGGACGTTTTCGGCCAGATCATGATCCCGTTTGAAGAGGTCATCGAGAAGAAGACGGTCAAGGTCAAGGACAAGAAGACTGGCGAGACGACGACCCAGGAAAAGAAGGTCACACGCAAGAAGAAGAAGTTTCAGGGCTACCTGTTCGCGGAGTTGGAATTCAACGACCGGATGCTGTATCTGTTCCGCGAGACCAGCGGCGTCGGCGACTTCTTGAACCTGCGGACGAAGCCTGGCGAAGCGCCGACCCCAGAGCCGATGCCAGACCACGAGGTACTGGCGATGCTCACCGGCGTGAGCGTCAAGCCTGGTGGCCCCGCGAAGAAGGTGAAGTTGGAGTTCGAGAAGGGCGATCGCGTCCGCATTCGCGAAGGATCGTTTGCCAACTCCGAGGGCGAAGTGACGGTGATTAGCGAGCCAAAGGATCCGACCGACGCGCCGAAGATCACGGTGGTCGTCACCTTCTGGGGTCGCCCGCTCCCCGTAGAACTCGAATACTGGCAGGTGGCGAAGGTGTGAGTTGCTTTCGCCCTTTGCGGATTCGTGTGCAGTGCCCTGCGCGAAGTCGGTAGCCGCGAAAGGCAATGGGTGGCCGCTGCGTGACGCGAACACTACAACAGTTAATTCTGTAAAGATCATCCGTTCCAGGTGCAGCAATGGCGAAGCAGGTGACAGCGCAGGTGAAACTACAGTGCCCCGGTGGGACGGCCACGCCGGCCCCGCCTGTTGGCCCAGCGCTCGGTGCCCACGGCGTGAACATCGGCCTGTTCGTGAAGCAGTTCAACGACAAGACCAACAAGCCCGAGATGAAGGGTTTGATGCTGCCGGTGGTCATCACGGTCTACTCGGACAAGAGTTTCGAGTTCAAAATCAAGAGCCCTCCCGCGGCAGTTCTCCTGAAGCTTGCGGCCAAGATTCCGCACATGAAGAAGGCCGGCAAGGAAGTCATCCCAGCCGACGCTAAGAAGGGCGGCAAGTACAAGGGGTTCAGCGTCACCAAGAAACAAGTGAAGGATATCGCGACCCAGAAGCAGGCCGACCTGAACGCACGCGACGTGGACCACGCCGCCCGCATCATCGAGGGCACTGCCCGCAGCATGGGCATCACGGTGGTCGAAGGCTGATTGGAAGCCGAAAGACGGAGGCGAGCGTGACACACCACGCTCTCCCCCGTCACGCGGTGAAAGATCGCTGTCAAGAGAAATCCGCCCTCGCACGTTGACGACATTCGTTGCGCGTCATAAATGTTATCTTCTCACCACCGCCGCGCACGCGCGTCGGGAGGGGTCGTAGTTGCCACCCGCAACGAACCCCGTCATCGAGAGGTTGTTGAAATGGCGAAGGACAAGGAACAGGAACCCGTCACGACGGGTGTTGAGTCTGCACCGGCGGCCCTCTCTGCCGTAGTAGCGGACGCGACTGCTGGCGCGGCTCCTGCCGTGTCGAAGAAGGCCGATATTGCCGAGGCGCCGCAGGCCAAGAAGAAGCCCGGCATTCCCCCGCGGCGCGGCAAGAAACTCCGCAACCACCTGAAGAACGTGATCAAGAAGCTCCACGACGCAGGTCCAATCGGAGTGAAGCAGGCGGTTGCCGAACTCAAGAAACTCAAACGCGCGAAGTTCGACGAGACGATTGAAATCCACATCAACCTCGGCATCGATCCCACGCAATCCGACCAGATGGTCCGAGGGGCAATCCCACTGCCGCACGGTATCGGCAAGAGCGTCCGCGTCGCGGTGTTCTGCCAGGGTGACAACGTCGAGAAGGCGAAGGCCGCCGGTGCGGATGTCGTCGGCGGTGCAGACCTCGTCGAGAAGATCCAGAAGCAGAACTTCCTCGAGTTCGATGTCGCGCTCGCGGCACAAGACATGATGGGCATGGTGTCGCGGCTCGGTAAGGTGCTCGGGCCGCGCGGCCTGATGCCGACCCCGAAGGCCGGGACCGTGGTCCCCGCGAATGGCGACCTCGCCGCCGTGGTCCGCGAGTTCAAGGCCGGGAAAGTCGAATACCGCTCCGACAAGACGGGCCAGATTCACGCGGGCGTCGGCAAGATGAGTTTCGACGAGCAGAAAATCGTCGAGAACATCAATGCCTTTGTCGAACAGGTTCGCTCGGTCAAGCCGAGCGGTGTCAAGGGTAACTTCATCAACGGGGTGGTGCTTTCCGCCACCATGTCGCCGGGGATCCGGCTTTCGGTTTAGTCATTGGTCCACCGTCATTGATGCTGCGTGTCAAGTGCTTCGCCCCGCGCTCGGGGAAGTCGATGGCGGCGGCTGAGATGACGGACGACAAATGACCAATGACTAAGGACCAACGATAATGAGTAAGAAGATCAAAGAGCTGGAACTGAATGACCTTCGCAAAACCTTCAAGGGCGTGCGGGACTTCGTGCTGTTGGAGCCGTTGAAGCTCGACTCTGCCGCGGACTACGCGCTGCGGAAGGGGCTTCGCGAGAAGAAGGTGCGCGTGAAGATGGTCAAGAACAGCTTCGTGAAGAAGGTGTTCTCCGAAAACGGCATGAACGTCGAGTTGGGCTCCGGTCCGACGCTCCTCTGCTGGGGTGCGGACAGCGTGAAGGAACTCGGCACCGCCGTGGACGCGGTGTTGAAGCAACTCCGGCCCGACCCGAAGGTGCCCGCGAAGATAAAAGAAAAAACGGCCGTCGCCGACGGGACGCCGGTCACGCTTGAGGTCGCCAAGACGATCCCAACTCGCCTCGAAGCGATCGGCAGCATCGTGGCTGCTATCCTCGCCCCAGGTGCTGCCCTCGCGGGCGCCATCTCGGGGCCAGGCGCGCAACTGGCAAGTATCCTCAAGACCATCGAAGAGAAGGCGGGCGCTCTGGCCGCGGAAGTCGCCCCGGCACCGGCCGCTGGCTGAACCTTGTGACCGGTTCAATTGTCAACGAAATATCACTCGCGGTTCGCCGCGAGTTTTCTAAACCAGTTATTACGCACCTAGCCGGATCGCTTCACCCGGCGCAATTTTCAAAAAGGAAATTACCATGGCTTCCGTTGCTGAACTCTGCGAACAACTCGCCGGACTGACCCTTCTTCAGGCCGTTGAACTGAAGAACCTCCTGAAGGAAAAGGGCATCGAGCCGGCTGCAGGCGGGATGATGGCGGCTCCCGCCGCTGCCGCTGGTCCGGCCGCGCCCGTCGCTGAGGTCACCGAGTTCAACGTCATTCTTGAGAGCTTCGCTGACAAGGTGAAGACGATCAAGGTGGTCCGCGAACTGACCGGTCAGGGGCTGGGCGATGCCAAGGCGACCGTCGAAGGCGCGCCGAAGGCAATCAAGGAAAACGTCGATAAGAAAACCGCCGAGGATGTGAAGAAGAAACTGGAAGAAACCGGCGCGAAGGTCACAATCAAGCCGGCCGGTTGAGTTGGGCCGCGCATTCCGCCTGTAATGGGTGGGCGTTCTGCGTGTCCTGCAAAAAAAATGCCCAGGTGGGGTGACTTTTCCACCCCGCCCGGGTATCATTCGGAGTGGCGGGTTTCCCGCGCGCTCTCTGTTACGACATCAACGTTCCCACTTTACTCACAATTCACTCTCCGAGTGGACTGTGAGTAAAGTGGGGCGATTCCGCGTAGCCAGTGGTGAAAATGCACGCAACCCACTTGCTCCGATGCGTCGTACCTTTTCGACCCAACACCATGCCGATTCCTGTTGACCGCCCTCGCCTGAACCCAGTGGCACCTGAGCCGGGTCTGTGTGTGGGTGTTGTGTTTTTTGGTTTGGTGGCTCGTACTCGAAGCGTAGCTACCATTCCATTCACTCTTCAATAACGCCCGCTGCCGATCGACGCAAGGCCCGTTGCCACCCCGGCGACGGTGGGACGCGTGCGTCGCGCCTTCGTCTTACGTGGTAAGGAGCTTTCCGATGCCAATCCCGGCCATACGGATCATCAGCCCGACGGACGTTCGCAACTTCGGTCGCTTCGGCGACGCCGTCGAGGTTCCGGACCTTACGGACGTCCAGACCCGGTCCTACGACCGGTTCCTGCAACTCGATGTCTCCTACGACAAGCGCGCACACGCTGGTCTCGAAGGTGTGCTGCAAGAGATCTTCCCAATCGAGAGCTATGACAAACGCATCTCGTTGGAATACCTCCGCTACGAACTGGGCAAACCGCGTTACGACGCGGACGAATGCCGGCAGTTGCGCCTCACCTACGGGCGCCCTTTCCGCGTGTGGCTGCGACTCCGCAAGACCGAGGGTGAACCGGTCGAGGAGGAAGTCTACCTCGGTGACATGCCCATTATGATCGGTGGCGGGGAGTTCATCATTAACGGGGCCGAGCGCGTCGTAGTTTCGCAGCTACACCGTTCGCCGGGCGTGGACTTCGTCGTTTCGCGCGAGGCCGACAAGGACTTGCACTCGTGCCGCATCATCCCAGAGCGTGGCAGTTGGATCGAGATTAACGCAACCAAGAAGGATACACTCGGCGTTCGAATCGACCAGTCGGGCAAGTTCTCAGCGGTCACGCTCCTGCGGGCGATGGACCCGACGTTCTCCTCAACCGCGAACATCCTCAAGGAGTTTTTCGCCGACGCCATTGAGAAAATGAAGATCCACACCAAGGAAGCGCGGTTAAAACTCGTCGGCGACCCCGAAGCCAACGTGATGCCGTATATCGCGGTGGAGGACGTGATCGACCCGGAGAACGGCGAAGTCTACCTCGATGCCGGCAAACCGTTCACGTCGGACAAGTTCGACAAGATCTCGGCCTCGCAGGTGAATGTCCTTCTGGTGATGCCGTACCCGAAAGACCCGATCATCCTCAATGCGATCGCAGAGGACGTGGGCACGGCGCATGACTCGAAGGACACGCACGAAGGCGCGCTGCTCAAAATCTACCAGCGACTCCGGCCCGGGAACCCGCCGCAATTGGAGAAGGCAAAGGAACTCTTCCGCGAGAAGTTCCAGGACGCGAACCGCTACCGCCTCGGGCGAGTTGGGCGGTTCCGCATCAACCGCAAGTTCAATCAGACCGTTGCCGAAACGGAGATGACGCTCCGCAGCGTGGACTTCGTCAACTCGGTGAAATACTTACTCGACCTTCGTGCCGGCAAGGGTCACGTCGATGATATCGACCACCTCGGTAACCGGCGGTTGCGTACGATCGACGAACTCGCGGCCGATGAACTCCGTAAGGGGTTCCTGAAACTCCGGCGCACCGTGCAAGAGCGCATGGCGATTCGCGATCAGCAGGACATGAGCCCGCGTTCGCTGATCAATCCGAAGTCGGTGTCGGCCGCGATTGAGTACTTCTTCGGCCGCAGCGAGTTGTCGCAGGTCGTTGACCAGACGAACCCGCTCGCGCAACTCACGCACGAGCGCCGTTTGTCGGCCCTCGGGCCTGGTGGATTGAACCGCAAGCGGGCCGGCTTTGAAGTGCGTGACGTTCACATCTCGCACTACGGTCGCATCTGTCCGATCGAGACGCCCGAAGGAACGAACATCGGCCTGATCTCATCGCTGAGCATCTACGCGGAGATCGACGAGTACGGGTTCCTCATCACGCCATACAAGAAGGTCAAGAACAAGAAACTGACGGACGAAGTGGCGAAACTCCGGGCCGACGAGGAGGCCGACGCGGTACTCGCACCTGCTGACACGCCGACCGAGGGCGACAAGGTCACCGCGGACCGCGTGAGCGGGCGGCAGAGCGGCGAGTTGATGATGATCCCGGCGGAGAAGGTCGAGTTCATCGACGTTTCGCCAAAGCAAATGGTCGGCGTGTCGGCTGGGTTGATCCCGTTCCTCGAACACGACGATGCGAACCGCGCGCTCATGGGTTCCAACATGCAGCGCCAGGCGGTGCCGCTGTTGATCCCGGAACCGCCGCTCGTGTCCACCGGATTGGAGATCGATGTCGCGCGTCACTCCGGGATGCTCGTCCGCGCACAGGAAGACGGGCACGTCGTCTTCGTGGACGCGGAGCGAATCAAACTCGAAGAAAAGGACAACATTGTCCGCGAGTACCCGCTGCGCAAGTACCACGGACTCAACGAACGAACGTGCTTGAACCAGAAGCCGATCGTGAGGATGGGCCAGAAGGTCAAGAAGAACGAGATCATTGCGGATGGTGCCGCGACCTATCACGGCGAACTGGCGCTGGGCCGCAACGTACTGGTCGCGTTCATGTCGTGGGAGGGCTACAACTTCGAGGACGCGATCATCATCAGCGAGCGGCTGGTGAAGAACGACACATATACTTCGATTCATATCGAAGAGTTCGACATCGAGATCCGCGAAACGAAACTCGGCAAGGAAGAGTTCACACGCGACATCCCGAACGTCAGCCCGAAGGCTTTGGCGAACCTGGATGAACACGGTGTAGTCCAGATTGGAACCTACGTTCGACCCGGCGACATCCTCGTGGGCAAGGTTTCGCCCAAGTCGCGTTCGGAACTCACCCCCGAAGAGAAGCTTCTTCACGCGATCTTCGGCCGCGCCGGCGAGGACGTGAAGAATGATTCCCTTGAAGTACAGTCCGGTACGGAAGGCATCGTCATCGCAGCGCACAGGTACAGCCGGCGCGCCCACATGACAGAAGACGAAAAGAAGCAGATCGACAAGCAGCGCAAGGAGATCGAGACGCAGTTCAACAAAAAGATCGCGGAGCAGTTCCGCGAGTTCGTGAAGGCGCTCGAAGACGTGCTCGACAAGAAGGAACTGAAAGACCCCAACACCGGGAAGCAACTGGCGTCCGACAAGGATGACAAGGTCGTTGCGGATCAGGCGAAGGAGTTCAAACTCGATAAGCTCGACATCCGCTCACCGGACAGTCAGAAGAAGGCGAACAAGATCCACGGTCGACACTGGGAGCGGATCCAGTTCTTCATCGACGAGCAGGAGCGGAAGCTCAACTCGCTTAACCGCGGCGATGAACTGCCCAGTGGCGTGCAGCAGATGGTGAAGGTGTACGTCGCGACCAAGCGCGTGATTTCCGTCGGCGACAAGATGGCTGGTCGCCACGGGAATAAAGGTGTTATCTCGAAGGTGCTGCCGGAAGAGGACATGCCGTTCCTGAAGGACGGCACGCCGGTGGACATCCTGCTCAATCCGCTCGGCGTGCCG
>SXID01000072.1 GCA_005772955.1 Planctomycetia bacterium
CGCTGCGGAACGTGGCGGTGTACCTCCTGCGCAACGCCGACTACCCGAGCGTGGCGGCCGCGACCAGAGCCATGGTCGCGCGACCGGACCTCGCCCTGGACTTCCTCAACGACTCGGCTTCAATCTCTGAGTAGCCCTGACAGGCTCACCCTTCCACTTGCGGCACAGGCTTTCAATAGTCGCGGCTCGCGAACGGCTTCGCGTTGCGGTAAACTGGACGGTATGATTCCCGCGACCGTTCTCGAACGCGAAGAGTACATTGAACAGGCGTACCTGTTCCGCGCCGTGCGCGAGCGCATTGCAGACAACCAACCGGCCCAAGAGGTGTTCCAGCGGGTCGGCGACGAACTCCTCGCCAGCACACGACTGCCGTTCGCGGTGCAGTTCGTCGCGTCGGAACTCAAACACACCGGGCTCGTCGCGAACGGGTTCGCCAAACTCCCACACTACTTCACCGCATTTCAGGCGTTCGTCATCAAACAGGCCGAAGACGAGAAGTCACGCCTGCCCATGCCCACCGCGTTCCTCATCCTCGAACGCGAAGCCGCCTATCGCGCCGACAAGCCCACGAAGTCGGGGCTTTTCGTGTACCAGTTCGAGACGATCTCCCGCAACCGCCTCGGTTACCTCGATGGTCTCGAAGCGATGGCCCGCGACCCGTTCTACGACGTCAACTGGCACACCTACTTCGACCACTTGCGGAAGCAGGTCGGCGAAATCGACTTCTGCGACCTCGTGTACCTACGGTCGGAGTTGTATGTCATCGAGGAGCGGCGTCTCAGCCCGGCGTTCGCGCCCGGATTGCCGCCGATCTTTGGCGAGAAGGAAGGCAAGATCGCGAAGGCCAGCCGCAGGCGCGATCCGCTGTACCTGTTCGCCGCGTTGCAGCGTCAGTTGGGCTATCCCGAAGTGCCGCGATACCAAATCCGGAATGACGCGACGACCAAACTGGAGATACTTACGGCGAAGGTCCGCGAGTTGGAAATGCGGATCAAGTTGGCCGAGAGCGAACTTCGCGGCAACGTGGACCTCACGCAGTTCGGCAAGCCAGATCTGTTGAAAGACGATGACGAGTAAGCCCGGATCGCGGCTTCGCGAGCACGCCAACGATGCCACTCGCGAAGCCGCAAGCGGCTTCAAAATCCCCCAGGATCGCGCCATGCGTCGCAAGTTGTTCGTGGTGATGTGCGCGGTTGTGGCGTGTGTCGCGGTCGCGTCGATTCCGTTCGCGACCACACCCGCACGCGCGGCACAGAAGAAAAAGGCCCCAGAAGTAGAGTGGAAGGCACCCGCACTGCCAGACGGCAAAGAAGTCGTTACCGACACTTCGGAAGACTTCATCAAGACGCCGAAGGGCGTCACGCTGAAAGACGGCGTGACCGTGGCGAAGATCGCGCCGACGATTGACTTCGCGTACTTCCCGGGCCAGACCTACGCGGGTCGGCCGTGGTCGTGCTGGGGCGAGAGTACCTTCGCCAACGGCAAATACTACGCGAGCTTTGGCGACCACCTCGCGCCCGCCGGTTCTGCGTACGTCCACGAATACGACCCCGCCAAGAAGACCTTCCGCCAACTCGTCGATCTGAAGAAACTCCTCGCGATGCCGGAGGGCCACTACTCACCCGCGAAGATTCACACCATGCTGACCGTGGGCAAGGACGGGTACGTCTACTTTGGCACGCACCGCGGTTCCACGACTGTCACCACCGACAAGTATCACTATGAGGGCGACTGGCTCGTTCGCGTACATCCCGACACGGCGAAGGCAGAGGTAGTAGTTCGCGCGCCGGTCGCGAAGCACTGCATCCCCACGGGTTTCCTCGACCCCGAACGACTCATCTTCTACGGCGGCACCGCGCCCGGCGTAGGCAAGGACGACGCCAACGGCGTGCGATTCTTCGCGTATGACGTGAAGAACAAGAAATTACTGTGCGACGTGGCCGATGGTCCGGCGCGAGCGATGATCTTCGCGAAGTCCACCGGGCGCGTCTACTACGTCCCCGCTAGCGGTGCGGGCCTCATGCGGTACGACCCCGCGAAAGGCGGCGATCCCGTGAAGATTGAGACCGGCGAGATCGGCATCCGCGCCGCGAGCGACGAGACGAAGGACGGCATCGTGTATGCTGTCTCGACCGGGCAAGGCGGGCGCGACCCAGTCCTCTACGCCTTCGACACGAAGACCGAGAAGGTGACGGCGCTCGGCTCGCCGCTGGTCGGCGGTGTGGGTTACATCACTGCACTAAAGATCGACCCAACCGGCCGGTATCTCTACTACATCCCCGGCGCGCACGGCGGCGCCGACAAGGACGGCACCGCGGTGGTGCAGTACGACACGAAGAACAAGACCAGGAAGGTGATCGCGTTTCTGCACCCGTTCTACAAGGAGAAGTACGGCACTGCGGTGGTGGGTACGTACAGCTACGCGCTTTCGCCAAAGGGCGACGAGTTGTACGTGACGTGGAACGCGAACCGCAGCGTGGCGAAGGCGTGGGACACGTGCGCGATGACCGTGATCCGCATCCCCGAAAGCGAACGCAAAACTGAGTGAGCCGGCTTCCGGTCTTGTTGACCTACAACCGTCGCAAAAGAGCGCATACGATGACGGTCCGCGTGCCAATACTTGTTGCGCCCACCACGGAGGTACTCATGCCCGCGATGCCCGCGATGCTCGGCCTCGGCGGGTTGTCCGTGGAAGAGCGAATGATGCTTCTCGAAGAACTCTGGGACAGCCTGTCGGCCGACCCAGAGCAACTCTCCGTTCCCGAATCGCAGAAGGCGGATCTCGATAAGCGGCTCGCCGCGTTCGTGGAGAACCCGAAGGCCGGTTCGTCGTGGGAGGATGTGAAGGCGCGGTTGAAGGGTCAGCCGTGAGCCGCGCCTTCATCGTTCGCCCGGAAGCGGAAGACGACCTCGCTGACGCGCGGCGCTGGTATGAGAACCGGCGCGCGAGTTTGGGCGACGAGTTCATCGAACCGGTCGATGTGGCTTTCGACCGCATCCAACGGATGCCGCGCGTGCCGGCCGAGAAATACCGGAACGTCCGACGGGTTCTCCTCAAGCGGTTCCCCTACGCGGTTTTTTACCACCTCGATGACGACCAGATTACCGTTCTTGCCGTGTACCACGCCAGCCGCGACCCGCGTGGCTGGCAATCTCGCGTTCCAGACGACCAACCATGAACCTGTTCCCCAAGTTTGAAGCCGGGTTACCGCTCGCGGGGTTCCTCGCAAAGCACGGCACCGACGCCCACCGCGTCCGGTGGGCGTCCGCGGCCGCGCAGACTTCGCTCACCGACGAACAGCGGAAGTTGCTTGGCACATTCACCCGGCGTACGAACGTGCTCGTACTCGCCGGAGCGTGGTGCGGCGATTGCTCGTCGCAGTGCCCGATCTTGGATCGCATCGCGGAAGCGGCACCTCCAGTTGTCGTGCGCTATATCGACCGCGACGAACACGCCGACGCGCAGGCGGCGCTGCAAGTGAACGGCGGGAACCGCGTGCCGGTCGCGGTGTTCTTCTCGGAGGATGGTCATGAGGTCGCGCGGTTCGGCGAGCGCACGCTCGCCCGCTATCGCCAACTGGTAGCACAACTGACAGGCGAAGGGTGCGCGACCGGCTTCGTGAAGGGCGCCGATCCGGTTCAGCAGGCGGTCGTGCAGGAATGGGTCGATCAGTTCGAGCGTATTCAGTGGATCTTGCGTCTCTCGCCGCGACTTCGCAAGTTACACGGTGATTAAGTCCAGGTACAACGCGCGTGAAAGATCGGTCACTGCTGGCTTTTGGTCTGGTATGCGGTGTGCGGATAGAATGCGGTAACTGATCCCGACCGCGAACGAAGGCAAGTTCATGCGCGTTCTCACCGCGATCCCGGTTTACAACGAGGCCAAGCACGTTCAGAGCGTGTTGGCCGAAGTGCGGCGATACAGTCCCGACATTCTCGTCGTCAACGACGGCTCCACCGACGGCACGGCGGCTCTGCTCGATACGGAACTGGGTATCTTCCGTGTCGATCACGCGGCCAACCGCGGGTACGGGGCGGCACTCATCTCGGCTTTCGGCTTCGCGCTCGAACGCGATTTCGACGTGCTCGTGGCAATGGACTGCGACGGTCAGCACGAACCCGAACGCATCCCCGTGTTGCTCGAAGCCATCCACGATTGTGATGTGGTGTCCGGCTCGCGTTACTTCCGCGACTTCCGCCAGGACACGCCCGCGCCGACCGACCGCCGGTTCATCAACGCGGCCATCACCGCTGAGATCAACGCTCGATACGGCTTGAACCTCACGGACGCGTTTTGCGGATTCAAGGCGTACCGCCGAAGCGCGCTCGAAAAACTGAGCATCACCGAACGCGGGTGGGGGATGCCGCTTCAACTCTGGGTGCAGGCCGCGCGTCAGGAACTTCGCGTGAAGGAGATCGGCGTTCCGCGGTTGTATCTCGACCCGAACCGTGCGTTCGGCGGCGTGATGAACGACCCCGAACAGCGGCTCGCGTACTACCGCGACGTGCTGGCCGCAGCCGAGCGCGACGTGCTGCCCGCGGTGGGTGAGTCATCGCGTTGTCCGTGTCCCGGGTCTCGCTAATGGCCCACAAGTATCGCGCGCCAGCGGCGAACGGCGCGGTGCTGGCCGAACCGAACTTCGACGCGATCCCGGTTCTGGTCGAAGCGAACCGCAAGTTGCTCGACCGCGCCGACGTGATTGTCGGCGGGCTTCCCCTTCACGAACTGCGTGCGCTGGCCCGTCGCGAAGTGCTGGAACTGGCTTCGTGTTGGCCCTCTCCCCTTGCGGGAGAGGGTGGTTCTGGGTCGCGCAGCGGTGGGCTAAGGTTCCACCCCTCACCCGTCTCGCGAAGCCTCGCCACCCTCTCCCGCAAGGAGAGAGGGCAAAAACAAGATGGCCCGCTCCTTCTCGCCGGGCACCAACCGGAGTTGTCGCACCCCGGCGTGTGGGTGAAGAACTTCGCGATCAACGGCCTCGCCAAGAAGCTCTGCGGTATCCCGCTTCACCTCGTCGTCGACAACGACACGCTCAAAAGCACCTCGCTCCTCTTCCCAACGTTTCGCGATGGTGACGCCGCGTCCGTGCGACTGGAAAGCCTCGCGTTCGACACGTTCGCGGGCGAGGTGCCGTACCACGATCGCGCGGTGATCGACGCGGAGATGTTTCGCACGTTCGCGGACCGCGCCGCGCCGCTGACCGCGAACTGGGGTTACGAGCCACTCCTCACGAAGTGCTGGGCGAGCGCCAGGAATGTCGGGGAAGCATTCACCACGATGCGCCAACAGCGCGAACAGGAATGGGGCTGCGACAATCTCGAACTGCCGGTTTCGCTGCTCATCTGGTGCGAAGCGTATGTGCGATTCGTCGGTCACCTACTGCTCGACCTACCACGATTCGCCAGAGTGTACAACGGCGCGATTCGCGCGTATCGCGAGGCGAACGGCACTCGCAGCGCGAACCACCCGGCGCCAGAACTTGACGAAGGCGAAGCGCCGTTCTGGGTTTGCACAGGCGCAGGCAAACGCCAGCGCGCGACCGCTTCGAGCGACGTGAGCAAGCTCCGGCCGCGGGCACTCACGCTCACGCTGTTCGCTCGCGTGTGTCTCGGGGACTTCTTCATTCACGGCATCGGCGGCGGGAAGTACGACGAAGTCACCGACGCCATCATTCGCGACTACTTCGGCATTGAGCCACCCGCGTACCAGGTGCTTTCCGCGACGCTGCACCTTCCGCTGCCCGCGTTCCCTTCGACCGCGAACGACTTGACGCGAGCGGATCGCAGCGTGCGCGATCTGCAATGGAACCCGCACACGCTTCCCGATGCCGGTGCCGCACTCGTTAGCGAACACGCGGCGCTGACTGCGAACGAACCGCCAACGGGCGACCACGCGGCGCGCCGCAAGTGGTTCCGAAGGCTTCGGAGCGTCAAAGAGCAGTTGCGGGCCGGCATCGCGGATTTAGTGCCGGGGGCGGAAGAAGAGTTGCGGCGTGTGCGGAGCGAAGTGGAAGCGAACGCGATCCTTCAGCGTCGCGACTACCCGTGGGTGCTCTACCCCGAAGAGACGCTGAGACCGTTCCTCCAGCAGTTTCTCACGTTGTAGCGCGCATATTCTTGGCCAATCGCGGTGCCGGGCGCGGTTCGGTCGCACCGATCGCGCCGGCCGTGGGTAGAATGGGGAAGCGAACGGAACCGCGCCCGGCCGTTGTGCAAGGTGCGCACACCGGCTAGGCTTATTACAGTTGGACACGTCCCACTCTCCAACCTGAGGCGCCAAGCCGTGGACGACGAAACTCCGTTCACCGCGGTTGACCGCGACCTGCTCAGGCGGTGTCTGAACCGTGAGCCTGGATCGTGGAACGATTTTGTCGATCGGTTTCTCAGCCTCATCTACCACACCATCGGCTACACCGCGCACCTGCGGAGCACCCGCGTCGGACCAGAGGACGTTGAAGACATCGCAGCCGAAGTGTTGCTCCAGATTGTCGCCAACAACTTCCGCGCGCTACGTGAGTTCCGCAAGCAGTCCAGCCTCGCGACGTACCTTACCGTCGTGGCTCGGCGCATCTGCGTTCACGAACTGGCCCGGCGCCAGAAGGTGAAGGACGCGATCAAGCGGGGCGAGTCGCGGTTGGCCGAAGCGGAACCCGACGACGCGCCCGCCGCGCAAAAGGGCATGGAAAGCCTGGAGGAAGTTGAGAAACTGCTCCGCCGGTTGTCCGGTAAGGAACGCGAGATCGTCCGCCTCTACTACCTCGAGGGCCGCACCTACGAAGAGATCAGCACGGAAACCGATGTGCCGGTGAACACCATCGGCGCGGTGTTATCGCGTGCGCGCAAGAAACTGCGCGTGACCGCGACCGCGGCCGGTTCGAGTCTGCCCGACCCGCGCACGACGAAACCGACCAGGCCGGCGAAGCCGGCTCCAACCACGTCGATCAAGCCCACCAAGCAGACCAAGTCGAGGGTAAAGATGGACCCGCTCCCGGAACAGGAGACCGAACCGCGCGAATAAGCCGTTAGCCCAGACGGCCCGCGCGTGCCGAAAATGCCGTCCGCGCCGGGTTGCAGTACCTGACTCTGAAGTGCGTGCCGTGGTCCGCTGTGGGCGACCCTCGCGTTCGCTCGGTCATTCGCTCTTCGGCTTCCGGCACACGGCGGCGGCTCCGGTCCGCCTCGCCGCTTGACCGCACCGTCAGTCGTCGTCGCCCCGGCCGCGCCGGGCCTGCTTGTCCGCGTTGCCCGCCTCGATGAGTTTGCCGATCCCGAAGCCGATTGCGGCACACACGCCACCCACGACGCCGGCGATCAGCATTCCCTTTCCATCGAAGCCCTGTCCCGCTCGCCGGTTGGCCTGGTTGTACGCCATCGTAATTGCGCTCCCGATCACGACTGCGATGGTCGCCAACAGATTCGGGAGCGGCATCCCTTTCTGTTGCTTGCGGTACCGCGACCCAGCGCGCCCTCGCGCGGGCGCGTCGTCGAGTTTGTCGAACCCGTCTCCGCTGCTGGCCGGTTCATCGTCGAGTGAGAGCGGGTGCGCTTGCGGCTGTGCGGCAGGAACCGGAGTCGGGGGTTGAGCGGGGAACGTCTGGAACGCGCCGCGGCACTGTGGACACGTGATCGCCTGACCGAGCATGGCATCGGGCACGTGGGCTGGCTGCCGACAGTGGGGACAGTGATAAACGACCGGCATTCGACGCTCCGCAAGGTTCGTGGCGATCAGAACTGTTTGAGAAACCGCAGGTCGTTCTGCCAGAACAGCCGGATGTCGTCGATCGCGTGCTTCAGCATCAGCATCCGCTGCGGACCCATCCCGAACGCGAAGCCCGTCACCTTCTCGGGGTCGTAGCCGCCGGCCCGCAGGACGTTCGGGTGGACCATCCCCGCGCCGAGGATTTCGAGCCAGCCAGTTCCCTTCGTGAGCCGGTCGCGGTTCGGATCGTCCTTCGGCCAGTCGATGTCCACCTCGATGCTCGGTTCCGTGAACGGGAAGTAGCTACTGCGAATGCGCACCTGACGCTCCGGGCCGAACATCCGCCTCGCGAACGCGGTGATCACGCCCTTCAGATCGGCCATCGTTACGCCCTCGCCGACCACAAGCCCTTCCACCTGGTAGAACTGAATCTCGCTCCGCGTGCTGATCGCCTCATTGCGGTAGCACATGCCGGGGAGGATCACGCGAATCGGCTTGCCTGCGGCCTCGCGCATCACGTGAATCTGGCCCGGCGACGTGTGCGTCCGCAACACAGCGCCCGTGGTGGTGAAGAACGTGTCCCACATGTCGCGCGCCGGGTGGTGCGCGGGCATGTTCAGTAACTCGAAGTTCAGTTCGTCGGTTTCGACTTCACGCGTGCGGTAGACCTGGAAACCCAGGTCCGCGAAGATCGCGTAGACCTGCTGCAAGATTTGCGTCGCGGGGTGCAGGCGTCCGCGTATTTGCGTGCGCCCAGGTAATGTCACGTCGAGCGGGTTCGTTGTCAGACTGATCTGAAGCGACTTCTCTTTCGCCTCTGCGAGCGCGGCGTCGTAAGCCACCGTGACCGCGGCCTTGATGCGGTTCAGTTCCGCGCCGTACGCCGGTTTCTGATCCTTCGGAATCTTTCCGAGGTTTGACATGGCGGACTTCATCAGTCCCTTGTCGCCAAAATATTGCGTGTTCCAGGCGCGCAGTTCGATTTCATCCGCGCACTGTTGGAGGTGCGTGAGTGCTTGCGTTTCGAGTTGCTTCAAGTCGTCGAGAGGCGTCGCGTCGGCCATGTCCTGCTGCTCCCATATCAGGTTCGTTGAGACAGGATATGGGAGCGCGGGAAAAGGTTCAGTCTACCAGCCCTCACCGCGACAAGCCCGCCGCGTGAGTTTTGAGGTTGCGCTCGATGCGTGTGCAAGAAGAATTGGCTTTTGGGTTTTCGCCCCTCCGGGGCGAAAACCCAAAAGCCAACTCCTCGTGAGCGTAGGCGAGCGCAACTTCAAAGAGCGCAAGCAAGGGTTCGTTCAACATCAAACAGACCCTTGCTCGCGCGGCGGGCTTGTCGTGTTCGTCGTGGTCATGGCCGCGACCTCGCGCATGCCAACCGGCGGGGTCGGCACGCCGGGCGTCGGCCGATAGGTCGCGAACGAGTTCTCCGTTTCCCACAGCGTCACCTCGGTGACCGGCAGCCCGTGCGCGGCGGCCCGGTCGAAGATGAGCCGCGCGATGGTTTCGGCCGTGGGGTTCGCGTCCAACTCCACGAACGGCTCGCCCTGCTTCACCAGTTCCGCGATGATCGGGTCATCTTTGTGCAACAGCATCCGGTGGTCGAGCGTGTCGTCGATCCACTTGCCGATGACGCGTTTGATCTCGGTGAAGTCCACGACCATGCCGAGATTGTCGAGCGACTCGGTTTCGACCGTGATGACGGCCTTGCCGTTGTGCCCGTGCAGGTTGCGGCACTTGCCCGCGTAGTTCAGCAACCGGTGCCCGTAGCAGAAGTGGATTTCTTTCGTCACGCGGAACATGGCGTCTTATCCGTTGAAGTAGTCCGTCGGGTCAGGCATCCCCGCGTCGGTGAAGGCCGCGCGGCGCTCCGCGCACTTGTTGCACGCGCCACAGTGTAGACCGTTCGCGGGGCGGAGGCACGAAAACGTGTGTTCCAGCGGCAGTCCGCGACCGCGCCGCAGCACGTCTACTTTATGCAGCGCGGAGTAGGGGCGCAGTACGCGAACGCGTCCACCGACGGCGGTACTGACGATGTTCGCGAAACCGTCGTAGAACTCCGGCGTGGCGTCGGGGAATGGGTTTGAGCCAAGCGGCGCGGTCGCGACTTCCGGCACACCGTTCAGATGACACCAGAGGAGCGGCTTGGCGAGCAACAACACGTTACGACCCGGAAGGAACACCGCAGCGTCCGGCGTGTCGGCACCCGGCACGTTCTTGCCGGACACGCTCCAGTGTTCGCCGTACACATCGCGAACGGGTTCATCGAGGACGCGGAGCGGTTGAAGTGAAGGGGTGCGGATCGCGGTGAGGAACCGATCGAGGTACTCGCGCTCGACCGGTTCCCAGTGCAGGCCGGTGCGGACGTAGAGCGGAAACACCATGGGGTATACACGAACGGCTTCCGCGAGAAGCACGGCGCTATCTAACCCGCCGCTGACGAGGACCGCGAGCGGGTTCGGCGGGGCGGTCGGCGGCCACACCAGTTGGGGACCGGTCACCGGCGTGCCCACACGCGCCGACCCGGCACCCACACACGGCGCCGCCGCGGCGTGGGCGGCTGGCCGCCGGGGGAAGTCCCCGTGATCTTGTTCGCCATGGAGCCGATTGCATCCTTCAGGTCGCTCGTTTCCACAGCGGACTTCGCGTAGAAGAGTTCGCCCGATGAGCCGAACCCGAGATTGGCGAGCAACTGAGCTCCGATCTTCTTGTTGCCCAACCCGTCGACGTTGGTCTTCCACCACCGCGGCGGGGTGCCCTCGTCGCCCTTCCCGAGTTCACTCTCCTTCCACTTCTTGGTCATGCTTGACGACGTCTCGCTGTCGGAACACCACACGATGACCTCGAACCGAACCTCGCGGCTGCCGATGCTGGCCTTGAACCCCATCCCCTTGGACCCGCCGAGCGCTTCGGACACTGTGCGGTCGAGTTGTGCTTTCTCGTCCTCGGCAGGCGGATTGCCATCGGGACCGACCGCGCCAGGCTGCGGACCCGCCGGCGGCTTCTTCTCGCCCGCGTATACGATCATTGACCAGAAGGTGCCCTTGGTGACCCGCTTGCCCAGTTCGCCCGCTCGCACCCCGACCGTCTTTTCCTTACTGTCCCCGTGCCCGTTGAGCATCTTCTGAAACACCGCTTCCGACAACTCTGCCGCGTTCGCCGGACAGTACACGATCAACCGACTCGTGGGTGCGAACACACGCACTTTGCCCCCGCCCTTGAACCCGTTGGCGAGGTAGTACGTCTGGCCACCGAGCGATTTCGTCTCCGCGCCGGGCAGTTTGGCAAGCCCCGCACCGTCGATATCTTCTTTGGTACGGATGACTGTCGCGCTACCGCTCCTGGCCGAACCGAACACGATGTATTCGATTAGCGCATCGCCCGGCGACTCACCGTCCCCGACCTTGAGTGTCTTGGCGAGCGTGTCGCCGGCCACCTTGAACTCGGTATCCTTGAATGAGGTGGACAGGGTCTTGTAGAACTCCGGGTACTTCTGCGCGTGGCCCAAGTTCAGACCCTGCACCGTGTCGCAGTCTTCGGGCAGGTAGTACATCATCTCGATTGATTTGGGCGTGCGTGCGAAGAACCAGAGCAGCATCCCGCCGACGCCGATCAGCATGAACAACCCGATACCGAGGACCGCGAAGAGCGCGACCTTGCTGGTCTTGTTCTTCTTGGCTTTGCGTTTCCTCGGTGCGTTCGCGTCGGCCCCGCTTTTGCTTTTTTTCTTGGTTTTCTTTTCCTTCTTTTCTTTCTTCTCGTCCGCGTCATCCTCCTTGCTCTTGCCCTTGGCACCCTTCGTGGGTTTCTCGTCCGTGTCGTCGGAGTCGTTGCGTGCGGGTTTCTTCTTTTTCTTGGGCGCGTCGTCATCGTCGCCCGCGGTTTCCGGTTCCGGTGCGGCGAACACGGTCCCGCACTTGGGGCATTCGACCTCCGTCCCGGCGTCGGGTGCTTCTTGCAGACGGAGTTTGGCCCGGCAATCCGGGCAGCGGAGTTCAACGGCCATTAGGTGGCACCATCGCGGACGATGATAACGAACAGGGGTTCAGCTTTCCGATACTATCGGGAACGACCGCGCCGGAGCAAGGGTCTACACGCCAGTTCCTGGAGGCGCGCGGAAGAAACCTCTCCCCCCAACCCCTTACCTAAGAAGGAAAGGGGGAGAAAGAAACCGCTCGTAGCCTCGCAGGCGCAAGCAATTGAAAGGGGTTGTTCTCATGACGCCCGCCGATGTGATGGCTCGCATCGACTGCCTATTTGCGGATCGCGGTAGCTCCTGGTACCACGGCGAATCCGTGACGCAACTCGAACACGCGTTGCAGGCGGCGCACTACGCCGAACAAGGCGGCCAACCCGTGGAATGGATCGTGGCGGCGCTGTTGCACGGCCACGGCGAGGACTACCTCGATCACGGTCTCAACGACCGGCACGAAGACCTCGGCGCACGATTTCTGGCGCACGCCATGATCGAAAGCATCGGCAATCTTCCTGCCCTGTTGACTGAGCTGAACGCGCATCTCGCCAAAGGTGAACGTCCCTGAGCGATCCTCCAAGTTCTTCGTTTAGCGTTCGCCCCAGCGGGGCGCCGCGCTTCGCCCCCCCTCCGGGGCGAACGCTAAACATCACTGGTCAGCGCCCTATCATCTCTGAATGCCCGACGCCTTCTGGACATATGCGTTCCTGTGCGCCTGCGCGTTCCTCGCGGGGGTGATGAACTCCGTTGCGGGTGGGGGCACACTGCTCACGTTCCCCGCGCTCACGGCGCTGCTCACCGGGGCGATGGCGAACGCCACGAGCACCGTCGCACTCTTGCCGGGTTCGTTCGCGGGCGCGGTGGGTTACCGCAAGGAGTTGTGGGAGTGCCGGCGGTTCGTGTTCCGCATGATCGCACCGAGCATCGCGGGCGGGTTCCTCGGCGCCTGGCTGGTGGGAAAGAACAAGGAGTTGTTCGACGTGCTCGTGCCGTGGCTCATCCTCACGGCCGCAGTGCTGTTCGTGGTGCAGGCTCCGCTCTCGAAATGGGTGAAGCGACGGGCCGCGGTCGAAGGCGCGCAACCGCAACACCACGAACCCAACTGGGTGACGCAGGCGCTCGTGATCGGCTTTCAGTTCCTGGTCGCGGTGTATGGTGGGTATTTTGGCGCGGGGATCGGCATCCTCATGCTTAGCGCGCTGGGCTTCATGGGCGTGGGCGACATCCACCGCATGAACGCGGTGAAAACGTTCCTCGCGGCGTCGATCAACACCGCGAGCGTGGTGGTGTTTATTCGCGACGGTCTTGTTCAGTGGAACTACGCGCTCGCGATGGCGGTGGCCGCGATCATCGGCGGCTACACCGGGGCGCGAGTTGCGCGCCGGTTACCCGCGAGTTACGTCCGCTATGCCGTCATCGTGATTGGCTTCGGATTGGCCGCGTACTACTTCGTCAAGAAGTACGCATAGAGTCGTTCGCAGAGCCACGTCCCCGCGAGCATCCCCGCGAGCATGCCGACCGTCATCCCCGCGAAGTTGGACGCGACTGCCGCAGTCATGTACGCCGTCGGAAACTGCGCCGCGCAGCATCCGCCCGCGAGCATCCCCAGCACCATGCCGACGTTACCACCGGTTAACATCGCGATCGAGTGACAGCCCGTTGTCGCTGGAAACTTGCCGAACCAGCGCATCGCGACGTTCGCGAACACCACCATGCCGACCCACATCCACGGCTTCCTCACGCCGCCTCGCATCGCTTCGACACACGCGCAGCACCCGTGATCGTGCAGCGCCGCGAAGCCGTTATCGGCCCACCAACCGAGCAGCATTCCGAGGTTACCAAGCGTGAGCATTCCGAAGCACATGTCCACCCCGTGCGGAGCCGCGTACCGGCGCCAGAGGCACGCGAGTGCGATTCCCGTGAGCGCGAACACAATTAGGGTAAGCGTGGCTGCGAGAGGTTCACGCAACGACACGAGGAGCAGGAGAAAGACGACACCTTGCAGCGCGAAGGCGGCGGCGTGGGTGAAGGCAAGACCTACGCCCCTCCAGATACCCCCCTCTACTGAAGGAAAGGGGGAGTTTGAAGCCGCTTGCGGCTTAGCCAGTATCCCCACGCGCGTGGACGAGAATATCAGCGTGAGGCTCGACACCACCATCAGCAGCGCCGCGACAACGGGGTGCAGCACGCCCGACGCAGCGAGCGCCATCCCGATCAAGTTGTAAGCCACCGCGCGGGCCAAGTTCAGTCGCACGGCGCGCACCGCGTCGCGGCTGAGTTCGACCGCCCACGGGAGCGTGCGAAGGTCGGCACTGTACAGCGTGACCGGGGCTGCGCTCACCGCGAGGTCGGTCCCGCTCGACAGCGCGACCCCAACGTGCGCGACCGCAAGCGCGGAAGCGTCGTTGATGCCGTCCCCGACGAACAGCACACGCCCACCTTCCACGGCTGCGCGCTTGTCGTCGGGGAGCATTCCGCCGCGTGCGTGAGAGAGGCCGAGCGATTCCGCCCGTTCAGTCGCGTCACCGGTCAGTACTTCGACCGACAACCCAAGTTGCGCGAAGTGCGCGAGTGCTTGCGGTGTAGAATCGCGCAAACGTTCCACCAGCGAAGCGACTGCCACGAGTACGCCATTCCGTGCAACACAAACAACCTTCCCCTCACCCCCGTTTAGCGTGCGACCCGAAGGGGCGCCGATCCATTCCCCGACCCCAATCTTGATCTCGTGCCGCGTGCCGTTCACTTCCACCAGTTCCGCGACCACGCCGGAACCGGGCACGGCGACCAGCGACCCCACACGCGGTTCTTCGCCTCGCGCGAACGGGCGCGGCAATTCCGCGAACGGCTTCGCAATCGGGTGGTTGCTCTGCGCTTGCACAAGCGAAAGCCAGCCGAGCAGTTTCGCGCGTTCGTCGCCGGTCGCAGTCGTCTCGATGTCCACGAGCGCGAAGCGGTCTTCGGTCAGTGTCCCGGTCTTGTCGAACATCACGCGATCCACGGTTGCCAGGCGTTCGATGGCGTCGCCGCTCTTCACGATCACACCGCGTTCCGCGAGGCGGTTGATCGCGGACCAGATCACGACTGGCGTTGCCAGCCCGATCACGCACGGGCACGCGACCAGCAGCACCGACATCGCGTTGAACAGCCCGGCTTCCCACCCCAACGAGGTGAGGAACGTCCAGTATGTGAACGTGCCGAGTGCGACACACACCACCAAAGGCAGGAACCACCGACCCAAGCGGTCGGCGCGGCCTTGCAGTGACAACGGCTTGTCACGCACCTCTTCGACGGTCGCGAGCAAGCGGTCGATTTCGCGCTCGGTTCCACTCGCGGTCGCGGTGATGCGGAACGTCGCGTCGAAACTCGCGGAGCCAGCCAGCACGCGATCCCCCGGCCGGCGCACCACCGCAAACGGCTCGCCGCTCACAACCGCCTCCGACATGAACCCAACACCCTCGCGAATGATGCCGTCCACCGCGATCAGTTCGCCCGGATGCACTTCGACCACATCGCCGGGTCGCACCTCCGAAACGGGCAACGGGCGAGTGTCGCCGGTTCCGTCCACGAGCCGGCACGCACAAAGCCGGTCACCCCACGCTCGCGAACTCGCGAGCGCCGCGGCTTTTGAACGTGCGCCGATCACCTTCCCGAGCGTGTAGACGACGAGCAGAACCGATACGACCTCGAAGTACACCTTCCCGCGCCCGGTGACGTGTGCTTGTAGCGATGCGCAGAGTGCGCCGGTCATGGTGAGGAGGAACAGCGCTTCGATGGTGAGCCGGCCTCGGCACAGTTCGCGGGCCGCTGTGCGAACGAGCGGCCCACCGAGCGACAGCGCGACCAGCACCGTACCCGCGAAGATGCCCCACTGCGTGAAGGCGCGGACCGGAAGTGGGACATCGTCGTGGAGGTTCAGCGCGAGGCCGAAGATCATCGACTGCCCAACGACCAGCACACCGAGACCAAGCCGCAAACCGACGCCACCGGGCTTCGAGCCAGTGTCGCACCTTCCGCGTGCGCACGATCGCTCGCCGAGGCGGAGGCACCCGAAGCAACAGTACACCGACCCCGCGCGGCCGGCGTGCCCGCTCGCGGTGATCGGCCCGTTACAGTTCGTGCAGGTTGGCATGGTGTTGGAATGAAGAGAAATAATCAGAGGATAGAGGAGGCCCGCTGTTGGTTCACAGGGTTAGCGTCGGACCCGGAGGGGCGGTCGCCAGATGTGGGATTGTGGCCTACCTCGCGCCGAAATGGGAGCCTGGTTGTCGTGCCGGAGTTCACTTCTTCGGGGCCGGCGGATCCGCGTAATCGCGGGGGAACTTATCCAGCAGTTCCGCCGCCGTGACCGAGTCGCGTTTCCCGTCCTTTGTGCGAGCCGCACGCACGATGGCGGTTGTGATCGCGGGTTTCTTGTCGTCAGGGTCGGCCTTGTTCGACCACGTGTTGCGGACGTAGATCAGCACGCTCGCGATCTCGTAGTCCTTCAATTGCTCGGAGTGAGCCGGCATCGCCGCGACCCCCCAGGACGTTTTCGACACCACCGGCGATTTCACTTCAATCGGCCCTTTCAAACCGTACAGGACGATGCGTGCCAACCGCGGCGCCGCCGCCTGATCTCCACTGACCCAGTTGGAGCCGTCGAGCGGCGGGATGTTCTCCGCTGGCTTGCCGACGCCTTCCGGCAGGTGGCACGCGGCGCAAATCGCGGCGTACTTCTTGCTCCCGATCGCCTTCAGTTCCTCGACCGTCTGCGGGTCAGGCTCAGGGGCAGCCCCGACGACCGGCGTCGCCACTGGGTTTGCTTCGTCGAACACGTCGGCGCGGAAGTCGGCGGAGTTCGCCCCAATGTAGTACCCGCCCCACATGAGCAGCGCGCCGCACACGATCGCGACCCAGAACGGCACCGGCTCGAACCCGTCGCGCGGCTCGGCCTGTTCTCGCATCAACACGCCATGCATGCCCTGAACGGAATCGGAGCCGCCCGCGCCGGCTTCGTCGTGGCCCTCGGGGTTGTCGTCCACGCCGTCCGCGGTCAACATCACGGGGTCGTTCATCTGGGCCATTTGCGCACGGTGCAAATCCTGCACGGAGTCGCCACCGGTCGGAACCACCGGTGCGTCGGTGGAAATCGGGCCGTCGTTCGGGTTCGGCGTGCTCATTCCTTCGCCTCCGGCAACGGGATTTCAGCCTTCCGCAGAGCGAGCAAGTAAGCGACCAGCGACTCGGCGTCCGCGTTCGGAATCACCTGATACTCTTCTTCCGGCGTGGTGAGCCAGAACTCCAGCAACCGCTCCTTGCCTTCGGGCGTCTGGATGTCGATCGCTGCTGGCTGGCCGGTGGTGTACTGTGAGACGAGATCGTTTCCGCGGTTCGCGATGATCGCGTCCCACTGCTTCGCGCTGGGTCGCCACCGGTAGCCGGGATCGACGGTCCACTCGCGTCCCAGTGACAAGGCCTTGTCACTGCGACTGCCAGCGATCTTCTCGCGAGTGTAGAAGAACGCGAACGACGGCATGATGCTCCACGAGTTCGCGGATCGCGGGTTGAGCAGGTGCGTGTGGTGCCACGGCTCGGACGGATTCCTCACGCCGATGTTCGCGAGGTCCGGCCCGGTTCGCATGGTGCCGAGCATTGTGGGGTTGTCGTAGATGTAATCGCGCGACACAGTGCGCCGCAGGCCGTAACTGCGCTTGATGTCGGCCCCGGTCTTGTACTCGCCGTTCGCGTCCCACCAGCCGCCGAACTTCTCGCTGCGCACCTGCTGGGTATGGCAGTACATGCAGCCGTTGTTCTGGTACACCTTGCGCCCCGCGAGCGCCAGCCCTTGCAACGGTTGCGGGTACGGCGTGTCGCCTTCTTCTTTCTGATACGGCTGTTCGGCGCCGAGTTGCCAGAACGGGAACACGACCAGCCCCAACCAACTCGACGAGAACGTGAGCAGCGCACCCAGGAAGACGACCATCCCGCGATCCATCTCAGATCCTCCGAAGAACCTACCCCCCAACCCCCTCCCTGATGGGAAGGGGAGAAAAGCCGCTTGCGGCTTCGCGAGACGCGCGAGAGGACACTCGCGAATCCGCGAGCGGCTTCAAACTCCCCCTTCCCTTCAGGGAGGGGGGTAGGTCTTTTGCTCCACCGATTCCACGAAGAACGTCGGACCGCCGCTGCGCTGCTTGCCCCACCCGGCCAGGTTCATCACGAACGAGATCGCGAACGCAACGTGCCCAGTCGTGAGCAACAGCCCCGCGAGCGACCGCGTCAGCCAGTGCGGCAAGAGGTAAGCGACGATCTTCGCGAACGGGATGTCCGGGTTGTTCATCATGCGGCCCTGCCACCACCCGCCGATCGAGAGCGCCACGAAGTACGTGGTGATGCCCACCGCTGCGCACCAGAAGTGGATGCGGATCAGCGTGCGGTTGGGCCACTCTCGCCCGGTGAGTCGCGGGACCATGTAGTAGAACAGGCCGAACATGATCATCGACACGAACGCGTACGCGCCGAGGTGTGCGTGTGCGACGATGTAGTGGGTGAAGTGTGTCGTCGCGCTCACATCCTTCAGCGCCATCAGCGACCCCTGGAAGCTCACCAGCGTGTACGAGATCGCACCGAACACGGTGAACCGCAAGGCCGGGCTGTACCGCAGCCGGTGGAAGTGGCCGAGAAGCGTCATGTGGTGGTTGATCGCCACCGCGAGCACCGGGATGAACATCATCATGCTGCCAACCGTGCTGGCGGTCGCGAGCCACGCGGGGATCGGGCCGCCAATCAGGTGGTGCATCCCCGCCCACGAGTAGAACAGCGCGAGCGACCAGAACCCGATGATGCTCAGGTAGTAGCTGTGAATCGGGCGGCCGATGATCTTCGGGATGAGGTAGTACGCGCTGCCCAGCGCGACCGGCGTGAACCACAGCCCCAGCACATTGTGCCCGAACCACCAGTTCACGATCGGCTGCACCACGCCGACGGCGGGCGACCAAAAGATCATGAACTGCGCGACGAGATAGAGCCACGGGAACCAGAAGACCGCGCCCAGGAGGTACCACTGGGTGACGTACACGTGCGGCTCGCGTCGCCGCCGGAACACGGCCACGGTCCACGCGGACACGATCCCCAGCGCCGCGACAAAGAACGGCGGTGCGTACGGCGGTGCGTCGAGCCATTCCACCGACTGCCCGTCGCCGAGGATGATGCCAACCACCGCGAGGAACACGCCGATGTTCCAGAGCACGCCAGCGAGGTAGAGCATCTTCGGGTAGATCAGTTCGGCACGCGACAGCCGGCACATGAGCCACAGGCACGCGGAAACGGACGCGAGCGACGCCCAACCGATACCGACCGCCTGGAGGTGCGCCATCCGCACGCGGCCGAAGGTGAGTTCCGCGCTCCCGGTGAAGAAATACGGGATGTGCAGTTTGACCGACGCGAGGAGCGCAAGCATCGACCCGGTGAGCAACCAGAACACCGCGCTGGACGCGAAGAACAGCACCGGCCCGCGGCACGACGCATCGATGGCGGCGCGCTCCGCCGCCGACTTCACGCGGTCGTACTGGGGCGGCTCTGGTGCGGTCGTCACGGGCATGTGGAGTGCGGCCAGGGTTTGAATCTCAATGTTCGTTTCGCGCGTGGCCCCGGCGGGGCCGACGCTAAACGGCGGTAGGTTCACCAGGGCGCGGCGTCTTCCTCAACCTGGGCGGCATTCCGGGAAAGGCGTCGGTCGCCTCGCCGATGGGTTCGTCCGGACTGAAGATCGACTTCGCGCCGCGGTCGAAGTTGTCGAACTGGCCGTCGCGGAACGCCCAGCCGAGCGCGAGCGCGGCCGCCCCGCCGAACAGCACGATCGACCCAATGACGGTCGCAAAGAGAGCGATGTCGACCGCAGTCACGGCTTCTTCTCCTCTTTCTTCGGCTCGTCCTTCTTGGGCGCCGTTGGTTCCGGCGTCGGGAACGGCATCTTGTCGTTGGGCCCCTTGAGCGTGCCGAGCAACTTACCTCGCGCCTCGTCGCGCGACATCTTCGCGCCGACGCCGTTGAGTGCCGCCTCGTTGCGGCCGTTCACCTCATCCAGTTTCGCGGCCGCGTCCGGCCTCGGTTCGTTCTTCGCGTCTGGCTTAGCACTGTCCGGCACGTTCGGGATGGTCGTCACGAACCACATGAGGAACAGGAACGCGAACAGCACCCCAGCCGCCGCGCCCACCGTGATGAAGGGGAATCGCGGCGATTCCTGAGACGCCATCAAATCGTTAGGAGGGATGCTACTCATGGTCGCCCTGCATTTCGCATCTCGTCAGCGATGATTGTTGGCCCCTGCGGGGCCAACGCTAAACGACGGCCGTTCAAGGAGTCTCGTTCTCGTACTCAATCGTTTCGTTCAGGCGAGCGTCTCGAATCGGTATCAGCGGCAACCGCGTGAAGCCCCATGTGGCGGACAGCAGCACCACGCTGAACATGCACACCGGCGCAACCACGTCGAGCCAGTGGAAGTGAACCGTGTCCTGATGTAGCACCGGCAACACTTGCCAGTAGAGATCATATGCGTGCATCACCAATATCCACGCGCTGCTGAGCGCGAGCCAAAAGGGTGACCGCTTGTGCGCTCGCGGGATGAGCAGGAAGAACGGCACCACGAAGGAGAGGATCGGGAGCAGAATCGAGAGGGTGTACCAACTTCCGTTGCGGCGGAGCAGGTAGAACTGCGTTTCTTCCGGCACGTTCCCATACCAGATCAGGAAGTACTGCGCGAACGCGATGTACGCCCAGAACACCGTGAACCCGAACATGATCTTCGCGACATCGTGCAGGTGTTCCATCGTGATCGTGTTCCGCAAGAACCCCGCGGCGCGGAGCGACAGCACGACGAGTACGACCGTCGCGAGCGACCCACGAATACCGCCGGCCCAGAAGTACACGCCGAAGATGGTGCTGAACCACGAGTATTGCAGGCTCATCAGGATGTCGAACGCGAAGAACGTGCTGGTAAGGCCAAGCAGCGCGACACCCGACGGCGCCCACCATTGCATTTTTCGCGTGAGCGCGATACCACCCACGGCGTCCTGACTTACCGACCATTTCCGCATCGCGACCGAGTAGCCAATCCAGACCGCGAAGTAGATCGCGAGCCGTGCCAGGAAGAACCACGTGTTGAAGTACACATGCTTCACGTGCCACAGGTGCTTGAGGTGTTCTTCCTTCGGGGCTTCGGCGTGAACGAAACTGTACCACGCGTGCAGTTTGCCTGTGAGTGTGCCGACCAGCACCGGGATGAACAGCACCGCGAGCGGCAGGATCGCGCGGTTGATGTTCTCGAAGACTCGCCGCAGTCCCACCGACCAACCCGCGTCCGCAACGTGGTGGATCATGGTCCAGAACAGCGCACCGAGCGCGATGTCGAGCGCGAACACGTAGCCGAACAGGTACGAGTGGTAGAACTGTTTCGGGTTCGCGAACAGACCGACGAGGAGCAGCAGCCCGGAGCCCAGCGCGACTCCGGTGAGGATGCGAACGCCGCCCGCGAGCGCGTCACCGACGGGCGCGACGCTGTCCGGCAACCCGGCGGGGTAGGTATCGTCGTTGGGGATGCTCGCGCTGCTCATCGGACCGTGTTTCTTGTAGGACAGGCTTCCAGCCTGTCATTGCTCCAAAACGACAGGCTGGAAGCCTGTCCTACTTTAGCGGGTTCCCGTAAGCGAACTGCAACTCGCGCACATACGCCACGATCGCCCACCGATCCAGCACGTCCTTGATCTGGTGGCCGTAGCCGGTCATCGCGCCTTTGCCGTTCACGACTGTGTTGAACAATTGCCCGTCGGCCTGGGCCTGAACCTCGGGCGTGAGGACGTTCGCGGGCGGTACACTCAGACCGTAAGCACCCACGATGCCGTAAGCGAGTTCGCCACCACCGCCACGCCCGCTCGTGCCGTGGCACACCGCGCAGTTCCGGTTGAACTGCACCTGTCCGCGTTTCAGGAGCGGTTCCCACCCGCCGGCCTTCTCGACCGCGAGCGGCGGGATGTTGTTCACGTAGTAGCCCTCGCCGGTCAGCTTGCCGGCCTCCCAAGTCGGTCCTGTGGGCACACCGTCGGCGCCCTTCGCGGTGGCGTTGGCGATGCCAAAGTAAAAACGTTTGTCAGCCTTCAGGAAGTCCGGGTTCGGAGTGTCGTGGCCGCCCGCGTCGGCTGCGTAGTCGGTGCCGTCGAACGGAACCGTGTCCATCGGCGGCATCCGGTTGCTGCGGCCATCCGCGAAGTACTTGCTTTGGCCCTGGCTCGTGTACTTCGCCTGGTACTTCATGTCGAGGAAAATGTGCCACGGGCGCGAGTCGCTCTTCTGCCCGCGCACGCCCAGCACCACTGCCGCCAACCCGAACATGCCGAACATCGCGGTGAACATGTACAGATATGACATCACGCGTCCGCGTTTACCGAGCCACGACGCGAACACGGTCGCGCCGAGCAGCAGCACGGCGGTGCCGACGATCACGGCCAGCACCGTGTTCATGAACGCGTTCGGGTCGATCGAGTACATGCGAAGAACCTGTCTGCTTGAGCCGCTCGCGGCTTGCGTTTTACGCCTCCATCACCGCCACGTGCTTGCCGCCGAGCGACGCCAGAAACGCTTGCGTTTCATCCGGGTTGAACTTTGCGTCCTGTGCCTCGATCGTCAGAAAGAACCCGCCCTGCGTACTCCGACCGAACGTCGGGTGGCTGTCCAGCGGATGGAAGAACCGCGGCAAGCCACACAGCCCGAAAAGCGAGAACAGCGTGAAGAATCCCGCGAACAGCACCGTCATCTCGAACAGCACCGGCACGAACGCTTCCCACGATCGGTACTCCTTCCCGCCCACGATGGTCGGGTAGTAGTACGCCATCAGGTAGAACTGCAATGACGCGGCGGTGGCCAGACCGGTGAGCGCGCCCGCGAGCGTGAACAGCGGCAACCGACTCCGCGTCCGGCCGATCGCCTCCTTCATCCCGTGGACGTAGAACGGCGTCCAGGCGTCCACGTGTTTGTAGCCGGCGGCAGTGGTCTTCTTCGCGGCTTCGAGCAGATCACTTCCGTTGGCAAACTCGGCGACCGCGCCCCACGGCTTCCCGGTCCCGCCCGGTGTCGGGATGAACGGCGGTATCGGCTCGGTGTGCGGTTTGACATCGGTA
Organism: Planctomycetia bacterium; assembly: GCA_005772955.1. Classification (GTDB taxonomy): domain Bacteria; phylum Planctomycetota; class Planctomycetia; order Gemmatales; family Gemmataceae; genus Gemmata. The sequence goes on from SXID01000072.1 coordinate 22,820, forward strand.
GCCGGGCACGACGGCAGACCATACGACGCGGCCAACGCGTGATCAGACGTCGGGTACTGCCCGTCCTCGCCCTTAAGGTAGCTCCCGTTCACATGGAACTCGGAAGGCGGGATGGGGTGCCCCGCAGCCTCTTCGTCGAGGTGAGAGTAGTACGGGTTCGCCATCGGCAGCACGCCCTTCACCTCGGCGATGGCGACCATCGGCAGCAACCGGATGAATAGCAGCGTGAACGTGAAGAACAGCCCGAAGTCCCCGATCATTTGCAACCAGTCCACCCAGGTCGGATGGAACTGCCCCCACGACCCGGGCAAGAAGTCGTGATGGAGCGATTGCACGATGATCACGAACCGCTCATACCACATCCCGACGTTCACAAACGTCACAATGATGAGCACGAACCACGGCGTTTGACGGCACCATCTAATCCAGAACACTTGCGGGATGAAAAGATTACACGTCATCATCACCCAGTAGGCCCACGTATAGTCTCCATCGAACGCGCGGTTCTTGAACGTCTGCCACTCATACGGGTTCCCGGAGAACCACGCGATGAACAGCTCCATGCAGTACGCGTACCCGACCAGCGTCCCGGTCGCGAGGATGAACTTACACATCACGTCGATGTGTTTGATCGTCACCATGTTTTCCAGCCTATATACGGCCCGTGCCGGGATCATACATTGGAGCACCATCGCGAACCCGCCGAAGATCGCCCCCGCGACGAAGTACGGCGGGAAAATCGTCGTGTGCCACCCCGGAATCAACGACGTGGCGAAGTCGAAGCTCACCACCGAGTGAACGCTCAACACCAGCGGGGTGCTGAGACCCGCGAGCATCAAATACGCGACTTCGTAGTGGCGCCAGTGACGCGTGCTGCCGCGCCAACCGAGCGACAGGAAGCCGAATATCATCTGGCGCGTGCGACTCTTGGCCCGGTCGCGTAGCGTGCCGAGGTCGGGGAGGAGTCCGATGTACCAGAAGATAAGTGAGATTGTGAAATACGTTGAGATCGCGAAGAAGTCCCACAATAGCGGCGAACGGAAGTTCTGCCAGATATGGTTCGCGTTGGGGAGCGGGATCGAGAACCACACGTACCAGAACCGCCCGACGTGGATGCCGGGATAGATGAACGCGCAGATCACCGCGAACAGCGTCATCGCTTCACTGAAGCGATTGATTGACGTGCGCCACTTCTGCCGGAACAAAAATAGAATCGCGGATATAAGTGTGCCGGCGTGCCCGATGCCGATCCAGAACACGAAATTCGTGATATCGAACGCCCACGCGACCGGGACGTTGCTGCCCCACACGCCGACACCGGTCGAGATGAGGTACGTCGCGGCCAGCACGCCGCCGCACAGCAGCGAGGACGTGATGAGCAGCGCGGGCCACCACCAGTACGGTTGCGGCTTCTCCGTGATTTCGCTGATCTGCTCGGAAACGGAATCGTAGTCGGCCGGACCCCACACGAGCGGGATGCGCGGCAGCGGGTCCGGGAACTTCGGCCCCGTGTGCGCGTCGTGCGTTTCGTGTGGAGTCGTCTCAGCCATCGTCGCAAGTGTCCTTGTTCTCTCTCGTTTAGCGTTGGTCCCGCAGGCGCCAGGCCACGCAGAGCGACCCCTTCGGGGTCGCCGCGAAACGTCGCTCGTTTAGCCCACCATGTCCTGATTAATGTTCCTTACTCTGGGCAAGTAGCTCGTGCGCGGTTTCGTATTCAATTCGCCGAGCAACAAGTATTCGCTCTCCTTCAGTTTCTGCTTCGACACCTTGCTGTTCGGGTCGAGCAAGTTGCCGAAGGTGATCGCCTGCGAGGGGCACGCGCTCTGACACGCGGTCACGATCACCCCGTCCGGGACGATCACGCGACCGATCGCGTCGAGGTCGTAGCCGGCCGCGAGTGGTTTCTTCGGCTTCTTGTACGACGACACCGAACCGTCCGCGGTCCTGAACGTGCTATCGGTTTCGATGGTGCGGCGGTCTTGCGCCACTTCCGCGGCGGCGATCTTCGCGCCGTATTTTCCGCGTTCGATGCGCTGAACGCAGTACGTGCATTTCTCCATCACGCCGCGCATGCGGACGGTCACGTCCGGGTTCTTCTGCATCTTCAGCGTTTCGGGCACGCCGCTCTCCGCGAAGCTCATGCCGCCGCTCGCGAACGGTGTGGGTACGCGAAGTTCGTCGAGCTTCCGCTTGTTGAAGTCGAACCAGTTGAACCGCCGCACCTTGTACGGGCACGCGTTCGAGCAGTACCGCGTGCCGATGCACCGGTTGTAGACTTGCAGGTTCAAGCCTTCGGGGCTGTGAACGGCCGCGTTCACGGGGCACACTTGTTCGCACGGGGCCGCTTCACAATGGACGCACGCGACCGGTTGCGACACGATTCGCGGGTTCTCTTCGGCGGTCTCGCCGTTGGGCGACGAGAAGTAGCGGTCGATGCGGATCCAGTGCAGTTCGCGGTTGCGTTTGACCTCGTGCTTACCGACAACCGGTATGTTGTTCTCGGCCTGGCACGCGAGCATGCACGCGGTGCAACCGGTGCAAGCCGAGAGGTCGATCACCATTCCCCACTGGAACTGACTGTCGAGTAACTCCGGGCGCGCGAGGTCGAGCGGGAAGCGTTCTTGCTTCACGCGTGCCGGGGCCGGCGGTTGCTGCTTGTTCCCGTACCCGCCCTGGAACTCCTTCTTCAGCATCGCTTCCGTGATGTGGCCGTCGGGCGGAATGCCGATCTTCGGCTCCTGCTTGTCCTCAAAATCTGGGTTCTTGTGTGCATCGACGTACTTGAACGGGTCGATGGGACGCGTCTTCCCACGGGGCTTGTGCTCACCAACCTTGTACTCGCGCACGATGTCGCGGCCTTCGGGGATGACGCCGTGTTCTTGCGTGGTCACGAGGTCCGCGCGGCGGCCGGTCTTCTTCAGTTTGCAGTAGGTCGCGGTGTGTAGTGAAGTGGAACGACGGAGCGGGAACACGTCCGTTCCGCCGCCGTGGGGCACGTGCGAAATCCGCATGTCACCGTACTGCCCGAAGCTGAGCGCGACCGAGTAATCCGCCTGACCCGGCAGCACGAACGCGGGCACGTTGATCGCCGATTCGCCCAGCCGCACTTCGACCACGTCGCCCTGTACGATGCCGAACTCCTTCGCGGTCGCTGGGCTGACGAGCGCGGCGTTGTCCCACACCAGTTTCGTGATCGGGTCCGGCATCTCCTGGAGCCACGGGTTCATCGCGAATCGCCCGTCAGCGAGAGCGTAGGAAGCGTGAAAGGTAATCTCAATCGCGTCCCGCGACGGAGCGTCCGCGGGTTGGTAAGTCGCGATTACCTCGGCCACGCGAGCCTTGTTCGTGCTCACCTCTTTTGGCTTGCGAACCTTCTCATCCGGTCGCGCGAAGCCGAGCGACTTCGCCTTGTCCGCGTCGAGGGGGAAGAACCCGACTTGCTTGTAGCGGTTGAACGCCTCATCAAACTCCGGCGCCGTGAGCGAGATGCCGCTGCGTTCCGCGAACGCCCTTCGCACGTAGCCGTACCCAGCCTTCTGCGCGGCGCTGAAAGAAGCCACCGGTTTGCCGTCCGCGCCCTGCGCCTGCGTGAGCAGCGAGAGCACTTCCAGCATGGTGCGACCGCCGCGCGCGGGCGGGGCCACGTCGTCGCCACCGCTCTTGCCGCTGTTCAGTGGTGCGATGAGCGGTTGCACGCAACACAGCGAACCGTCGCTGGCTTCGGTGTCACCCCACCCTTCGAGGAAATGCGCGAGCGGCAGGTGCCAGTCGCACTTCTCGGATGTGTGATCGAAGAACAGCCCGAGCCGGATCTTCTGCGGAACCTTCTGCAACTCTTCCGCGAAGCGCAGGTCGGCGGGTGCGTTGAACACCGGGTTTCCGCCAACGATAAGCAGCGTGCTAACGTGGCCCACCGCCATCTCGCCGACGAGGTCCGTCAGCGACTTGTCAAGCAGTCCGGGCGGTGGGTCGCGGAACTCGGCCAGGCCCGCGGCGTAGTTGCCAAGCGCGTCATTTAATGCGTGAGCGAGGGCGTGAACCCACAGCGGCTGTCGTGGGCCAACAACAATGAGGCTCTTGCCAGCGTGTTCGGCGAAGTCCTTCGCTACCGCGAGCACCCATCTCTCCGGGAATGCGGTCTTGCCGGGCGTGATATCCGGCACCGCGTCCAACTTCTTGAGTTTCGCCGCGTGCGTGGTCTGAAGTTCCTTCGCAAGCGCGAGCAGGTACGCGCCCACCTGCGACGCCGGGAGCCGCAACCGGTGATCCGCCATAGTTCCGGTCACCGTGTACGTCGATTCCACGACGTACAAGCGATTCATCGCGTCGCTCTTCCGCTTGCTCGCGAAGCCGCGCGAATGAAAGATGCTATCCCCCTCGTTGCCGAGGAAGTCGGCGTCGAGCGCGAGAACGCGATCCGCCTTGTCGAAACGGTAGCGCGCCACCAACTTCGCGCCAAACGCCGCTTCCGCGCCCTTGAGGGTTTCGCTCGTATCGACGGCTTCGTAGCTGTGCCACGACGCGAGCGGGAGTTTGGCCTTGACCGCTTCGCGCAGCGCCATCACCGATGGCGAAGGCGCCTGCTCCGTCAGGATGTAGAAGCCCTTGCCTTTCTCCTTGAGCAACTTCTCAGCTTCGCCGCGCGCAAATCGGTCGAAGTCTTCCCACTTCCGCGCGGCGCGACCTTCCATCACGCCGGGGTACTTGTCCGACATCACGCGATCGGGGCTGTAGAGGTCGAGGATGGACGCTTGCGCTCGCGCGTCGGTGCTGCCGAGGCTACACGGGTGTTGCGGGTTGCCTTCAATCTTTGTGGGCCGCCCGTCGTGACTCTCCACGAGCACGGGGATCGCGCCGCTGGCGCGGGGAATGCTCGTTGCGTAGAAGGTGGGTTTGCCAGGTGAGATGTGACCAATCTGCCCGTCTGGCACAACGGAGAAGGGGAGAATCTGGATATCGGGTCGGCGGCACCCCGCCAAACCCGCGAGGCCGAGCGCCGCGGCCGAGATCGCCAGGAATTTACGCCGGTTCAGGTCCGCGGCTTCGGGGTCGTCATCGAGCGGTTCCGCTTCGCCGAGTTGGTCGTACACGTTGGCGAATCCGGGGAACTCTTCCGACGCGAACGCCCGGAACTCTGGCGTGTCCGCCAGTTGCTCGAGGCTGCGGTAGTAGGATTGCTGGTCCATGTGTCGTCGCCTGGCGCTTCGTTAGACGCGACCCGAAGGGGAGCGCGGCTCAGCGGCTACCTGTGGCACCCCTGGCAGTGCATCGGCGGGACCACCTTCAGATCCTTCTGGATCGCCGCGCCGACATCGCTCACGGTCTTCCCGCCTTCGGGCTTCCACTTCAGGTTGGTCACGTCCTTCACGTCGCGCAGGTGTGCGTGCGGGTCGGCGTGGCACTGCAAGCACCAGCCCATCGTGAGCGGTTTGTCGTGCCGCACGACCGCCATCTCGTTCACCTGACCGTGACACGACACGCACGACACGCCCTTGTTGACGTGGACCGCGTGGTTGAAGTACGCGTACTCCGGGAGTTTGTGAACCTTCTTCCACTCCACCGGGCGCCCCGTGTCGAAGCTCGTGCGCACCGGAGCCAGGAGCGGGCTGTTGCCTTTCACATTCGCTTTTTTAGGATTGTGGCAGTTCATGCAAGTTTGCGAACTGGGCACGCTCGCGTGTGGTCCTTCAAACACACTTTGGTGACAGTAAGCGCAGTCCATGCCGAGCTTACCAGCGTGCAATTCGTGCGAGAACGGCACCGGCTGTTCCGGTGTGTAGCCGACACGCGTGTAACTCGGCAGCGCGTAGTAGCACCACCCCGTAACGACGAGCGCGACCGTGACCGCCAAGCCGATACCGGCCTGGCGCACGTGACCGTCGAGTGATCGCGAGAAGATGGCGGGCACGCTCGCGCTCCCAGAGATCAGCCGAAATGCGACTTTGTGAAACTTTTCACAATCTCATCGGAATCATACGAACAGCGACAACCAACTGGCAAGTCCTGTCGTTTCGCGTTCGCCCCTTCGGGGTGAAGCGTGCCCTAATCCGGGCCGCGCACGTGCGGCTTTACGTCGTTGAGGAAGAACTCGCGCAGTTTGGTAAGTGTGGTCGCCGGCAACGGCGGAAGGTCGCTCGCGGCGGTATTGGCGACTGCTTGCGTCCGGTTCCGCGCGCCGGGGATAATTGTCGTGACCGCAGGGTGATCCAAACACCAGCGCAGCGCGAGTTGCGGCAGTGTGTAGCCGATCGGTACAAGCGGCTTCAGTTTCTCGACCATCGCCAGCCCGCCCTCGAAGCCCAACCCCGCGAACGTCTCCCCGACGTTGAACCGCTCGCCGTTGCGGTTATTGGTGCGGTGATCCTCTGGAGCGAACGTGGTGGTCGGCGTGTACTTCCCAGTGAGCAGTCCCGACGCGAGCGGCAACCTGACTATGACCGAGACATTTTGCTTCGCACAGCGGTCGAGAAGGCCACACGTTTCAGGCGTCTGACGGAAGATGTTGAAGATGATCTGCAGCGAGGCGCAGTCCGCGTGCTTGAGGCACTCTTCCGCTTCGGCTGTGGATTCGACGCTTGCCCCGAACCGCGCGATCTTCCCCTCTCGCTTCAGCGCGCGAACGGTGTCCCACACCTCCGCGCGCTTCAGTTGTTCAAGCGGCAAGCAGTGGAGTTGCGTGAGGTCGAGTTGCGCGATGCCCAATCGCTTCAGTGAGTTCTCGGTGTGTTCGCGAATCGTCGTCGGGTCGAAGTTACCGGGCCAGCCGGGTCGCGGGAATCGCCCGAACTTCGACGCAATGAAGAACTCCGCACGCTTGTAATTCTTGAGGAAGCGGCCGATGAGTTCTTCGCTGCGCCCGGCACCGTACACGTCGGCAGTGTCGAGGAATGTTACGCCAGTTTCGACCGAGGCGCGCAACACGTCAATCGCGTCGATTTCGGCAACGTCGCCCCACTGGTCGCCACCGATTTGCCAGCAGCCCAGCCCCACTTCCGACACGCTCGCCGCGCCGAACTTCCGGTGTTTCATGGTGTGATCCCCAAATGGCGCCCCGCCGCTCGCGGCGTCGCGTCTACGGCTTACCCAGGAACCCGAACAGCAGGAAAGGTGTCGCGATGATAAGCGGCACGGCGAAGATCGTGAACAGGACCAGCCCCGCGTGCTTCGCGAACTTGTTCATGTGCGGCTCCGTGGATCGCGTTGCGTGACACGATACGGATTCCGTGCTAGCGCGGCCGTGCGCGGTTGTCGAACACGTAGTACAGCGGGTCGCTGAACCGGCTCTTGTGCGCGGTCTCGGGCGCGATCCCGCCGCGCGGCCCGAACTGCCCGGCGTCGCCGGTGCGTGCGATCGTCCCGACCTTCACGAATCCAGCACGCTCGAAGAACGGGTTCGCGCGGCCCATCGCGGTCAGCGTTTCCACCCAGTCAATTGGGCACAGTTCGCACGCGCGCCGCACGAACGCGGAGGCGATCCCGGCCCCGCGATACGTCGGGTGCAACACCACGCGCTGAAGTAGCCACAACCGCTCGTTGAGCGCCGCGAGCGCGACCGGGGTACGCGGGTCGGTGAGGCCGAAGAATCGCGTTCGCAACGACAGGCTCGCGGCTGGCGTCGCGAACACGCAGATGCCGACCGGCTCTTCGCCATGCCACAGCAGAATCACGCGCTTCACGAAGGCGAGCCGCCGACCGCGATAATGCCACCGTGCGAAGTACGGCCAGTCGCGTGCGGCGCCGTCGGTGAGTTGTAATTGGTGGACGAAGGAGACAGCTCGCCTTTGTCGCACCGGGCGTTCGACCGCGATGATGCCGTCCCCGCCGCACCGCACCAGCACGTCCGGCGCGAGGTCGTCGATCACGTCTTCGTGCGTCGTGGCCGCGAGCAACCCGACGCCGGTGCGCGTGACGAGCTTCCGCACGTTGAACGCGACCACCTTCGCGAGCGTGCGGTCGAGCGTCGCGGTGAACTCGTCGCACGCGATCCACGGCGAACCGCCATGCGCCATCGCGAACGCGAGCCGGAATCGGTAGCGCTGTCCTTCACTCAATTCCGCGGGCGTGCGCAGGAGCAGCCGCGCTTCGGAGAGACCGCAGGCCGCGAGACGCGCGAGCCGGTCTTCCACGCTGCCCGAAATCGCGTCAATGAGCGACACGTCTGGCAATGGAAGCGTGAAAGCATCGGCCGCGCCGAGCTGCGCCGCGACCGTGCGCAACAGCGACGACTTCCCGCTGCCGCTCGGCCCGACGAACAGCACGAGTTCGCCGGCGCGAATCTCGAGCGCGAGGTCTTCGCAGACAGTGTGCGGCAGTTCGCGTTCCGGCAGCCCGAACAGGTCCGCGATGGCCGCGGTCGCGAGGCTCCGGCGCTTTGGTCGGAAGTCGTAACGAATGGTGATCGGCGCGAGCATGGGGATACCTCTTTTGGAGACGTGGTTAGCCGCGACCCGAAGGGGAGCGGGGAGCGTTCGCAGCAATGGCCGAAGGGGAACGAAACAAGATTTGATCGCTGAGAATTGTTCGTCTACAGCACGACGCGATTGAATCGCTCGTGGCAGAACGCGAGAAAATCCGCGAGACCAGGTCGCGGGTCGACACGGTTCGCGTCGGAAATCAGAGTGCGTTCCAGATCAAGTGTGAGAACGCGAATTGCCAAGCCCTTCACCTGCGAAGTTACTTCTTGCGGCTCAATTCCGCGTTCGGTACATCACGTCGGTTCGCAGCACGTACTTGCGCCCGCGCACCACGCTTGCGCCTGCGTGGAGTTGGAGGTGCTCGAAGGCGAGCGCCTTGCCCGCGACGGGCCGGACCGCGAACCGCTGTTGGTCACCGTTGGGCGTGAAGAACACCGTTTCGCCGCCCTCCTCGACCTCGCTCAGATAGATCATGAACGTGAGTTTGCTTTCCTCGCCGTTGTCGCGTGAGACGCAGCCGTCGAGGTGCGGGGCGAACTGCTCGGCGGTGTCGTAGCGGTAGAACCGGAACCGCTCGTGCAAACCGCACGCGTCCCAGTCGGCCACGCTCGCGGGCAACACCAGCGCGAGCCGCTGCCACAGCCACGCGGCGAGGGTCGCGTCTTCGAGGAACGCGCGCGCGTTGTTGCGCAGTTGTGGAACCAGTTCCCCGCCCACGCCCGCCGCGACGTAGCCGATAGCTTCGCTGCGTGCGATCAGTTGCTCGCACTCCTCCGCCGAGAGGAACCCGTGGAAGACGAACACGTTCTCCGGGTCGAGCGCTTCGAGTTGCATGAGAGGCTCACTTCTTCGGTTTCGGCTTGTCCTTATTCTCGGCGGCCCGCTTCGCCTCCACCTCGGCGGCTTTCTTCACCGCGGTCTTCTGATCGGTGCTCAGAATCCCGTCGAGCTTCTTGTCGAACGCGGCGACCAGAGCCTCGCCATATTCCTTGCGCACCTTCGCCATCTCCTCTTCGTTACCTTTCGCCGCGCCGAACTTCGCTTGCAGGTCTTCGAGTACCTCCGTCGCGGTCTTCGCGTACCCGTCGTTGATCTTCTCGATCAGCGCCTTCTGATCCTTGGTGAGAATCCCATCGACTTCCTTGTAAAGTTTCTCGGTCGCTTCGGCGCGTTTGACGTTCGCGGTCGCGAGTTCGTCGGCGGTGGCGTTCGGGTCACCCTTCGACTTCAGTGCGCGAATCTCCGGGCTGCCCACGGTCGCGTTCTGTGCCTCGATAATCTTCGCGATCTGCTCCGGGGTCAGTTCGAGTGCCGCCTGAAGACCGGGCACGAACGCGCGTGCGTGCGGGGTTTTCGGTGCCGTCCAGAACGGGAAGTCCTGTAGTTCCGCCTTCTTCTGTGCGAAAGCAGGTGCCGTGAACAGTCCGGCCGCGGCCAGGACGAGAATGGTTCGCGTGAACATGGTGTGATCCTCCGTTAGGGCGAATTGCCCCTCATTATTGCCGCGATCGCGCGCCGTGGGTCCATTTTTTCGCCAGATCGCGGCTACTCACCTACGATCAATCCGAGAATCACCAACACCGCGAACGCGGCCAGGCACCCGATTGCCGCGCCGCGGCTCACGACGCCCTTCGCGGTGCCCAGCCCGAAGTGCGGGCCTTGCCGGTGCCACTGCAACAACCCGACTGGAGCCGTTGCCAGACCGAACAGCCAGAGGTGCCAGGGTTCGGAGCCGTGGCGCAACATTTCACCGCAGTCGCCGACGCGGTCGAACGATCCGACCCCGATGTAGAGGCCGTTCGCGAGCAAGCAGAACCCGGCAAAGAACCGCAGAACGAACGCGCCCGGCATCTTCGCGACGACCGCCATCAACCAAACGAGAAGCGGCAGAACGACACCGACGATCGGCCCGGCCCACACGACGAACAGCGGTGCTGGGTTTTCGGCGAGGTCCGTTCGTGAAATGGTGAGCGGGTGCAGCACGACGCGTTCCACGCGCCCGCCGGTCAGTGCCGCCCCGCAAACGTGGCCGAGTTCGTGGACCGCTTGCATTCCCAGCCACGAACCGATGACGGTCGAACCGATCAGGATAGCTTGTCGTGCGCGGATCGCGATTCCTCGTGAGCGGTCGTTCAAAGTAGCAGGCACACTCCGTGTGCCGTGGCACAGCGAGTCAGAACCGCGATGCGCTCTTGAGTTGCACAGCGACGGCACACGGAGTGTGCCTACTACTTTGAAAGACTCTACCACACCCGCGGTTCTCTTCGATCGAGCAAGTACGCGCAACCGGTCGCGGCGGCGTCGAGCAGGTCGTCGTGTTCCCCGAACGGGAACGTCGTCATCTGCTCGAACAACTCGCGCTGCCCGGCGTCGACCACACCGCTCTCGCCCTTCAATCGGAACGCGCCGTTCTCCACCGCGACACTGAACGCGGACACGCGCGAGCCTTTGTCCACCGACTGCGTCACGCTCTTCAGCTTTGGGCCAAAGCGCGTGTGGCGCGCGAGCAAGTCCTTGATGCCGAGGAACGCGGCGTTCGTCTCGAACAGGATCACCGCCGGGTTCCACAACCGGTCGAAGGTGTCGATGAGCGTGACCAACTCCGGTGCCGGCACGCGTCTCGCGGTACAGGCGAGAACGCGAACTTCGAGCGGTGTGCGAGCCGTGCGGCCCAACACCGCGAGCGCGGAACAGTCGGCCTTCGCGGACGAACTCACGGCCGGATCGACCGACAGCAACACCGTGTCGTAGTCGGCCGGTTCGCTCCAGAACCGCACCCACGCGGCGCGGATCGGTGTCTCTTCGTCCGCGATCGGCACAAGCCGGTAACCGCGAGCGAACGACGCGCCCCCGATCTCTGCTTTGCGGGCGCGAAGACGCTCCGGCGACCACTTCTCTTCCCACACCGGTTCAAAGTCGGGACCGACCGCACGCCGGAACACCGCATAAGCGGTGTTCTTCTTGAGGCGCGCGTTGAGATCGTCCGAGTGCCACGGAGTACACAGCCCCCAGAACCGCCCGTGCGGTTCGAGCAGATTCATGAGGTTGTTCGTGAAGTAGTCCGACACGCGCTCGCGCTCGGTGCGGCTGCGCAGCGAGCGAACGTCTACCACGTCGTCGCAGATGAGCAGATCGGCGCGCGTGCCGGTGACGCCGGCGCCCACGCCGAACGCCGCGACGCTGTGCCCGATCGCGTTCACCGGGCGTGTGATCGTGAACCCCTCGGCCGCCCACGGGTGCCCGCGGCGTAAGTTCGGCAGCGCGTTCCGAATCGCTGCGTTCTGTGTGATCGAGTCGCGCAAGAACCGACTGCGCTCGGCTGCGACCGCGTCCGTGGCGCACACGATCTTGATTCGCAAGCCGGGATCGCGGCCAAGTTCCCACAGCACGCGGCAGCACAACTGAAAGCTCTTCCCGTGGTCACGCGGCAGTTCGACCAGCGCCTTCGGGTGGTCGCTGAGGAACCGTTGCAGTTCGATGTGAACCGGCGCCTGAACGATCGGCGCGCCGTGCGAATCGGTGAAGCACGAGCGAATGAAGTCGTTGATCTCAAGCGGTGAGAAGGCGACTTTGAAGTGCGAATCGGGAGCGTGACCGAGTCGCGGCGTACCGCAGATTGGCCCGGTGACATGGGTACCCATATCGTGCCCTCCACGAGCGCGACGTGTGAACGAGCAGATAATCGAACTCTGTGCGAATAGTGAACACTTGTCAACTTAGGCGAAGTGAGATTCGCGCCTGTGGAGGCTTTCGAGATGTCCCCCGCGATCACCCCGCACGCGGAGGGCGCGACGATTGCGGTCCGTGTGCAACCAAAGGCGAAGCGCAACGCGGTACTCGGCGAACGCGCCGGTGCGCTGCGTGTATCGGTCACGGCGCCGCCGGAAGACGGCCGCGCGAACGACGCGGTGCTCGCGCTGTTGCGCAAACACTTCAACCTTCAGCGGTCGCAGATCGCGTTGTTAAGTGGTCCGACGAACCGGAACAAGGTTGTTCTCGTTCGCGGCGTCACGCCTCAGCAGTTGTCGGAGTTGATTGAGTCGAGTGAGAGTTAGTCGCGCGGAGAATTGCAGACCGCGACCCGAGTTCACACATTGCCACCAGCGCGACGAACGGCGCCAACCCGCTCACGACACCGAATGCGATGCTCGGCCACGTCGCTTCGACTGGCACAACGAAGCTCCACACCACAAGAGGCGCGTAGCCGATCACAAACACGCAGAACAACACGTTCGGCACCGCGACCGCGAGCGTAGCCGCGAAGGTGGACCAGTTGGTAACGGCGCCGAGAAGCAGCGAACGGCCTCCGTGCTGACGAGCGGAACACGAAAGTTACCACAGTGGACGGGACGCGGAAAAGGCGAACGCTGACGCTCCCAACTCGTCAGGACGCGACTCGTGAAACTTGGGGTTGATTCACTCTCGTCCCGTCGGCCACAATCCCCGCGATTCGGATTCCGGGTCATGGATTTGGACCCGCGCTCGCCCGGTTCGCACAGAGACACGGATGTCGTCTGTCTGCTTCGCACCACCTGATTCACCCGCGCTCTCGTTGGCACCAGCCGTCGCCGCGTCGCGAATTGCCGTGTGGCAGGGTACCGCGATTGTTGCTGTTCTCGGCTGGGCGTACTTGCCCATGCTTCGCGTGTTCGCGGACAAGTGGCTCAACGATCCGCAATGCTCACACGGCCGGCTCGCGCCGTTCTTCTCGAAGTTCTTGATCTATCGCGAGTGGAAACCGGAGACGCCTACGGCTACGCGATGATGATCGTCGGTTTGGACTGCTCGCGGTCGAACTTCAGGGAAGGGGGCCGGGGGTAGGTTCTGCCGGCTCCCCCACCACATCAACCTGAAGGGATTCGGGGCCATGATCGAACCAACCTTCGCCCCCAACGCGACCACCCCCGCCGCACTGCCCGAGGTGCCGCGCCCCGGTGAGAAACCGGACGACGGTACCGGGATGCGTGTCCTCATCTCCCTGCGGCTTCACTGGTTGATGATCGCGTTCTGCGGCACGCTGCTCGGCGGGGCAGGTGCACTCGCCGCGTGGGGGTTGCTCGCCAGCAAGTACGAGTCCTACGGGATGCTGCAGGTGTCCTCGGTGCCGACCACGCTCGCGAACCAAAACAACCCGCAGCAGGCCCGCACCGACTTCCTCACGTACCTCAAGACGCTCTTTATGCTCGTGAAGTCCGAGTTTGTACTCAACGCGGCCCTTCGCGACATGAAGGACCTGCCCACGATCAAGTCGCAGAAAAACCCGATCAAGTACCTCGACGAGGAACTGGTGGTGGTGTGGATGGAGGGGTCCGAAGTGATTCGGATCACGTTCCGCGGGCACGAACCCGAGGACGCGAAGCGGATCGTGGACGCAGTGCAGAAAGCGTTCATCGAGCAAGTTGTGGAACGCAAGGCGCACGAGATGCGCGACTTCATTGTGAAGGTCGAAGAGGCGCAGATCAAGATCAAGCGGATTCTCGATGCCAAGACCGTGAAGGCGCCGGTACCGGGTGCCGGTGGCGCGGTTCCCGTGGGGGGGGTCGCCGGGCCGGTCGCCGGGCTGCCGCCCGTGCCGGGGATGCTCCCGCAGGACGTCATCAACCGCCTCAACCCCAGCATCCTGGTGAACGAAATCGTGGCGCGCCGGCGCGACGTCGAACAGTTGCCGCTCACCATCAACGACTACAAACGCCGGCAGGAAAAGCTGAAGGAAAATCTGGAGTTCATCAAGAACGCGCCCGTTCCGAAGATCACGGAAGACATGATCGACAAGGACCAGGAAGTGATCGTCGCCAAGTTGCGGTCGATTCAGTCGCACCGGGAATGGAAGAGCCGCGAGAGCAACAGCGACCCGAACTCGCCCGCAGTACTCGAACTCAAGTACGCCTACGAAGCGGACAAGAAGCGGTGGGAGGAAATACGGGCCGGGAAGATCAAGACGTTTGAGGGCGTTTGGCGGCTGGAAGAGGCGAAGAAGGTTGCAGCCGAACTGGAAGAGATCATCCGCACCATTCAGCGATACCAGGAACAACTCACCACGGCGAAGGAGGCACTCGCGCGAGCGGAGAAGCAGTTGATGGAACTGCCGCCGCCGGCCGACAAGGGCAACCCGCTGCTCCCGACGAAGTTCGAGGACAAGCACCCACACCTGACCGAAGACAGCGACATCCAGACCATCGACGGCGTCTACCACCGGCTGATCCTTCAGCAACAACTCCTCAAGTTAGAGGTGGAATCGCCGCCCCGCGTCACGGTCCTCCAACCCGGTTCCGCCCCGATGCAGAAGAACACGAAGAAGCAGGTGCTTGGTACCGCGTTTGCCGGGCTGATGGGGTTTGTGCTGGTGGCGCTGGGCGTGATCGGGTTCGAGACGGCGTCGCGCCGCGTCAGTTCGCTGGCCGACGTGAAGTCGGCTGTGCCGGTGCCCGTGGTGGGCGTGATCCCGTGTGTGCCGAACGCCACTCGGGGCGGGGGCCGCGACCCGGTCAAACGTGCCGCCACGAACGAGGCCATCGACAAGCTCCGCGCCTATGTGTCGCAGACATGGCTTAGCCGCGGTGCTACCACCATTGCCATAACCAGCCCGATCGCCGACGAAGGCAAAGCGTTCGCCGCGTTCGGCCTCGCCAGCAGTCTCGCACAAGCCGGCTACAAGACGCTGCTCGTTGACTTCGACCTGCGCGAACCGGCGCTCCACGCCCACGCGGGCGTGCCGAACCTCGCCGGCGTGTGCGAACTGCTCCGCGCCGAAACCGACATGCGATCCGCGGTGCAGTTCCTGCCGAGCGGGTTGCACCTGCTCCCGGCCGGGAAGTGGTCCGACGAGACCCGCCAGGCCGCGACCGGCGAGAAGCTCGAAACAGTTATCGCCAAGATGAAGGAACTGTACGATTGCGTCGTGATCCACGGTCACGCGATTCTCACTGTGGCGGAGTCGGTGGAGGTCGCGAGGCGGTGCGAGGTAGTGCTGGTGTGTGCCAGATACCGCGAGACCGCGACACCGCTGTTAAAGCGCGCCGCCGAGCGCGTCGCGACGATGGAGATTCCGTACTCCGGCGTCGTGTACATCGGCGCCACCGACAGCGAGGCGATGTGCTGAGGAAAAGCCGCGAGCGGCTTCGACACAGGTTCTTCCGAGATTCGCCATGATGGAACCACTCACGTTCGCATCGGTTCTCGCGCTGGTCGTGTGAGGCGTGCTGGTTCACGGCTCCATCACGCAGCGGTGAAACCGGCTCGCGTCCGACACCGCGCAGACCGACCGACTCCACGCGATAGAGGTCCGGTTCGCGAATTGGCAACCGGAGAAAGTAGACACCGACGACACGGTGCCAATCGTGCGCTGGTCGCAATCCGAGTTTGCCAACCTGAAACTCGTGTTCAACGCGGACAAGCTCTCATCCGCCGGACGCAACACCGCGATCAGGCACGCGACGAAAGACGTGGGCCGAGGGAATTCAAAACGGAGAACGACAGCGAAACGGGCATGTTCGTAACGGGTTGGCCATTTGGCGAACGTTCCGCGATCCCATCGGCACCGCCGATTCCGGTCGAACGCGCGCCCGATGCGCCGCCTTACCCGCCCAACGATAGGATAGCCCTCCGCACTTGCTCCCCTTCGGGTCGCGGCTAACCGACACAAGGATTAACCCATGACAGTTCGTAGATCGTTATTCGCGCTCGCGCTATTCGCCTTCGCCACCCCCGCGTTCGCGCAACCCAAACTCGAACCGGCCGACTTCCTGCTGCCGGACGAGTCGAAGATGACGCCATTCAAGAACCGCGTGTCGGTCGTGTTCGTCACCAGCAACCAACCGGAATGGAAGGCGCTCAAAGACTTCTGGAACGAGGGCACGCAAGAGGACGCGGACCCCGCGACCGGACTGAAAGTGACGCGCAAGGTGGTGAAACTCAAGGTGCCGCTCGGCCTCACACAGGCGCCCGTTGTCCCGACCGAGAACCCGATGACCGTCGAGAAGTGGGTGCTCGGCAAGCAGCTCTATTACGACAAGATTCTGTCGACCAACGGGCACGTCGCGTGTGCGACCTGCCACGCGCCTGACAAGGGGTTCGCCGACGGCGCGAAGTCGTCCACCGGGATCAACAACGCGCTCGGGCCGATCAACTCGCCTACCGTGTTCAACGCCGCGTACAACCGGTTCCAGTTCTGGGACGGCCGCGGATCGTCGCTCGAAGACCAGGCGCAAGGGCCGGTCGGCAACAACAAGGAGATGTTCGGTGGAAAGTCCGACCCGTGGGAAGAAGCGGTGACCAGACTCCGCGCGAACCCGGCCTACGTCAAGGCCTTCAACACGGTGTTCGGACACGCGCCCACCCGCGACGCCGCCGCGAAGGCCGTCGCTACTTACGAGCGCACCGTGCTGCTCGGCAACAGCCTTGACGACAAGGCCAACGCGCTGATGCGCAAGCGTGTGACGGAAGAGGAGAGCGGCAAGTTCGTGCTGAAGACCGAGGACTACGCCGCCGCGCTGAAGGCCGAGTTCGCTGCGAAGGGCACCGCGTTGAAGGACATCGGCCTCGACGCCGCGAAGGACGCAGGCAAGGTAAACGAGTTCGGCAAGCGCATCCTCGCGGGCCGCGAACTGTTCTTCAACAAGGCCCGCTGCACGAACTGTCACACCGGAGACACGTACACGGACCACGGGTTCCACAACATCGGCGTCGGCGCGAAGAACGGCGAACTTCCCCTTGATGAGTTCGGCCGGTTCGTGCGGTTGCCCACCGGCCACAAGGACACGGCGCTCGTCGGCGCGTTCAAGACGCCCGGCACACGCGGGCTGCTCTGGACCGCGCCGTACATGCACAGCGGCGAAGATAAGACACTGGAAGCGGTGGTGGACTTCTACGACCGCGGCGGGAACGTGAACGCGTGGCTGAGCGAGAAGATGCGCGACACCGCGGCCGAGACCGCGTACGTCAAGACCCGCGCCGAGGGCAAACCGGTCGATGCCGGCGTGAAGACCTACGGCCCGACGAAGAAGCCGATCATCCCGCTGAAACTGAACCTCACGGTACAGGAAAAAGCTGACCTCGTGCTGTTCCTGAAGGCGCTCAACGGCGAATCGCTCGACCCGCTGGTGAGCGACCCGGCGAAGTTCCCTGGGAAATAAAGCACGCTGTTTCGCGTCGACCCCCGAGGGGCCGACGCGAAACAGCGTGGGTGCCTTCGCAGTTGAACTGGGGCTACTTTCCCCTTGCCGCAATCCCTACAACGACGGCCCACGGAACGAGTCCGTGGGCCGCTGTCGTTTCACGGAGTGGTTCATGTCGTCCGACGCAACCCTCGCACCCCAACCACAACCTGGCGCACCCGCAGCCGCGACGCCGCAAGCGGCAGTTCCCGCGCCAACGTGGGAACCACTCTCGCCGCTTGAACGCCGACTCCTCGGCGTTCTGGTCGAGAAGCAGAAGACCTCAAAGTCGGCCGACTCGTACCCGCTCACGCTCAACGCGCTCGTCACCGGGTCCAATCAGAAGTCAAACCGCGACCCCATCTTCGAACTCGACGAGGTCGAGGTCGAGGAGGGACTTGAACCACTCCAGGAACGTGGTCTGGTGACGCGCATCACCGGTGGCCGCGTGGACCGGTATCGGCACGAACTCTACAACCTGTGGACGCAATCTGGACCCGAACTCGCGGTCCTCGCCGAGTTGCTGCTCCGCGGCCCGCAGACAAAAGGCGACCTGCGTGTTCGCGCCGCACGCATGGCTCCGACGCTCGACTCGCTCGAAATGCTCGACGAGGTTCTGAAGCCGCTGTTGGACCGCCGGTTAGTCGCGTACCTCACGGAACCGGACCGGCGCGGCGCGGTGGTGTCGCACGGGTTCCACACGCCCGACGAACTGCCCCGACTGAAAACGCAGCACGCTGGCACACCCGTTTCGATCACCGATTCCGCTTTGCCTGCGCGCGCTTCGCCTCCGCCCGCCCCCGCTTTCGAGGCCCGCTTGACTGCCGCCATTGCCGAGATCGATGCGATCAAGGCGCGGGTCGCGACGCTGGAATCGCAACTCGCGGACCTGCGTAAGCCTTCCGCGCCCACCCCTTGATCTACCGAGTCGCCCCCCACGCTCGCGGCACACATGAACGAACACCTGTGGTTGACCGAAACCGACCCGCTCGTTCTCCTGAACGACCTGTACCCGCTGTCCACGCTGGATAGCGGCCAGCCCCAGACGCGGGCGTGCCGGCTGTACCTGCTGGCGTGCGCGCGCCGCCAGTGGGACCGGCTTCCGGGTGTGTGCCGCGTCCTCGTTGAACTGGGCGAACAGTACGTCGAGGCGCCGCGCGAGCGGGTGAAACTCTGGACCGTAGGCGGGCGGATCGCCGAGGAACTGCTCCATTCCGATGTCGTGCCTGGCGACCACCAAGCCGCGATCGACCGGTTGACGGACGCGGACCTGCTCCTGTCGAGCGCCGCGCGGCTGGGGCCGCCGCACCCGCCCCTCACGCCGAGCGCGTGGCGCAAACTCGCCGCGCTGGTGTACCTGCCGTTCGTCCCGAACACGCCGCCGTTCACCTGGGTGCCGGCCGAACTGCACGACGCCGGCCTGCTCCGGGAGATCTACTACAACCCGTACCGCCGCGTCCCGTTCGACCCCGCGTGGCGCACGGCTGACGTTCTCTCGCTGGCGCGGCAGATGTACGATTCACGCGGTTTCGGCACGATGCCGATCCTCGCGGACGCGCTCCAAGACGCCGGGTGCGACAACGAAGACATTCTCTCACACTGTCGCAACGCACCCGCGAACACCCACGTCCGCGGGTGTTGGGTGCTGGACCGGGTACTGAACCGGGGGTGACGCAGTGTCCTTCTCCGAGCTGCGGTCGGACATCGTTTCCTTCCGCCACTACATCCAGGCCGAGCGCGGGTTGGCGGAGAACACCC
>SXID01000073.1 GCA_005772955.1 Planctomycetia bacterium
CTTCTCCTCTCCCGCCCGTTGCGGTTCGGCGCGCCGCGCGGTACGCTCTCGCTATTCCGCCAACCCAAAGGGTTACTCCGATGCGTCGCTTGCTCCCCCTCGTCGCCCTTGTTGGGCTGGTCGTCGCTGTCCTGCCACCCACAGTCCCGGTGTCGGCCGCCGACGACTACACCCACGGTTCCGACTCGGTGCCGCACAAGGACGCACCCAAAGGGAAGGTCACGCAGTTCCGCTGGAAGAACAGCAAGGTGTTCGAGGGCACGGAACGCGATTGCTGGGTGTACATACCGGACCAGTACGACGGGAAGACTCCCGCGTCCGTGATGGTGTTCCAGGACGGCGGCGGGTACATCAGCGAGAAGGGCCAGTGGCGCGTCCCGGTCGTGTTCGACAACCTGATTCATAAGAAGGAAATGCCGGTGACTGTTGGCATCTTCATCAATCCGGGCCGGTTCCCCGTCCCTGGTAAAGAGGAGAAAGACTGGCGTCAGAATCGGAGTTTCGAGTACGACACCGTTTCTAACCAGTACGCCCAGTTCCTGGAGAAAGAGATTCTTCCGGAAGTCGCGAAAACGGTGAAATTGCGAACCGAGGCGGCCAGTCGCGCGATCTGCGGGAGCAGTTCCGGCGGCATCTGTGCGTTCACGGTCGCGTGGGAGCGCCCGGACATGTTCGCGAAGGTGTTCTCGACCATTGGCAGTTTCACCAACATTCGCGGCGGCGACGTGTACCCCGGTCTGATCCGCAAGACGGAGAAGAAGCCGATCCGCGTGTTCCTGCAAGACGGTGCCGGCGATCTCGACAACCTGCACGGCAACTGGCCGCTGGCGAACCTGAACATGGCCGCGTCGCTGAAGATCATGGACTACGACTACAAACTCGTGTACGGCGACGGCGCACACAGCGGCAAGCACGGCGGTGCGATTCTCCCGGATGCGCTGCGCTGGCTGTGGCGCGACACGAAGTAGGTCTTTGACTCGCCGCTTGCGGCGAAATCCAGGCGATCCATCGCTCCTCATTCACAGCGAGGCTCCCATGACGCGCTTCGTCTTCGCGCCCCTTCTGGTGCTGGCAGTTGGTTCGCCTTCGTTCGCCCAGGACATGCCGCTGTCGCAAATCCTCATCGACGGCGAGGGCTGGAAGAAAGTGGACGTGCCCAACGCGAAGCCGAAGCGTTCGCCCGGGCGAGTGATGACGTTCTCGCCGGATGGCGGGACCATGTTCGAGCAAGCTGTCCTGAACGAGCCGTTCCTGCGGGCCACGCCAGTGGTCGAAGGCGGCGACGTGAACTTCCGGGCCACGCGGTACGCGCCGCTGCGCACCCGGCGGGGTGAGAGTGCAATTACTGTGACCGGCCTCGCCACCGACCGCGACGGGCGCATCTACGCGGCCACCGACATCGGCGTGCAGGTGTTCGACCCGACCGGACGGCTCTGCGGCGTGTTGACACCGGCCGCGGAGGGCAAGCCCGAATACCTCGCTTTCGAGGCGGATAAACTCACACTTTGGATCGGTGATACCAAGTACACGCGGAATCTCAACACGACCGGCGCGAAGTGAGTGTTCCAAGAGTCGCTTGCGGCTTCGCGAGCCGCGTGACGCATCACTCGCGAAGCCGCGAGCGGCTCGATCGCCTTCACCGGTCCTTCACGTCAATCGGGGTAGACGCGACCTCGTTCGCCGATACGATACAATATTGCCTTCCGCCCCTGGGGACGGGTTGCCTGAACCCATTCCCCTGCCATGGCGTCTAACTTCTGATCCGCCCGCGTGGGCGGTGATTTCCCCTGTTCCACACGTGGAAGGAGCCGGTTAAATACCCCGGCCGCAACGACGATGCTCGACAAAGTACGCAACATCGGGATCATGGCTCACGTGGACGCTGGTAAGACCACCACGACGGAGCGGATCCTGTACTACAGCGGCACCAAGCACAAGGTCGGCGACGTCGACGACGGGGACACCACCACCGACTTTGACCCGCTGGAACGGCAAAAGGGAATCACGATCAACTCGGCGGCCGTGTCCATCGACTGGGCCGACCGCCAGGGCGACGACATCGCCATCAACATCATCGACACCCCCGGTCACGTGGACTGCACCGCCGAAGTCGAACGGTCCTTGCGCGTCCTCGACGGCGCCGTTGGCGTGTTCTGCGCCAAGGGCGGCGTGGAAGTTCAGTCCGGCACCGTGTGGCGGCAGGCCGCGAAGTACAAGGTGCCCCGGCTCGCCTATGTGAACAAACTCGACCGCATGGGCGCCGACTTCTGGGCGTGCGTCGATCAGATGAAGACCAAACTGGGCGCCAACCCCGTGGTCGTCACGCTCCCGGCCGGTCAGGACTCGGCGCTGGAGGGCATCATCGACCTGATCACGATGAAGCTCATCACACGCGACCTGAACGACAAGACGAACCGCAAGTTCTTCGTCACCGACGTGCCGGAGAAGTACCTGGACGAGGCGAAGATGCGCCGCGAGCAAATGCTCGACGGCGTCTCGGCCGCGAGCGACGAAATCACGGAACTGATCCTCGACGGGAAGGACGTGCCCGAGGAAATGATCCGCAAGGCGCTTCGTAAGGGGACGCTGGAGAACATCTTCACGCCGGTGCATTGCGGCAGCAGCAAGCATTTCCACGGTGTTCAGCAACTGCTGGACCTCGTGGTGGACTGCATGCCCAGTCCGCTGGACCGGCCGCCCGTGGACGGCATCCACCCGAAGACCAAGGATGCGGTGCTGCGGAAGCCGGATGCATCCGAACCCATGAGCGCGCTCGCGTTCAAGACCGTGGCCGAAGTCAACGGAGACCTCGTGTACATTCGCGTGTATTCCGGAGAGATGAAACCCGGTGAGACGTACACGAACACCACCAACGGCAAGAAGGAACGCATCGCGCGGTTCTACCGCATGATGGGCGACAAGCGCATCGCGCTGGACAAGGCGGGTCCCGGCGACATCGTCGCGGCGATGGGTCTCTCGGAGACGTACACGGGTAACACCCTGTCCGACCCCGACCAGCCGGTCGCGCTCGAAGCGATCCAGTTCCCCAAGCCCGTCGTCGCTCAGTCGCTGACGTTCAGCAAGTTGCTGGATAGCGGCAAGGTGGGCGAGGCGCTCAACCGTCTGGTACGCGACGACCCGACGTTGAAAACGCATACGGACGACGAGACGAAGGACACCATCCTTTCCGGGATGGGCGAGTTGCACCTGGAAATCTCCGTCGAGAAACTGAAACGCGCCGTTCAAGTGCCGCAGGACGACGTCAAGTCGATCACCCTGGGCAAACCGCGGGTCGCGTACCGTCAGTGCCTGGCGCGAACGGTGGACTTCGAGTACAAGTTCCAGAAGCAGACCGGCGGTCGCGGTAAGTTCGCCGTGATCTCCGTGAAGTACAAGCCGCTCACGCCCGAGGAGATTGCGGAGAAGGTGCAGGAGATCGAGGAACTCAACGACCCGAAGATCAAGCCCGACCCGAACAGCGTGTACTTCGTGAACGCCATCACTCAGGGGTCGATCTCGAAAGAGTACATCCCAAGCGTGGAGGAAGGTCTGCGCGAGGAAGCGAAGAAGGGGTACAAGTACCCGTTCCCGTTCGTGGATCTGGAGTTCACGCTGCACTTCGGGAAGATGCACGACGTGGACTCATCGCAGGACGCGTTCTTCCTGTGCGCCCGCGAAGCGTTCCGCACGGCCCAAGAGAAGGGCGGCATCGAATTGCGCGAGCCGATCATGAAGATCGTGGTGATCTCGCCGAAGGAGTACCAGGGCCAGATCTCCGGCAACATCAGCAGCAAGCGTGGGCTGATCGAGGAGACGAGCGAGGACAAGGGCATCGCACAAGTCGTCGCGAAGGTGCCCTTGGCGAACCTGTTCGGGTACACCAACGACCTGCGCAGCGCGACGAAGGGCCAGGCGAGTTTCTCGATGGAGTTCAGCCACTACGCGCAGGTGCCGGTGGAACTGGCCGACCTGCCGAAGCCCGACGCGAAGAAGTAACAACCGGATCGCGTAGACGCGACGCGACGCGCGACCACGAACCGGCGACCGAAAGGCCGCCGGTTCTGTTTTGCGCTGTGGAATAGCGTTGGTGCCGACCGCCACACCGCGGTATCATTCATTTCCGCGGTGAAGAGGCCTTTCCTGACTCCCTTGCACTTCTTCGCGCCCCATTCTCTCCCGGTTCGGAGACGGCCATGTTCCCGCGACGAAGCCTCGCCCACACCTGGCGGAGAGGGTTCACGCTCATCGAGTTGCTCGTGGTGATCGCGATTATTGCGATCCTGATTGGACTACTGCTTCCCGCCGTGCAGAAAGTGCGAGAGGCCGCCGCACGCATGAAGTGCCAGAACAACCTCAAACAGATCGGGCTGGCGCTGCACAACCACGAGAGCACCAAGGGAAAGTTTCCGCCCGGCACGCTGTCCGCGACGCGGTTCGCGGGCAATGAGTGGCCATACTTCCTCCACTACCTGCTGCCGTCCCTCGAGCAGCAGAACTACCACGCCGCGCTGGGCGGCGATGCGATGCTGCCGCCGTACCCGCACTACGGCCCAACGCCGCCACCCGCGTGGCCGGTCGAGGTCCGGGACAAGTCGATCCCGGGATTCATCTGCCCGAGCGACGGCCGGTCGCGTATGAAGAACGTCGGCCAGGACGGGCTGCGGCTATTCGCCACCAACTACTACGGCATGTTCTCCGGGCTGCGCGACCTGGAGAACTGGAACTCGAACTACCCACCTGAGCAGAGGGCGCTGTTCGCGATGGGCCCGGCTTCGGCCCGCAAGTTCTCCGACATCACCGACGGCACCAGCAACACCGTCGCGGCGGTCGAGTACCTGACCGGCACCGGCGACAGCGACGTCCGCGGGCTGCTGTACACCACCCGCGCCGGTGGGCAGTTCCTGTACGCGGCGCAGACGCCCAACACGTCGGTGCCCGACAACATGCTGGACTACCCCGGGTTCTGCCAGGGGACGAACAACCAGCCCGGGCAGAACCTGCCATGCGTGGCCGACGGCGGCAACGAGTTCGGCGGCAACAACACAGTCGCAGCCCGCAGTCGGCACACCGGCGGGGTGAACGTGGTGCTGTGCGACGGGAGCGTGCGGTTCGTCAACAACTCCATCCCGCTGGCCACCTGGCAGAGGCTGGCCTGGATCGCCGACGGCCAGGTGGTCGGCAACTACTGACCCCGTTCTGGAGGGAAGCGAATGTGTGGCGTGTGGCGCCTCGCGGTCGCGGCGCTGGTTCTGGCAGCCGCGGGGTGCGGTGACGCGGTGGCGGTGAGTGGCAAGGTGACGCTCGACGGCGTACCGGTCGAGTCGGGGACGGTCACCTTCGTCCCGGAGGACACGAGCAAGGGGCAAGGCGCCGGCGCGACGATCACAAACGGTGAGTACAAGATCGAGGGCGTCGGCCCTCCGCCAGGGTCGTACCGGGTGGAGATCAAGTCGCAGAAGAAGACCGGGAAGAAGGTCGTGGCCGGGTCGCCGGCTCCGCCGGGCACGATGGTCGATGAGACGGTGGAGGCCATCCCCGCGAAGTACAACGCAAAGTCCGAGTTGAAGGCCGTCCTCAAGAGCGGGGCGAACCCGCTCGACTTCGAGTTGAAGGGTCGGAAGTAGGGGCGACCACGCCCGCGAAGAACATCTACCCCGCAGCGGTGGTTGAGGCTCTCAAGCCGGCCGCACGGGCTGATTCCGGCGATCACATCGTGCGGTCGAACGCGGGCGCGAGCGACTTCAGGCGCGCGAGTATCGCGTCGAGGCCGGCGAAGTCGAGCGATTGCGCACCGTCGGACATGGCGCGGTCCGGTTCGGGGTGCGCTTCGATCAGCAACCCATCGGCGCCGGCCGCAAGCGACGCAAGCGACATCGCGGGGACGTACGCCCGCTTGCCCGTGCCGTGGCTCGGGTCCACGAACAACGGCAGGTGGCAAAGCGCCTTCGCGGGCGGGATCACCGACAGGTCGAGCGTGTTGCGGCTGTGGTCCGAGAACGTCCGCACGCCGCGTTCGCACAGGATGACTTGATAGTTCCCGCCGGCCATGATGTACTCGGCCGCCATCAGCCACTCTTCGAGCGTCGCGCTCATTCCGCGTTTCAGAAGCACCGGCTTGCGGCACTTCCCCACTCGCTTCAACAGCGAGAAGTTCTGCATGTTCCGCGTGCCGATCTGAATGATGTCGGCTGCGTCTTCGACCGCGCTCGCGTGTTCCGTGTCCATCAGTTCGGTGACGATGCCGATACCGGTCTTCGAACGACACTTCTCCAGTATGCGAAGCCCTTCGAGGCCAAGCCCCTGAAAGCTGTACGGACTGCTTCGCGGCTTGAACGCACCGGCCCGCAGGAACTTCACCCCGCGACTGATAAGGTGTTCCGCGGTCTTCATCATCATCGTTTCGGACTCGACCGAGCACGGACCCGCGATCATCGTGAACGTCTTCGGCCCGACGGTGCCTTGCGCGAATTCGATGGTGGTGTCGTCGCGCTTCATCTCGCGGCTGGCGAGCTTGTAAGGTTTGGTAACGCGAATCGTCTCCTCGACGCCGTCGAGTACCTCGAACAGCGACTTATCGACCGCGCCCGTGTTGCCGGTGATACCGATCGCGGTGCGGGTCGCGCCGGGCATCACGTGCGCGGACATCCCTTGCCCTTCGATCACCCGCACCACTCTGTCGATTTGCGCGGGAGCGGCGTGCGACTGCATGACAACGAGCATTGGGAAAACCTTTCGCGTAGCCGCGACGCGCAGCGGAGCGTCCACACCGGTGGGTTGGCGAAATTCAGCGGGCTGAGGTATTATACGGGTCACGGATTCATCCTCCGCGAGTATCGCATGGACCTGCCGGACAACGACCACCTTCAGCGAGCGCACACCGAACTCGGTGAGCCAGACGCATTCTTTCGCATCAGTCAGGCGCGGTTCGTCACCAAACTCTCGCTCGGCGTCGCGTTCCTTTTGTACGGCGTTGTTGCCAACTACCTGTGGTGGGTGCATGGCCCCGCCACGTTCGGACACTTTGAACTGCTACTTCTGGTCTTCCTGCCACTATCCGGACTGTCGCTGCTCTTGCACATGTACCGTAACCGCGGGCTGTACGTCCTTATCTACCCCACCGGCCTGTTGCGCTTACGCCGCGGGGAAGTGGACTCGTTCCCGTGGCCCGAGGTCGAACACATCACGCTGAAAGTGCAACGCGCGACCGTCGCGGAGTTCGCCTACGACGCGAACGGCGCCCCGACCGCGTGCTGGCTCCCGGTGGACGTGCCCACGTTCAAGCTGTGGGACGCAGGCTTAACGGTGGTGCGCATGGACGGCATCGAGGCGCACTTTGGCTCCGCGCTCACCGACTACGCCCGACTCGTGGAGCGGATCCAGAAGCGGACGTTCGCGGCACTCTGGCCGCTTGCCCGCAACCGGTTCTTCGCGGGCGACCGGCTCGCGTTCGGCGAACTCGAAGTCGGTCTCGCCGGGCTGCGGCACAACGGCAAACTGCTCCCGTGGCGCGAACTGAAGGAACTCACCATCGCGCAGGGCAAACTCTGCCTGAAGCAGACCGGCAAGTGGCTCCCGTGGGCGCTTGTGGACGTCATCAGCGTGCCGAACCCGCACCTGCTGTTCGCGCTCGCGGAAGAAGCCCACCGCGTGTACTCGCCGTCACGCAGTGAACCGAAAAACGACGACGCCGAACAACCGGGAAGAGAGTAGTGTGGTTGTTGATTTTCAGCCCTCGGAGAGGGCGTGGGATGGTAGCCAGAGGTGGAGCGAAACCCCTGGCGGACCGTCGCTGAAAACCAACAACTGATACGAACGCTTGGTCCGCAATGCCCCGCCAGGAGTTGTGCTGCGTTCCAACCCTGGCTACCATCTCACACCCCTCTCCGAGGGCTAAAGGCACCAATGGCACTCACCTTTCGCTTTCTCCTCTGCCTCTCACTCACACTCGCCCCCACACTGCTTGAAGCGGCCGACGAGCCGGATCGCGCCGCGTTACGCAGGAAAATGGAACGCGCGATGGGGCCGCTGCCCGGAAACGACCGCAAGGTGTCGCTCGACGCGAAGATGGTCGGCGAGGAGACGAAGTTCGACGGCTACTCGCGGTTCAAGATCACGTTCGCGGTGGAGAAAGGCGACCGCGTCCCCGCGTGGCTGCTCGTCCCGAACACCGCAACGCGCAACAAGAAAGCCCCCGCAATGCTCTGCCTCCACCAGACGATCAACATCGGCAAGGACGAACCCATCGGGTTGGGAAAGCAGGACAGCAAGGCGCAAGCACTGCACCTGGTAAAGAGAGGCTACGTGTGCCTCGCCCCGGACTACCCGAGTTTCGGCGAGTACAAGTACGACTTCCAGGAGGCGTTCAAGGCGGGGCTGTATCAATCGGGCACGATGAAAGCAATCTGGAACAACATGCGTGCGGTGGACTACCTGCAATCGCTCCCGGAGGTGGACGGCGAGCGCATCGGCGTGATCGGGCACTCGCTCGGCGGGCACAACTCCATGTACACCGCCGCGTTCGACGAGCGGCTCAAGGTGATCGTTTCGAGCTGCGGCTTTTGCAGCTTCGAGAAGTACATGAAAGGCAACTTGAAGGGCTGGACCAGCGATCGGTACATGCCGCGAATCGCGAGCGAGTTCAACAACGACCCGAAGAAGATGCCGTTCGACTTCTCGGACGTGGTGATCAGCTTCGCGCCGCGTGCGTTCCTCGCGGTCGCGCCGGACAAGGACAACAACTTTGAAGTAAGCGGCGTGAGGGATGTGATCGCGGCGGCGGAGCCAACCTACAAGGCGCTGAAGGCGCAAGACAAGTTGAAGGCGATCTACCCGGACGCGGGGCACGACTTCCCTGCGGATGCCCGCAAGACCGCGTACGAGTTCATTGATGCGCAGTTGAAGAAGTAGGGTCGCTTTGGTCACAGGGCTTCCGCCCTGTGTCGGGAGTGCTGGGAGAACCTCTTACGGAAGCGGCACGGTCTTCAGGTCGCCGCTCTTGAGCAGCAGGATCGCGTGCCCGTCGTCGAGCTTGTCGAGTTGCACGACATCGACCAGTTCCTTGACGCTCTCGGCCTTGACGCCGGCAACGCCGGTCTTGGCGGTGATCGCTGTCGCCGTCGCGAACTCGCCGGTCGGGATCTTCAAGATGCCGTGCTTGCTGTTAGCCATCAGCAGGTAATCCTTGCCGCCCTTCGTGTAGACGATCATGTCAAGCGGCTTGTTGCCGTTACCCAGTTCGGCGATCGTCGTGCCCTTCACCTTCGTACCAGCCTTCAGATCCGCGACCGGGATCTTGACCAGCGGGGTGCAGGTGTATGCGGCCATGATGTTGTCTTCCTTGCCGACCTTGTAGGCGACGAACGTGCGGATCGGCGACCGCGTCTCGACCGCGCCGTGCGCGCCGTGGTAGATCTCGATGCTGGACCCCTTGTCGGCTTCCTTGAACGGGAACGGGATCACCCGCAGGGTGCTGGCGAACTGTTCGCTCGACATCCCGGCGACGATCAACTTGCCGTCCACGAACGCCATCTGGGTGATGACCTCGGGCGCGCCGCCCTTGGCTCCGCCGGTCGCCGGGTTCGGGATCGCGACCTTCGAGAACGACACGTCCTTCAGCGCGAACACCGTGACGGTGCCGTCGCGGGCCACCTTGATAATGGCGGGCGTACCAGCCCCGGTGCCGCGGGAGACGCCCACGTACACGTTGCCGGACGCCGGGTTCACACGCACGTCGTTGATCTTCACGTCCTTGTCGGTGACGCCCAGCGCGGACGCGATCTTGGAGTCGAGTTTGTCGACGTTCAGGGGCTTATCGCCGGCCGATTTGGTGTCGCCGGTGTCGATGGCGAACAGCGTGGCGCCGGCGGAGTCGCCGACGAACAGCACACCCTTGGGACCGAACGCCAGCGCGGTAGCCGACTTCAGTTCCGGGGTGCCTTTGGTCAGGCCATCGTCGGCCTGGCCGACGGCGGCCGACGCCAGTACCAGCGCGGCCACGAGCAGCTTGGTGCGCATGACAGTCCTCGATTGGAATCGCTCCGCTCACCCTCTGGGCGGAGCCGAAATATGGGGAGGCGAACCAGGGCGAGAGCCGGCCCCGTGAGGGTTATCATCCGGCGCCGCGCTGAAGATGCAAGGAGAAAGGGATTAGAGTTTTCAGCGGGCAGAAGGCGAAAACCGGGCCAGGCGGGTTTTCGCCTTCTGCCCGCTGCACGCGGTCCCCTGCCCCCTGTAAGTTGGAAAAGCCGGCGCTGGTCCGGCGTTACCCACACAGGAGGAACTTCGATGCGTCTGATGACGATCTGCGCGGTGGCCGCGGCGTTCGCATTCGCCCCGTTCGCGGCGGGCGAGGACAAGAAGCCGGAACGCCCCAAACTCGACGCGAAGGAGTGGAAGAAACACAAGTCCGGCGTGGAAATCTGGGACGCGAAGGAAGGCAAGGGCGAAGCGGTGAAGGAAGGTGCCACCGTGACCATCCACTACACCGGCTGGCTTACCGACGACAAGGCGACGAAGTTCGACAGCAGCCTGGACCGCGGCGAGAAGGCTACGTTCCCGCTGAACCGGCTCATCAAGGGCTGGCAGGAAGGTATCCCGGGCATGAAGCCGGGCGGCGTGCGGCGGCTCAAGATTCCGTCGGACCTGGCCTACGGCGACAAGGGCCGCCCCGGTATCCCCGGCGGTTCCACACTGATCTTCGAGATTGAGTTGTTCGAGGCGAAGTGAGTGAAGCCCGTTGGTGGGTTGCGCCGCTTGCGGCTTCGCGAAGCCACAAGCGGCGCAACTACTTATACCCGCGCCAACTCCTCGTCCACGAGACGCCGGACCAGTTCGTTCGGCACGCCCTTGTTCGCCTTCATCACCGCACCAACGATTGACATCTTCGCCGCGTCCTTGCCGCTCCTGAAATCCGCAACTGCCTTCGGGTTGGCCGCGACCGCCGCGGCCACCGCCGCACGCAGCGCCGTTTCGTCAAAGTCCTTGATGCCGGCTTTGGCTTTCGCCGCAGCGAGGTCCAGCCCTTCGTCGAGCATGAGTTTGAACACATCGCGACGGTCCTGCGAGTTGGTCGGGCCGGTGCGGATGAACTCCGCGAACTTCGCCGCGTCGAACGGGAACGCGGTGATCTCTGCCTTGCGTTCCGCCAGCACCGGATAGATCAGGTCGCTCATGCGGTTCGCGGCGGCTTTGCCGTCGTTGAGCGACTTCGCCACCACCTCGAAGTACGCGACCGTCGCGCGGCCCTTCGCGGTCAGCACCTCCGCGTCGTAGGCGGTCAAGCCGTACTGGGTGGCGAGCCGCTTGCGCTGCGCCTGCGGCAACTCGCCCATCGCGGTGCGCGCCTCCGCGATCTCCGCCTCGCTCACCACGACCGGCACGAGATCCGGTTCCGGGAAGTACCGGTAATCCGCAGCGTCTTCCTTGTGGCGCTGTACGACGGTCACCCCCTTCGCGTCGTCCCAGCCCGCAGTCGTCTTCAGCATCTTCCCGAAGCGGAACGTGCTTTGCGTGTCTTGCTGGTACTCGGCGTAGTGGCGCTTCGCTTCGTACTCGATGGCCTTGCCGACGGCGCGGAAGCTGTTCAAGTTCTTGATCTCGACGAGCGGGGTCGCGTGGAAGTCCTTGCCGGTGTCCACGCGCTGCGTTCCAATCACCGGAACGTGGATGTTCACGTTCGCGTCGCACCGGAGCGAGCCTTCTTGCATCTCGCAGTCGGAAACGCCGATCTCGCGGAGCATCAGCCGGATCTCTTCGAGGTACGCGATCGCTTCCGCAGGCGAAGTCATGTCCGGGTGCGACACGATCTCCAAGAGCGGCGTGCCGGTGCGGTTGAGATCCACGAGCGTGTCGGCGCCTTTGCCGCTTTCGTCGTGCAGGTTCTTCCCCGCGTCCTCTTCGAGGTGCGCCCGGATGATGCCGACTTTCTTCCCCACATAGTCCTTCTTGGTGTCGCTCGCGATGTTGATTTCGAGCCACCCGTCGTGGCTGAACGGCAGATCGTACTGCGAGATCTGGTAGTTCTTCGGCAGGTCCGGGTAGTAGTAGTTCTTGCGGTCCCACTTGGTGAACCCGGCGATTTGGCAGTTGAGAGCGAGTGCCGCGCGCAGCGCCAGTTTGAACGCGAGTTCGTTCATGACTGGCAGCGAACCGGGAAGCCCGAGGCATACGGGGCAGGTCTGTGTGTTGGGCTTCGCCCCGAACTTGTTGAGGCACCCGCAGAACAGCTTGGTCCTGGTGAGCAACTGGACGTGAACTTCCAGCCCGATGACGATCTTGTACGGCTCGGCCATGAACGGCTCCCACGATACCCTCGCGTAGCCGCGACGTGCAGCGGAGCGAGTGCAACGAAACAGGAATTGTAGCGGGTTCACCCGTTCTCACGGTCGCGGAGTTTCTGACCGATCCAGTTGATGCCGCGCTCGCCGAAGAGCGTGCCGACCGCGAAGCCGAACAGCGTCACCGCAACGATGATGTCGGCCGGGCGCCGGAAGATGAACAAACGCGACAGGATCGCGACACTTAGGCCGAAACCGATCAGCGCGCCGGCACCGCCGTAGATGAGCGATTCCAGAAGCCAGTCCGTCAGGGAACGCGTCTTGCTCGATCCGCTGGAGCGCTTCGGCACCTTCGCCCGCCGACCGCACCCGCACTCGAAGCGCGTACCGGCTTGCTCGTCCGGCTTCGTGTAGACGCGGTTACAGAACCAACAGCGGAACGAGATCATTGTAGCGCCACCGCGACTTCGGCCGCGAGCCGGGCGTTCGCCACGATCAGCGCGCGGTTCGCCACCAGCGTGCGCCCGTTGCTCATCTCCGCGAGCCGCGCCAGCAGGAACGGCGTTACCTTCGCACCGGTCACGTTCGCGGCAGTTGCTTCGCGCTCCGCTTCGTGAAGCCAGGCATCGAACTCGGAAGCGGGGATCGCGACATCCGCCGGGCACGGTTGCGCCAGCACCGCACCGGCCCCACCCATCCGCACGTGAGCCGCAAACAACGTCGCCGCGACTTCGGGCGAATCGACGCGCGCGGAGATCGGCAGCGGCGGGATGTGGTCGCGGACATAGAAGGTCGGGAACGCGTCGGTGCGGTAGCCCACGATCGGCACGCCAAGCGTTTCGAGAATCTCCAGCGTTCGCGGAAGGTCAAGGATGCTCTTCGCCCCGGCACACACCACCAGCACCGGCGTGCGTGCGAGTTCGGCCAGGTCCGCAGAGATGTCGAACGACTCTTCGCCGCGATGCGCACCGCCCAGGCCGCCGGTCGCGAAGACGCGAACGCCCGACGCGTGCGCGATTGCCATCGTCGCGGAGACGGTCGTTGCCGCGTGGTAGTTCAGCGCGACCGCCGCGCCGAGGTCACGACGGCTCGCCTTCCGCACGTTGGGCCGGCGCGCGAGGTCTTCCAACTGCGAATCGGTGAGGCCGACCATCGGCGTGGCGTTGATGATCGCGATCGTAGCGGGGACCGCACCGCCGGCTCGCACCGCGGCTTCCGACTCGCGAGCGGTTTCGAGGTTCGTCGGCCACGGCAATCCGTGGGCGATGAGCGTCGATTCCAGCGCGACAACTGGGCGCCCGGACGCGAGTGCCGCACGCACCTCCTCGGAAACTCGTAACCACTCGGGCGGGAGGCGTGTCTGGCTCATTTCGGTCCGCCAACCTGAAAACAGGAACGTCTGCATCGACACGCCTCGCCCGGGTATCCATATATGCCAGGACGAAGCGAAAACGAAGTGAGTGGGAGACGGAGGACAGAGGACGTGTGTTGGTTTTTCTACTTCACGCGGCCAGAGGTAAAACGCTCAACTGTTCACGCCAACACATCTCGCAATACCTGACCGCCAGGGACGAGCGATACCGGGCGATTCGTCTTGTCCGTAAGCGTTGTTTCGAGGTCGTAGCCGAGCAGGTGGTACGCGGTCGCGAGCAAGTCCTTCGGCGATACCGGGCGGTCGGTCACGGTGCCGCCGATCTTGTCCGTCTTGCCGATGGTTTTGCCGCGCGCGATCCCGCCGCCCGCGAGCAGCACACTGTAGGCTTGCGACCAGTGATCGCGACCGCCGCCCTTCGCGCTGTTCATCTTCGGCGTGCGGCCGTGTTCGCTCAACACCATCACCAGCGTGTCATCCAACATTCCGCGCTGATCGAGGTCCGAAATGAGACCGGAGAAACCGCGATCGAAGCCCGGCATCAGTTCGTTCTTCATTCGCGGGTAGTGTTCCCAGTGCGTGTCCCAGCCGGACCCCGCGAGACCGTACTCGTCCCAGAACACCGTCACGAACTTCGAGCCGGCTTCGACCAGACGCCGCGCCGCGAGACAACTCTGACCGAACAGGAAGTGCCCGTAGTTTTCGCGATTCTTCGCCGGTTCGCGACGCACGTCAAGAGCGTGGCGCACCAGCGGCGAGCCGATTAGCGAATAGGCCATCTCATGGAACGGATCGCGCGTCTCGGTGCCGTCACGCGAGCGGCGGGCGTCTTCCAACTGGTCGAGAAGCGTCTTGCGGGTGTTCATCCGGTCGAGCGTGAGGTCGGCCGCAGGTTCGCCGCCCAGCGCGAAGTACGAATCGGGTGAGGTGCCCGCGTACGGCTCATCGAACTCGATCGTGCGGTCGGTGAGTGTTTTCGTGATCTTCTTCGTGGCCTTCCCGTGGAAGCTCGTGAAGTGCGGCGAGAACTGGTTGCCCAGAAACGCCGGGTACGGACCGGCACGCTGCACTTCGCCCGTGCGCTGACTGCTGAACGGGAACGGTAACGCGATGTTATCCGGGACCGGTTTCCGCGCTGTCGCGGGGTCGTGGCGCTGTTCGAGGTGCGCGACCGTCGAACCGATGAACGGCCAGTGCTTGCTGTCGTGGGGGCTGAGTTCGATCGGCGCGTCGATCTCGGGGATCGCGGTGGTCGCGTAGGCGACGCCGTGCAGCGGGTACTTGTGCGTAACCGACCGCACCACGGTGACGTTGTGCATCACGCGGCTCGTATGCGGCAAAAGCTCGCACACGTCGCAACCCGGCAGTGTGGAGCGAATCGACTTCAGTTCGCCCCGGATTTCCACGGGTGCGTCCGGCTTCTGATCCGCGAGTTCGAGTTGACTTGGCGAACCGTACAGGAACAGCAGAATGCACGCCTTCGCGCGTCCGAAGTGCTTGTCTTTGGCGTGCGCTGTTGGGGTCGCAACCGGGGGCTTACTCCCCCCGCTCGCCAAGCCCTCGGCGCGCAGGAACGCGGGCAGGGTTAACCCCAGAGCGGAGCCGGCGGTGAGTAGGTCGCGGCGGGTGACACCATTGCAGAGCCTCTTCGGGTTGCCGAGAACGCGGAGCATGGCATTCGTCCTGACGAACAGCGCGAAGCGGGACACCGGCGGGGATACATCATGATGCCCCGACAGGCGAATCGGGGCAAGTGAAATGACAGCCGCGTTCGAAGTGGTTTCCGGCACTCGCGCACTCAACCATTCCTGGTAACAACTGGACGGGTATCGCGCGTTGCGAGTAGGTTGGTGGTCACGCTGCTACTTTTCCTCACGCGCGAGGTCAACCGTGTCTCCACTCTCCACCCCTGTACTCTCCCGCCGTCACTTCTTCGGCGCCGCCGGGCTGTCGTCGCTCGCCCTCGGCTTCGACAACCTTCGCGTCTTCGCCCAAGAGAAGCAACCGGCGGCACCGGCACTCGCGCCGCTGAACCGCTTCCCACGCGCGGTACAGGAGTGGTACGTCGATCAGGTGAGGGCCGCGGAGAAGATCGGCGTGGATGCACGCGCGAAGCTCAAGACGAAGGCCGACGCGGAGGCGTATGTGCGCGGCGTGCGCGAGAAGGTCGCTACCTCCTTCGGCAAGTTCCCGGAGAAGACACCGCTCAACGCGAAGGTCACCGGCAAGCTCGAACGCGACGCCTACACCATCGAGAAGGTGATCTTCGAGAGTCGCCCGCAGTTCTTCGTCACCGCGAATCTCTATCTGCCCAAAGGCGCGAAGGGGCCGCGGCCCGGCGTGGTGGGGTCGTGCGGCCACTCCCACAACGGCAAGGCCGAACCCGCGTACCAGTCGTTCTGCCAGGGTCTCGCCAGGATGGGCTACGTCGTGCTCATCTTCGACCCCATCGGTCAAGGCGAGCGACTCCAGTACGCGCACCTCGAAAAGCCGGGGCGCCCCGGCGTCGGTGTCGGCGAACACCTGCTCGCGGGGAATCAGCAGTTCCTGGTGGGTGAATTCTTCGGAAACTGGCGGGCGTGGGACGGTATCCGCGCGCTCGATTACCTGTTGACGCGCCCGGAAGTGGACCCGAAGCACGTCGGCATCACCGGAAACAGCGGCGGCGGCACGATGACCACGTGGCTGTGCGGCGTCGAATCTCGCTGGACGATGGCCGCGCCGAGTTGCTTCGTCACCACGTTCCGGCGCAACCTGGAGAATGAACTTCCGCAAGACACCGAGCAGTGCCCGCCCCGGGCGCTCGCGCTCGGTTTGGATCATGCGGACTTCCTCGCGTGTATGGCGCCCAAACCGGTCGTCATCATGGCGAAGGAGAAGGACTACTTCGACGCGCGCGGCGCGGAGGAAACATACTCGCGCCTCAAGGGCATCTACAAGCTGCTCGGCGCGGAAGACAACGTGAAACTGCACATCGGCCCGACCGGGCACGGCTACACCATCGAGAACCGCGAAGCGATGTACCAGTGGTTCAACCGGGCGACCGGCGTTTCTGACGCGAAGACCGAACCGAAGCTCACCATCGAGAAGGAAGAAGACCTGCTGTGCGCTCCGAAGGGCCAAGTGAGTGAACTGAAGTCGCGAACGGTGTTCTCGTTCACCGCGGAGACGACCAAGCGGCTTGCCGCGTCGCGTGTGCCGCTCGCGCCCGACCCATTCAAGTCCCACGTCGAAGAAATGCTGAAACTGCCGAAGCGCGACGGCGTGCCGGACTACCGCATCTTGCGGCCAGGCGCGGACCGCAAGTACCCGAAGCCACACGCGACCACTTACGTCATCGAAACCGAGAAGCCCGCGGTCGCGGTCGTGTACCGGCTGAGCGATGCGGCGCACCTGTCTCGCCCGCCGAAGGACGAGAAGCCCGCGATCCTCTACGTCTCGCACCACTCAAGCGACGCGGAGTTGCGCGACGAACCGCTGGTCGCGGAACTGGTGAAAGCGGAGCCGAAGACCGCGTTCTACGCGTGCGACGTTCGCGGCATCGGCGAGTCGCGGCCCGACACCTGCGGCACAAACCAGTTCCTCGTGCCCTACGGCAACGACTACTTCTACGCGATCCACGGCATCATGCTCACCAAGCCGTACGTCGGGCAGAAGACGTTCGACGTGCTGCGAGTGCTCGACTGGCTGAAAGACATCGGCCACAAGGAGGTTCATCTGGTCGCGAAGGGTTGGGGCACAATCCCCGCGACCTTCGCGGCGCTGCTGTCGGAGTTGGTCACGCGCGTCACGGTGAAGAACGCGCTGACGAGCTACGCCGACGTGGCGCGGTCGGAAACCTACACGTGGCCGCTGTCGTCGTTCGTGCCGGGCGTGCTGGGGTCGTTCGACCTGCCCGACTGCTACCAGGCGCTCGAAGTGAAGAAGCTCAAGCAGATCGACCCGTGGAACGCGAACGGCAAACCCGCGTAACGGTCACGCGCGCTTGCGGCGGTTCACCTGCTTCGCGATGAGCGCGTCCTTCGTGGGACGCGACAGCTTCTTGATGGCGAGTTCGCGCCGCAGTGCGTCACCGTGCGTCTTCGCGGTCTCGCGGTACGCGAGCGTCACTGGGCGGCGCGCACGCGTGTACTTCGACGCGGTGCC
>SXID01000012.1 GCA_005772955.1 Planctomycetia bacterium
CCCGCCTTCAAGCGCCGGAACAGGTCAAGATTCTCTTCCACGGAGCGGGCGCGGACCGGACTGTTCTTGCCGCCCTTGATGTCGCCGCGGTACTCCGCCATCTTGTCGGCCGGCAGGTCGTCCACATAGGCCTTACCGTCGCGGATGAGCTTCTCGGCCCACTCGTAGAGTTGGTCGAAATAGTCGGACGCGTAGAACTCGCGCCCCTGCCAGTCGGCTCCGAGCCAGCGCACATCCTCGCGGATGGAATCGACGTACTCCTGCTCCTCGGTAGTGGGGTTGGTGTCGTCGTAGCGCAGGTTGAACTTGCCGCCGTAATTCACGGAGAGACCGTAGTTCAGACAGATCGACTTCGCGTGCCCGATGTGCAGGTAGCCGTTCGGCTCCGGTGGGAATCGCGTGTGGACCTTACCGCCGAAGCGCCCGGTCTTGTTGTGCTCCTCGATGATCTCTTGGATGAAGTTGAGGGCTGGCGCGTCCGGCTTGTCGCCGGGAGTCTTCGCGTCGGTATCGTTGGGCTTGGCCATGACGGTTCTCGTCTGGTGGGAAGTTAATAGTGGATCGTGGCGAGAGCCTGTCGAACCGCTCGCGTGAGCCGGCTCACGCCAGCGGTTCGACAAGACACGTCACCTGGTATCGCCAGCGTCAGGAGAGTTGTTGTAGAGCGCGGTCGATGCGGGCGAGACAGCGGTCACGACTCAAAACAGCGAGCGTGTCGTAGGCGCTAAACCCGACCTCGCGTCCGGTCGCCGCGACGCGCAATACCTGACTCAGCGGTCCAGGCTTTGCGCCTTCGGCCGTCGCGAGTGCCTCCGTCGCGATCTTCAGCGTGTCGTGCGTGAACGGCTCTACGCCCGCGACCGCCGCCCGCAGTTTCGGAAGTACCTCGGCCAGCGGCGGAACGCTCGCGGCGCCTTTGAACGCCGCCGCGAGGTGCTTCGTCGCAACCGCCGCGTCGAAACGAATCTGCTCGTCCGGCACGAAGAGGTATTCGTATTCGAGGATGTCGCCGGCGACGGTCATTCGCGGGCCAGCGGCCTCCACCACGCGCGTGACGAAGTCGCGATCTGCTGGCAACCCGGCGCGGACGAGGAACGGCAGCACCTGCTCGACCTTCTCCGCGACCGCCAACGCCTGCATGTACCGCGCCTGGAACGCGAACAACTTCTTCACGTCGAGGCTCGCCGGGTTTTGAACCACGCGCTCAAGCGAGAACTCGCGAACCATCTCCGCGAGGGTGAAGTCCTCACGGTTGTCCGCTGTCGCCCAGCCGACAAGCACCAAGTAGTTCAACAGCGCGGCGGGGAAGTATCCCACTTGCTTGTAGAAATCGACCAGCACCGGGTTGAACGACTCCGGTGCCGCGGGGACGCCGATGTGGTCGGCGATAGCCTTCGCGTGGTCGTAGATCTTCTTGAAGTCCGCGTTCTTGAGGTACTGCGGAATCTTCCGCTTGCTGAGCTTGTTCTTGCTGCCCGGTTCGGCAACGAACGGCAGGTGTGCGTACTCCGGGCGCGGGTAGCCTAGTCCCTCCAGCATGAATATCTGTCGCGGGGTGTTCGAAAGATGCTCCTCCGCGCGGATCACGTGCGTGATCTTCATGTCGTAGTCATCGACCACGTTCGCGAGGTTGTACGTCACCGTACCGTCGGAGCGCTGAATGACGATGTCCTGCTCGCCGGCCCATTGCACCTCCACATCTTTACGGACGTGGTCGTAGAACTTGCACACGCCCTCGCGCGGCATCTTGACTTTCACCG
The DNA here is from genome assembly GCA_005772955.1 of Planctomycetia bacterium. Classification (GTDB taxonomy): domain Bacteria; phylum Planctomycetota; class Planctomycetia; order Gemmatales; family Gemmataceae; genus Gemmata. The sequence goes on from SXID01000012.1 coordinate 1,761, forward strand.
ACCCGGTGCGGCCCTCCGCCTCGAAGCGGGTGCGGTCCGCGGCGGTCTCGGCCATCCAGCGGCGGCTGTAAATCTTCAGCCGCTTCTCCTTCTCGGCTGCCTCCATCTCCGCTTTGGTCTCCTCGGGGCGCGCGTAGTCCCAGTATGCAAGCCCCTTGTCGAGCAGTTGGCGCACGGCCTCCTGGTAGCGGTCCAATTTCTCGGACTGATAGTAGGGTCCGTGCGGCCCGCCGACCTCCGCGCCCTCGTCCCAGTCAAGACCGAGCCAGCGGAAGCCATCGAGAATGGGTTGGAGCGCTTCGGGCTGGTTGCGACCCTGGTCGGTGTCGTCGATGCGCAGGATGAACTGACCGCCGTGTTTGCGGGCGTACAGCCAGTTGAAGAGGGCCGTGCGGACGCCGCCGATGTGAAGGTAACCGGTCGGGCTGGGTGCGAATCGCGTGCGAACCGTCATCCGTGGTCTTCCTACACGCCTGGGGTACTTGGCTCGGACTGGAAAGAGGCGACAGGTGCTGTCGTCCACCGGGAGGAGGGACGCGCGGAACTCCGTGATGGCTCGAGTCTTCGCGTCGCGAAACGGCCCGAGTTGAGTTCACCGGAGTACCGAATCTATCCTACAGCGGACCGACCGGAGTTCCAGGCGCACCCCGTCGCTCACGCTCCGGCATCACTTCTGCCCGAGCGTGTGGAGGTGCTTGTCCTCGGTGCGTTTTTCGACGATCTTCCACGATTCGCCCATCTCGCGGAACGCTCGGAAATCCTTGGCGTCGTACCGCATCTCCAACTGCGGCGTCGCGACCAACTTGCCGTCCGCCATCGAGTGCATCGCCGCGTCCACCACGCCCGAAGCCAGCAGCGTTCGCTCCACGGGGTACGGCGGCTTGCCCGTGCGGAAGAACTCCTGGATGGCGTGCGACAGAGCCATGAAGAGGTTGCGGTTCCCCCACGGCCCGTTGAAGATCTTCGTGTGGCGCGGCTTGGCTTCGTTCTTGAGCTTCAGCGCCACGTTCCAGCGGTTGCTGCTCTTGCCGAACTTGAGCACCGACGCCTTCAGACCGTCCTTGTAGGTGATGAGCAGCACGTGCGCGTCGCCCGGTTCGGTACCGATCTTCTCGCGCAGGTTGCCGACCTTCTCCCCCAACTCAGCGGACATCGCGAGCTTCGCCAGCGCCACCGACCATCGACCCGCGTCGCCCGCCTTCCACATCGCATCGCCCTTCAGGAACTCGACCGATGCGATTCCCGTCTCGCCGCCTTTGCGCCCCTCGATCAGCGATTGCAGGACCTCGAAGGCGTGGAAGTCGTAGCTTTCCGGTCCCCCACCGTGGACCGAAACGATGTCTTCGATCTCCGGGTTCGCGGGCAGTTCCAGGACCGGGACGCGCTGACCGAGCGGCACCGAACTGCCGGCCATGAGCGGGATGCGGTGCTTGGCCGCGGTGTCGTACATCGCCTTCGACCAGTCCCAGCGGTACGACAGGTGCTTGTCGTTGAAGACCGGAACAGAGCGGTCCGACGCGCGCATCGTCGCAACGATCTCGTCGAAGAATCGCTTCCGCGGGTACTCCATCTGACCGAGCTTGTTTGTGGGATAATCGCCGTGTTCGCCGATGAGCAGGACGGCGTCGCAGGCGAGGTTCTTGCCGCCGAGCGTGAGGGCTTCGCGGATCGTCTTGTGAACGGGGATCTTGAACTTGCTGGCGATCTCGTCGGTCCGGTCCCCTTCGGCCACGCGCTGGTCTGCGAAGAAGGAGACGACATCCATACCGGGATCGACGATCTTGCCGTTGAAGAGGTACGGCTGGAGGAAGTTCTCCAGGATGTTTTGTGCGTGCGAGCGGTGCCGAAGCACGGTGTAGACCGCCGCGACCTTGAGCCGCTTCGCGGGGTCCGCGCCCCACAGTTCGGGTGCGAGCGCGGCACCAGCAGAAGCAGCCAGAAATGATCGGCGTGGAAGGAGAGTCATGACACGTCTCGCAAGGCCAGAAGAGTTGCCGTTGTTGTACGATCCTTGCTCTGTTGGGTCGCGCTGATACTGTGATGCGGGGAGGACATGTGAGCGTTCTCGACGACTTGCGCACGACGTTCGCGAACCGCACCGCCCGCACCGCTGTGGAGTGGCGCGGACGTGCGTACTCCTACGGCGAACTCGAACGACTTGCCCTCGCGGCCGGCGCGCTGCTCCGCGAGCGCGGTATGGAACCGGGCGAGCGGGTCGCGGTGTGGACCGCGGACCGCTTCGCGTTCCTGGTCGCGCACCTCGGCGTTCTCCTCGGTGGCGGGGTCGGGCTACCACTCAACCCCAAGTTCACTCGCGAGGAGATGCGCCACTTCCTCGCCGACAGCGGGGCCGCGGTCGTCGTCAGCGATCCGGACAACCTCCCGCTCCTCGACGAACTTCGGTCGAGTCTACCGGACTTGCGGAGCTTCGTCACGCCGGAAGAAGTCACGAACGCTCCGCACCGCTCTGCCCACCACGCCGCGACCGCGCCGGACGACCCGTGTTTGATCCTTTACAGTTCCGGGACGACCGGCCGACCGAAGGGCGTGGTTCACACGTCGGCCAACCTCGGGGCCAGTTTGCGCGCGCTTCGTGATTGCTGGCGCGTTAATCCCGATGACGCCGTGCTTCACGTCCTGCCGATGTTCCACATTCACGGGCTGTCGTTCGCCGCGCAGATGACGCTGCTCGCCGGCGGGCGGTTGCTACTGGAAGACGGCTTCCACACCGACCGCACTCTCGCGGCAGCCGCGCGCGCGACGGTGGTGATGGCCGTTCCGACGATCTACTACCGGCTGCTGGACCACCCCGGCTTCCGCGCTTCGGCGTGCGAACTGTCTGGAGTGCGGTTGTTCACCTGCGGGTCGGCCCCGATCCGGCCCGAAGTGCTTCCCGTACTCGAAGAGATCCTCAAACGGCCGATCATCAACCGGTACGGGATGACCGAATCGCACGTCATCGCGAGTCTGCCGCTCGATGGTCCGTGGCCGTGGGGGTCGGTCGGGTTGCCACTCGCCGGTATTGAGTTGGAGGTGGTGGACGCGACCGGCCAACCGCTACCGACCGGCGAAGTCGGAGCGGTTCGAGTACGCGGGCCGAACCTGTTCCGCGAATACTGGCGGAACCCCGACGCCACCGCGCAGGCGTTCGCGGGCGGCTGGTTCGATACCGGCGATCTCGGCTCGCTCGACAGCAACGGCTTCCTGACGCTCGCGGGCCGCAGTACCGATCTGATCATCACGAGCGGGTACAACGTCTATCCGCAGGTGGTCGAGCGCGCGGTGAACGAGTGCCCCGGAGTGCGCGAATCCGCCGTCTTCGGGTTGCCCGACTCGCTTAGCGGGGAAACGGTCGCGGCGGCTGTGGTCCGCTCCGACCCCACGCTGGACGAGGCCGGACTGCTCGCGTTCCTCAAGACGCGGCTGGTCGATTACCAGCGCCCGCGAGTGTTCGTGTTCGTCGACGAACTGCCGCGGAACGCGATGGGCAAGGTTCCGGCCGCCGCGTTGCGGGAACTCGTCCGCAACAAGTGATGAGGCATCCAACATGCTCGACCCGGCGTGGCTGGCGATCGCGGCACTGGTGCTCGTCGTCGTGGTCAGTTGCACGAGCCGTGTGAACCCCGGGCTGCTGGCCCTCGTACTGGCGTGGCTCCTCGGAGTCTGCCCGGCGTCACTCTGCGAACGGCCGGTCGGGTTGAAGGTCGTCATTGGCGGGTTCCCATCGGGTCTGTTCCTCACCCTCACCGGTGTCACTCTCCTCTTCGCGCTCGTTCAGGATAACGGCACCCTGGACCGCGTCGCGCGGCGCGCGGTACGGGCCTGCGGCGGGCGCACGGGACTCGTGCCGGTGTTGTTCTTCGCGCTGGCGGCAGCGGTGGGAACCGCCGGGGCCGGGAACATTGCGGCTGCCGCCCTGGTCGCTCCGGCCGCGATGAGCACCGCTCGCCGGTTGGGCATCCCGGCGTTTCCGATGGCGCTGATGGTCGCGCACGGGGCGATCGCGGGTGGCATGTCGCCGTTCGGCCCGGCGGGGGTGGTGGTCGCCGCGATGTGCCGGGACCGGCTCGGACTACCCGGAGCCGAGTGGGCGATCTACGCGCACAACTTCCTGGCGAACGCGGCCGTTGGGTTCGCGGGGTTCGCGCTGTTCGGTGGATTGCGGCGACACACGCCTCTTCCAGCCGACGCGGAAAGACTGGCGGAAGCCGGACTGGACGCGACCACGCTGTCGGGACGACACCGAGGCACACTGCTTGTTCTCGGATTGGTCGCCGCGGCGGTGGTCGGGCTTGGGGCCGATGTCGGCATGACCGCGCTCGCCGGCGCGGTGGTACTCATCGGGTTCCGAATAGCCGACGAGAGCCGGGCCGTTCAAGCCGTCCCGTGGGGCGTGATCCTGATGGTCTGCGGGGTATCGACGCTGGCCGCGGTACTCGAACACACCGGCGGGACGGATCGCCTCGCTGGGATGCTGGCGCGGGTCGCCACACCTGCTACCGCCCCGGCGCTCGTGGCACTGGTGTGCGGGTTGGTGTCGGTGTACAGCAGCACGACCGGGGTTGTCCTGCCGGCGTTCCTACCGCTCGTGCCGGGCCTGGTCGCGCACCTCGGCGGTGACCCGCTGTTCTTGGCGTCGTCGGTGGTGGTCGGGGGGAACGTGGCGGACGCGTCCCCGTTGTCCACCATCGGCGCCCTGTGTTTGGCGTCGGCATGCGCGGGTGAGGATCGCCGGCGGCTGTTCAGCCGTTTGCTGGCGTGGGGGCTGGCCATGCCTTTCGTCGCGGCGGTCGGGTACGGACTGATCGCCGCGGTTCGAGGCGGACTCTAGTGGCTCATTGCATCTCAAGGTAGGCAACTCGCGCCGCGAGTTGCGCGATGGGTTGCCCGCGGTGCGCTCAGCCGTCCCGAAGGTGTCACTCGAGGAGCGAGTGACCTACCTTGAACTGCAAGAGTACACTAACGACCAATCAGTCCTTCGCGGCGCGCTCGCGGGCCAAGTGCACCCAACAGACTTTGTCTTCGACTTGGTACTTGGCACTACGCAATCACGGTGTCAGTGGGAGTTCGGGCATCGGCTGGCCATCGGGGCCGCCCGGCTTTTCTGGTGTGGGTGTCTTCGGTGCGGGGCCGGATGCGCCGCCGCGGACCCGATCGATAATGGCCGACGGATTCTCCAGATCGACAATCACCTCCTGAATCCACACGTGTTCGCCCACGTTTGCGGCCTTGTCCACCGCCCGCGCGCGGACGTAGAACTTCCACAACTTCTCGTCGGGCACTTCCCACGCGTAACGTCCGCTGGTCGCGGTGAGGTTGTTATCCAGCCGGTACTTGACCTCGTTCCACTTCACCGCGGACTTGTCCAGTGACCACTCCAGGCTCACCGGTTGCGGCATCAGGTTGGGGTCGGCCGCGTCCCAGGTGATCTCGACGAGCGGCCCGCGAGCCCCGCCCGGTTTCACCTGCACTCCGGTGATCTTCACGTGCGGCTTCGTCGTGTCCACGACCACCAACACCATCGGCGGATCGTCTTTCTTAGGGTCGTCGGATTTCTTGCCCGCACCGCTCTCCGGGATGACGAAGAACCCGTAGGTGCCCTCACGCTCGGCCTTGAACGGCAGCGAAAGCGATTGTGACCCCTTTTCGTCGGGCATGAGCTTCACCGGGTGTCTCTTGACGATTGCCCAGTCGCCTTGTTCCTTCAGAACGAACAGGTGCGCGGCCTGCACCCCGCTGCGGCCCATTCGCTGCACGGTGTAGTCCACGTCGAACTCCAGCGTGTTCACGAAGTCGATACGCGGTTGCGGGAGTGTTGTGCCGCCGGCCCAAGCCGGTCCGCCGGGTGTCTTCGGTAGCCCGACCGCGGTGCCGGATTCCGCCGGGATGCGCACCACCGGCGACAGCCCCTCATGGCCGGCCCGGTCTTTCGCCGTGACGCGCACGTCTAGCGACTTGCCAGCGGGAATCTTCCAGGCGTAACTGTCGTTGGCGCGGAACGGCTTCACCGCGGGTGTGTTCTTCACCGTTGTCCACTCGGCGCTCGTTGGCCACTTGCACTGGAGAGTGACGCCATTTGGGTCGAGGTTGTCGTCGGTGGCGCGCCACTCCACGCCGTTGCCGATCGCCGCGAGTTGCACGCGCGGCGGGGTGGTGTCGATGACCGCACGGATTTCGGGCGCGAGTGCGTCCGTCTTGGGCGCGACGGATCCATCGGCATAGACGAGTTGCACCGCGAACTCGTAGTCGCCATCACGTGGCGCTTCAAAGAGGAAGCCGCGCTTGTCGCCGTTGATCTCGTGCAGACCGCTGAGCGGCAGTTTCGGCCCCTTCTGGAACGAACCACGGCTTGCGGCGTAGTAGAGCTGGAGGTGGGTCGGTTTGTTTGCGAGCGGGGTGAGTTTCTGAACGTCTACGGGGATGCCGAAGGCGCGGTGTGGCCAGTAGTGTGGTTGAAGGCCGTCGAACGGCCCGTCCTGCGACTTGGTCGGTTGCGCCAGCGCGAGCGCCGCGGCCAGCCCGATCACGGTTATCAGAGTGTGTTTGGGGCGCACGGTCAACCTCCTCGCGGCACACCGGAACGCGGCGCACCACTGCAAGAGATCGACCGGGAGGGCTGGAGGGCTTGAGCGAAATGTAGTTGCGAGTGACGAGTAACGAGTTGCGAGCCGAGGCGGAAGAGCGGAGGTCTGTGTGCCTTCGGTCTTCCGCTTCTGCTCGCAACTCGTTACTCGTCACTCGCAACTCGTTACTTCCCCTTCGTGTACTTGGCCGGTTCCGCGTTGAACTCGTCGCGGCACCCAGAGCAGCACACGTAGTAGGTTTTTCCGTTGTAGGAAACCTGGATGTTGGCAGAACCGCCGGAGACGATGCACTCGGGCTTCTTCGGCGCGCCCGCGACGAGACCGTCCTTGGGGCCGTTCATCGCGTGGACCGCAGCGAACAATCCCTTGCCGCCGTCTTGCTTCTCGTATTTCAGCGCGAACTTATCGCCCTCGGCGAGTGTGTTCAGCGTGAGCCGGTACACGTCGCCGGTCTTCGGGTCTTTGCGGTCTACTTTCAGCGCGCCTTTGGCGTAGTCGCCCTCGAACGTCTGGGCCATTTCGCCCTTCCCGCTCGGAGTGAGCGAGAGCAGGTACTTCTTCTTCACCACGTCGTACTTCAGTTCGCCGACAGTGAAGTACTTGCCCTTGCCCTCGGCGAACGAAACGGTGATCCAGGCGTCGCCGTCCTTGAACTTCCAGCCCCAACTCACCTTCTCCTTCCACGCCTCGGTCTTTGCCCCGACCTTCTGCGTGCCTTCCACATTCCACAGCCCGACGAAGTCCTGAACTTTCTGAAGAGCCTCTTTCGAAGCCTTCAGGTCGGCCGGCGTTGGCTTCTTGTCTGGCTGCGCGAAGCCGCTGAGCGTGGTCAATCCGAGGATGGCCGCCGCAAGTGCGGTGAGGGCCGTCGTCCGCTGAAACATCAGTACTCTCCTGTTGGATTGGTCGGTGGTCAAAGCACGCACAACCGGTTGGATGCCGGTTCGTGCGATTCGGTTCCGCGACACCATCTTACGTAAGTCACAAACCCCAGGCACGCCACTGAATACCGGTGGGCCACGCTTTACTTTGCGAGGCCGTTGGAGTCGATGCGAACGACGCGGAGACGGGTCGCGGCCTCGCGGCGGAAGTCGAAGGCGTCCCCGAACGGAACCGCCAGCGTTACCAGGACCGACTGTGCCGGTTTACTGGGGTGCGGGACGACGTACAAGAACTGGTTTCCGGCACCGAGGTAGAGACCGGCGGCGACGGGGCGGGTGACGACCAGCGGGCCGAACTTGTTCATCTCCTCGTCGAACCACACCACACCGTTCTCGGTGGCCACCCCGGCGGAGGTGTCGCCGACCCAGAACGCACTCTTTGGGGTTCCGGCCACCGTGGGCCACAGCGAGATGACGGGCTTGGCCCCGGCGCCGAGCGGCAGGTAGAGCAGGCCGCGGTCCTTCTTCCCCTTCGCATCGGTCTCGAAGGCGAACAGGAGCCGGCCGGGGGTGCCGCTGGCGGCGACTGCGAGCGGTTTCGCGTCGCCACCGAGATCGTGCGTGCGGAGCCTCGCCAGGTTTCCGCTGGACTGGATCTGGTACAGAACGCCGCCCACTGCGAGGACGATCGAACCGCCGCCCTCGGCGCGTGCGACGGACTCGTCCAGCACGACCTTGCCCTTCGCCCCGTGTGGCGGTGCGAACTCGGCCACTGATGCCTTCGCCGGGAGGCTGTATAAGTGGACCGCGCCGGCCGTGGACACGACCACGATCTGACTCGGCTGAACCGAGAAGAACGCGGCCGCGATACCGTTCTTCTCGTGGTCCGGCTTGCCCGCGTAGGGATCGACCGCATCGAACAACTTCTTCTGGTCGGCGAGGTTCCAGACCGTGATCTTGCCGTCGGACACGGCGAGGAACTGCGAGTCGGTGACCGAGGCGTACAGGTCGCAGATCGGCCGGGTGAGGTCCGCGGCGAACTCCAGGCGTGATATCCGCTTGCCCGACGATGGGCTGTAGGCGTCGAGCGAGAGTTTCGCGCCCTCACGCACCACGGCGTAGGTGTCCGCGGACTTCGGGTCGAACGGCGGGAACGCGCGCAGGACGGACGCGAACGCCGTTTCGAGCACGAACCGCGGCTCACCGGGCTTGTCGGCACGCTCGAGCTTCGCCGCGTCCTTCTCCTTACCGATATCGAACGGCTTCGATTTGATTGCCAATTCAAATCCCGGTCGCGTCGGGACCGGATCGGGTTCCTTGTCTTTCTTCGGGTCTACCGTGTCTTTCGGCTTCGGATCGACCTTGTCCTTGGGCGTGACCGGTGGGACGACCACGGGCGGGGTCACCGGCGGGTCCGGGATCGGTTCTTCTTTCTTCTCTTCCTTCTTGACCTCGGGCGGTGGCTTGTTTTTCTTCGCGTATACGACGAACGCCGCGATCCCCAACCCTACCGCGAAGAAGCCGACGAACGCGGTGATCAGCATCATCTTGGCCATGCCGCTGCCCTTTTCTTCCGGGCGGCGGTAACGCGGCTTGTTCTCGTCGTCTTCGGGTTCGTCTAGGTCGCGCGTTTTCTTGACTGCCTTCTTGTTCCCCAGTTCTGCGGGTTTGTCGTCTTCGTCGCGTTTCTTCTTGGGCTTGGCGGTTTCGGGCGGCGATGGCTCGTCGGTGAAACCGAAGGCGAGCGCGCCGTCAGCCGGCGCGGCCTTCGTTTTCCCGTTCGCCGGGGCCTTTTTTGGTTCGGGCTTTTCTTTCTCTTCTTCGTCGCGTTTCTTCTTCGGTTTGGGGGCTTCGCTGGGTTCGTCGGTGAGGCCGAAGGCGAACGCATTGTCGGTCAGCGCCGGTTCGGATTCCGGGTCGGGCACCGATTCAGCCGCGGGCTTGGCCTTCGCTCTCGGCTTCGACTTCGGCGGCGCGTCGGAAGGGATGTCTGCGAGCGGTTCGGCCTCGTCGCCAATCGGGAGCGGTTCAGCGGCCTTCGCGCCGGGAACAGACGCGGTCGATTTCGGTGGAGCGGCCTTCGCGGTGCCGGACGCGGGCCTGGCCGCGGGCGGTGCGGGCGCGGGTTTCACCGCGGGCGCCGGCGTTGCCGCGGATACTGGCGCGGGTTTGGCCTTGGGCGGGGGAAGTGGCGGGAGCGGTGGCATCTGGTCCACCGTCATGAGTTCGGTGCGGTCATCCTCGCCTTCGTCCGGCGGGAGCCGGGGCGTCGGCATCGCGACCACGCTCAGCGCTTGCGGTTCGTCGCCGACTGGCTCGGCCATCGGGATCGGCCCGGGTACGCGGAACGGCTGTTGGCACTTCTTGCACCTGGCCTTTTTGCCGATGCGGTCTTCGGGTGCTTTGAGGTTCACCCCGCAGTGCGGGCACGACACTTCGACCACGTTGGAGCCTCGCAAGGGCTGTGGTGGAACGATTGGGGAAGTGGGTTTAGGCTATCAGCCGCGCCCCGAAGATGCAACGAACAACGCGTTGTCTTGACCTCCCGTTTGACGGGGAGGTCAAGACAACGCGCCGCCTCACTGACCGGCGTTCGCGAGCTTCTCTTTTCGGATGTGGTCGCGCATCGGCTGCACCATCTGGTCGAGGTCGCCAGCCATGATCGCGTCGAGCTTGTAGGCGGTGAACTCGATGCGGTGGTCGCTACACCGGTTCTGCGGGAAGTTGTACGTCCGAATCCGTGCGTTCCGGTCGCCGGTGCCAATCAGCGACTTCCGCATGTCCGAACGGGCCTTGTGCAACTTCTCCTGCTGCCGCTCGAACAACCGCGACCGCAGAATACGCATTGCCTGGTCGTAGTTCTTCCCCTGGCTCCGCCCGTCCTGACACTTCACTTCCATCTCTTCGGGCGTGCCCTTCTTGTACCAGATGCGGACCGCGCTTTCGGTCGTGTTGACGTGCTGACCGCCAGCGCCGCCGGCCCGCATCCGCTCCCACTCGATGTCCGC
>SXID01000074.1 GCA_005772955.1 Planctomycetia bacterium
CCGTCGATTGCGGCGATTCACAAAAACTACTCGATGATCTACAGTTCGCACATCTCGTGGAGTTCCGCGACCACACCGACACCGCTCGAACTGTATCCGGCGCTCGCGTTCGATCGGCTCTTCCGCGACGAAGTGGGTAAGTCTGATAAGAGCGTGCTCGATGCTATTCGCGAAGATGCGACCAGCTACAAGAGCAAGGTCAGCACCGCGGACCAGCGCCGGTTAGACGAATACCTATCCAGCGTGCGTGAGGTGGAAACACGCATCGATCAAGCCGGTAAGAACGGGCGACTCCAGGGCTGGCGTCCCACGCTCGAAAAGCCCGACATGAAGCGCCCGGCCGACGGCATTCCGCAAGACGTGGATCAGCACATGCGGCTCATGTGCGACATCCTCGTGCTCGCGTTCCGCACGGACACCACGCGCGTTTGCACGCTGAAGCTCAACAACGACCACTCGTCGCTGCGGTTCCCGAACCTACAGGCCGCGGGGGGCAAGGGCGGAATCGATTACATGATCCACCACCTGCTCTCGCACACCGACGGCGCGGACTGGCTCAAGGTGAATCAGTTCTTCACGCAGCAACTCGGATACATCGCGGAGAAGCTCGACGCGGTGAAAGAAGGCGACCGGACGTTGCTCGACAACAGCATGATTATGATGTGTTCGAGCATGATGACCGGGAACCACAACAACGACCAGCTTCCTGTGGTGATGCTCGGCAAGGGCGGCGGGCAGATCAAGACCGGCCGCATTCTCGACTACGCGGGAAAGCCGAACCGCAAGATGTGTAGCCTCTACCTCTCCCTCATGGAGAAGGCCGGCGTGCGGTTGAAGGAGTTCGGCGACTCGAAGCAACAGCTCGCGGAGATTTGAAAGCTGAGCAGCTCGTGCAGTCTGTTTCTTGTAGTGCAGGCGGCTTGCCCGTACCACAAGAAACAGACTGCCTCGATCTCATGCATCAGGCGAAGATGTCCTTCGCTACTTCACCTTTCACGTCGGTTAGCCGGAAGTCGCGGCCGGCGTACTTGTACGTCAGCTTCTCGTGGTCCAATCCCATCAGTGCGAGCAGCGTCGCGTGCAAGTCGGTGGTGTGCATCCGGCCTTCGACGGCCTTGATGCCGTACTCGTCGGTCGCGCCGTAGGTGAACCCCTTCTTCACGCCCGCACCGGTCAGGAACATCGGGTAACCGGTGATGTTGTGGTCACGCCCGTCCGCACCCTGCGCCGTTGGCAACCGGCCGAACTCGCTCCCGAACAGCACCAGCGTGTCGTCCAACATTCCGCGTTTCTCCAGATCGGCGAGCAGTGCCGCGACCGGTTGGTCGACCGAGCCGCAGCGGTCGATCAAGCCCTTGTGCAGGTTGTTGTGGTGGTCCCATCCTGGCTGGCAGATCTCCACGAACCTGACACCGGCTTCGCTCAGGCGCCGGGCCATCACACACTGCCGCGCGAACGCCCCGGTGGGTCCGTTGTTCACGCCGTACGCGTCCAGCACCTTCTTCGGCTCTTTGGAAACGTCGAGCAACTCAGGCACCTTCCCCTGCATCTTGAACGCCAACTCGAACGATTCGATCACGCCATCAACCGCGTCCGGTGCGCCGGGCGTTAGCCCGAGGTCGCGGTTCATGCCTTGGATCAGGTCGAGTTGTTTGCGCTGAAGGTCGGTCGCGCTGGTGGCCTTCAAGTTCGGCAGGTAGCCCTGGTCGTTGATGCGCGTGCCCTGGTAGTGAGCCGGGAGGAACGCGTTGCCGTAGTTCACCGCGCCGCCGAAGTTCGGCGGCGGGTTGATTGTGATGTAGCCGGGCAAGTCCTGGTTCTCGGTGCCCAGACCGTAAAGCAGCCACGCGCCGATGCTCGGTCGCGTGAGGGCCGCGTTCGCGCTGCCGGTGTGGAGTTGCACCACCGCTTGCGGGTGCGCCGGTGTGTCGGTGTGCAGCCCGCGGAGCCAACACAGCTTGTCCGCGTGCTTCGCGAGGTTCGGCAGCAGTTCCGAGAACCACGAACCGGTGTCGCCGTGCTGCGCGAACTTGAACTTCGGCGCGGTGAGCGTGCCGCCACCGGGACCGCCCTTGCCGCCGTCCTTGAACAGTTGCGGCTTGTACTCGAATGTGTCGTGTTGCGACATCGACCCGTTCATGTGAACGAAGATGAGCCGCTTGGCCTTCACCTTGAAGTGCGGTTCCTTCGGCGCGAGCGGCTTGGGCGCGGCCTTGTCCGCGGCGCGGGTCTGCTCGCCGAGCAACCCGGCGAGCGCGAGATAGCCAAACCCCGCGCTGGCGCTCTTTAATGCCTGGCGTCGAGAGAAGGGTTGGAACTGGTTCATGGGTAGTTGGTGTTTGGTTTGGCGAGACCGCACCATTGCGATGGCGCGGCTTGTGGATGTTATTGGGTAGGTTCGAGACTCAGTTCACTTCACGTACCTGAACTCGGCGCTGCCGATCAGAGCCTGTGTGAATGCGAGCCACGCGGCCGTCTTCGCATCCTTTGGCTGAACGCTCGCCTCGGTGATCGGCTCGCCGGTCTGGTCGATCTGGTCCGGGTCGAACGGCGGCTCGTTGCCCTTCTTCGGCTCCGGCCCCTTCTTGGGCGGCGGCACCGCCTTTGGTGGGTTCGTGATGAGGTACTCGCGATACGCGGACTCGTAGTCGCCAAGGAACGCCTTCGCGCGATCGAGTTCCTTGTCGGTCGGAAGGCGCCCGAGGCTGAGCCGGTAAGCGGTGCGAACGCGGTCGGCGTCGGTCGCGTCCTTGTCCTTCAGCACGCGCTCCGCGAAGCTCAGCGCCTGCTTCCGCACGAAGACGGAGTTCAGCAGGAACAGTGCTTGCCCCGGAACCGTGGTCGTGTCACGTATGCCGCTGACGAGCGTTTGGTCAACGGGGTCGAAGGCTTCCAACGCGTGCGGCGTGACCCCACGAAGCAGTGGCAGGTACACGCTGCGGTAGGTCGCGCTGTCGGCCTTGTCGTTGATCGTTTTCGCTTCTGGACCGTTGTCGCGCATCTCGATCATCTTGAGTGCGGTCGCGGGCGACGGACCGGGACGCTTGGTGTTCAGCACGCCTGCAGCGGCGAGCGTTGCGTCTCGCATCTCCTCGGCGCTGAGCCGGCGCGGGCTGTGGCGCCACACCAGTCGGTTCGCCGGGTCCGCTGTGCGGTGCGCGTCGGTCGTTTCG
>SXID01000075.1 GCA_005772955.1 Planctomycetia bacterium
CCGACCCGCGGCGTGGACGTCGGCGCGAAGGCCGAGATTTACGCACTGGTGGACGAACTCGCGGGGCAGGGCGTCGCGGTGTGGATGATCACCAGCGACATGGAAGAGTTGCTCGGCATGTCCGACCGCGTCGTGGTGATGCACGAGGGTCGCGTGGCTGGCGAACTGACCGGCACGAAGTTAACCGAAGAAGCGGTGATGCGACTCGCGACCGGGGGAAGTGCGACATGAAGCGGATTCTGGGCGTGCTGGGTCTGGTGCTGGTGCTCTACGGCGCGCTGTTCTCATCGCACGAGAAGGCCGGCGAGGTCGGCAACCTGATCGACGTGGCCAACTACCAGGGCCAGTACGGGATCATCACGCTCGGCGCGGCGCTGATTATCATCACTGGTGGCATCGACCTCTCCATCGGCTCGGTGGTCGCGTGCGGCGCCGTGCTATTCGGCGTGCTGATGAGCCGCGGCGTTCACCCGTACGTCGCGGTGCCGATCGTTGTGCTGTTCGGCGCGGGTGTCGGACTCGTGAACGGGTTGCTCATTACGCGACTCCGACTGCAACCGTTCCTCGTGACGCTGTGCGGCATGTTCATCTTTCGCGGCGTCGCGCGGTTGCTCGGCGACACCGTCAGCATGTCGCGCGTTGCACAGGCACATCCGGAATTCAACGAGTCACTGCGATACCTGCGATACCTCCTGATCGGCAAGGCTCCGACCGACGGCGAATTGCTGTTCCCGGCGCAATTCATCTTGCTGGTAGTTCTCGCGGCGGTGGTGGGATTCTTCCTGCACCGCACTGCATACGGGCGCTACTGGTACGCGATCGGACACAGCGAACTGGCCGCGAAGTACGCGGGGGTGAACGTGGACCGGCACCGCGTGGTAGTGTACGTCGCGTGTTCGGCGCTGGCGGCGCTGGTGGGCGTGCTGTTGTTCCTCAACTCACCGTCGGTTCAGTCCGACAACGCCGGTCTGGGCTGGGAACTGTACGCGATCCTTGGCGCAGTGCTGGGCGGCTGCAGCCTGAAAGGGGGCGAGGGTACAGCAGTGGGGATGGTATTGGGCGCGATGGTGCTGCCGATCATCGAAAGCATCGTGAACTTCCGCGGCGACAAGAGCGACGTGATCCCCGCAGTGGTGGGTGTGACGCTCCTGGTCGGCACCGTCGTGGACGAACTGATACGGAGGCGCTCGCGGGTACACAGGTAACTACGCCCTCCTCGGTGGCGTGAGTGACAACGCGTTGTCACTCACGCGGGACGCAGCACTCGCCGCACCTCAATCCGTGTAGCGGCGCTTGCTTTCCCCGTGCGGCGTCTCTACCATCAACCCATCGCCACGCCCGTTCGACGCGGTCAGTCACATGTGCGGCGCCCAGAGGACGGGCGACCGCGGTTTCGCTGCCGAGTGATCG
Organism: Planctomycetia bacterium; assembly: GCA_005772955.1. GTDB lineage: Bacteria > Planctomycetota > Planctomycetia > Gemmatales > Gemmataceae > Gemmata. Next base: position 1,411 of record SXID01000075.1, read on the forward strand.
GCGGCACGCCCAGACGCACGGTCCCTCCACCGCACTGCACGGAGGCGACTCTATGGGGAGGAAAAAGGTGGACGCCTCCGCGGCTTCGCTCACCTCACTCCGGGCGGCGCGCCTGTACCGCCTGCTCACGCTGCTCCGTGGCAGCCCGCAGACGCGGGCGTCACTTCTCCGGCGCCTCAAGCTCGACGTCCGCGGGTTCTACCGCGACCTCGAATCCTTGCGCGCGCTGGGCATTGAGGTAAACGCCGGCGATGATACCAAGTACTCGCTCGTGGGCGAGGTCGATGACGCACTCGCGAAGTTGCCGTTCCCCGACCCAGGGCTGAACGTGCGGGACGCACTCCAACTCGCCAACGGCAGCACCACGGCACATCGCAAGTTGAAGCAGCGGGTGAACTCGTTCCTCAACGGCCCACGCGGCGGCGGTCCGAACAAGCCCCGCTAAACGAGGCGCGCAACGCGTAACGAGCAAATGCAGAAGATCAAGAGCGAAATGGCTCCGGTTTTCTGCATTTGCTCGTTACGCGTTACTCGCGACTCGTCACTTCTTCTTCAGGAACTCCCTCCGCATGGTGCGGACATTGTCTTGCACCGCGATGGGCAACTTCGAGCCGAGCAGGTTGGTTCCGTCGAACCAGCCCTTGGGTTCGACAAACACGATGTGCTGCTCAACGAACATCGCGCCCGCTGGTTCCGCAAGTTTGGTCACTTTCACGTACATCGCGGCCCCACTCCACGGGTTCGGGTCGCCGATTTTCACCGCGCCGGTGTCCTTCGTGATTGAACGCCACTGGTTCGGGAACTCCTTGTCGTTCAGGAACCGCGGGTCGATCTCGGCCGCGGCCACGATGGAGGTGTCGTTGCGGCTCCACATCGCGTGCCCGGTCGCCTTGAGCCGCACTTTCTCCAAAAAGTCGAACTCGATCGTGCCGTAGCTCTCTCGCTTCTCGTCGCCCTTCTTGATGACGATGTTCCGCGCGGCGAGTTCTTTGGGATCGAGCGGTCCGCCCTTCCCTCCGCCCCCGCCGGCCTTCCCCGCGGTCAGGAGCTTGTCGAGGAACTTGTCGTCGTCGAGCAACTTGACATCGCCGTGGACCACGAACCACACGTCCACCCCGCGCGCGGGGGTCTTCGGGTCCGCGCCCGCGACGTCCCGAATCTTCATCAGTTGCGGGGCGAGCACGGACACGCGCGTGAACTCGTCATACGCGTAGTCCTTCGCGATCAACCCCTTGATGATCTCGGTCTGCTTCTTCGCTTCGAGGCCGTCGGCCATGGTCGGCGCGGGGAACTTGGTCTTCACTTTGGGGCCGACTTCGAGACCGTCCTCTACCAACCGCTTGAACAGCGGATTCTGTTCGTCGTGCTTGGCGGGCGCCGCGGGTTGCGCGGCCACGGAAAGAAGAGGGCCGAGAAGGGTGATCGCCAGCGCGGCACGAATTATCGCGTTCATTTTGGGTAGGCTTCCAGAGGATTAGGGACGAGATTGCGCCGTCATTTTCCGCAAGCCGTCTTCGAGGGCATGAGCCTCGTCGGGGGTGAATTTCGTCTTCCCGGCCAGTTCGCGCAGTTCGGGCAAGAGCGGCATCTCTACCCGATACGGGGGCAGTTTGTCCACCGCGAACGACAGGTCCGAGGGCCGCCCGCCGTCGAACTCTTTGGGATCAGGAACCAACTCCGCCTCGTCGATGCAGTTTGGCTCGATCCACACGACACGTGTCAGATCAGCGCATTCGCCGCCGTCGCCACCGAGAAGCCAGAGCAGCACATCGAGCGTGCCTGTTTTCGTGTCCACGAGCAGTGCGTAACGATAGCGGATTGTGCGGTGACGATCCCCGCAGCGGGAGATTACGGGCGTGTCGAGGATCGCAAACGACGGACCGTGTACCGGGATGACGGCTTGCTTCTGAATCCGGTAGCCGGTGGTCAGAACCTCGTCCTTGATAAAGTTCATCTCCACGCCATGTTGCCGTGCGGTTTCCGTCGTCACGACCACGTCGCACCCTTTCGCGTTCGTGCCCAACCCCAACCCGATCGCGCGGAGCCGGTATCGCGTGTGTACGCCCTGACGCTCTTTCACCACATCCGCAGTGAACGCGGTGAACATCCACCCGACCATGCGCACGGTCAGATCGCGCCCGATGATGGGGACGCTCGGCACTCGCTCCACTTCGCTCAACCGCACACGCGGCAGGCTCTTGATGACAAGGTGCGACCAACCCTCCGGCGCGGACCGGTCCACAACTGTGCCTGGTGCGATCGTTTCCGGTGTCGTGGCGTTCACGTCGTAATCGGTCGCCCACGCGGGCGGCACCAAGGTCGGGCGCAACGCGCGCACCGCTGCGCCAGCGGCGATGAGTGTCGCCAACACGACGCAACCGAGAGCAAGAACAATCGTCCGATATCGCATGACACCTCCGCGCGAAGCGGAGATGAAGATACCGCACGCGGCACGAATCGGGAAGCCACCACCGCTTCGTCTCGCCGAAATGACCTACACAAAAGCGAAGGGGCCGGCATCCGCTGGCCCCTTCGGGTGACTCGTTGCTGTCCGCTTTCGCGGTCACGGGCGATTGTTCGGTGACACGCCCAACATCGCGGCCCACAGTGGTAACAGAAGGTACTTTCCGGCCAGCGCGCACGAGACGCTCCCCAGAACCGTCCCCGCGGCGCCCAGAATCGCCGTCAGGTAAGTTCCGCTGGTCAGATCGCCCGCGAGACTCACGCCCGCGAGCGCACCCACCGCGGCCCCGGTCATCGCACCGAGTTGCAGAACCCCATCCCCGATCCAATCGCGGGTTCCGCATTCGTCCTTCGTCCACTGCGCTGTTGCCATCTCACCATCCCCTCGTCTTCAGCTCCACGCTGCGTGTTGGGCACTCGCCCGAGTCGATTCCGCCGAATAACCGGCGAAAACCGCGTCCGAAACCGGCGACCGCTCGCATTCGTCACAGAACCCAAAACGCGATTCCGCTTGAGCTTAGTACGAATTGAGAACGAATCTACCCGGTTCGCACACATTTCCTTCACACAATCTACACACAGTGTTTCGGCAATCCAAGCGGAAAAATCGACTCCCCGCTCAGAATTCCGTTGCCAACTGCGTGTTTCTTCCCTTTCCCACATTCACTTTCGCGCGAACTGTGCGATCCGTTCCGCCCAGTTCTTCCGGGGCGGGCTGCACGGGTCGGTCCGTGCGCCCTTCGATTGCCTCTCGATGACCAACTCTCGGTTGATCTCGAAGCCACCCATTCTTGTGCCACCGCGGACAGTTACGTCGAGTAGGATCACTCAGGTGCGGGCAGCGACAGCATCCACGCCGCGAACGACGCGAGCCAGTGCTCGCCGGCGTAGTCACCACTGGAGACATGCTTCAACCCGGCTTCGGAGTGCTTTGCCGCGGACGCGGCCAGCGTCTTGCGTGCTGCATCATCCTTCGGCAGCGCGGTGAGGATGCCTCGTAGGCACCACGCGCGGCTCAGGTTCAACCCGTCGAGGTGAACGAGTTGCGGGTCGGTGCGGTCGGTTACTGTTGCTGGCGCGAACAGGTTCGCAGGTTCGCCCTTCACGGCACCGGGCAGGTACTTGTGGAACCACCGCGAGAACTCCGCGGGCGGAAGCACGCGGCGCATCAGGTCCGCTTCACACAGGCTCGGCGAGAGAAAGTCAGCGCCATCAGGTTCCCACCGCGCGGGCGCATCCACGTCCTTCGCGTAGTAGGCTTTCGCCCGCTCCTCGATCAACTCTTGCAGTTTCTTGTTGCCGGTGGTCTTCGCGTAGTCGTGGGCGAACGTGAGGCCGAACGCGGTGTTCGCGTGGACCCCAGCGCGGATCGGATACGTCTGCTTCGGGAAGTACTCGATGTAGCGGTTCGCGATCAGTTCCGCGAGCGGCTTGAGATTCTTTGACCACGTTCGCGCCTCGGCATCGTCCCACGTGTGCAGTTCCTCCGCGAGTTTGAGCAACCACGCCCAGCCGTAGGGCCGCTCGAACGACTTCGCTTCTGGCCGGTTGAAGTACTCCACCTCGGCTTTGATATTCGCAGCGGTGAGGTGTTCCGCGAGCACAGCGCGGATGTCTTTCGACTCCGGCAGAGCGGGGTGCGCCCGCAGTACGCGAACGAGCATCCAGTGTCCGTGGACCGCGGAGTGCCAGTCGTAGCACCCGTAGAACGCCGGGTGCAGCGCCTTGGGCGTCTTGGCGTCCTTGTCGTCGAGGAGTACGTGTCCGGGCTTGTTGGGATACTCCTTCTTCGCGCCCTTGAGCGCGAGCTTCGCGAACGCAGACGCCCACTCTCGTGTGAGTGTGTCGCCTTTGGGCGTGGGCGGTTCGGCTGCGGGCATGGCACTGCGAACCAAAAGGGGAATGAGGAGCAGAACAGACAGGCGCATCGCAATGCTCTCCCGAGTTCGTGTTTGACGAGCCGGAAACGTCCGCGACAGACACTTTTTGCCGCCCGCGCCGCGCATCGTCTGCGGTGCAGTCTCGCTGCGCGGGCGGGCGTCACTGCCACTTCCGGCCCGTCCCAACACCTTGTCCTTCCCATCTCGCCCACGTTGCATCGCAGGCTGTTCCGGTTACGCGACTTTTTCTGATTATGTCGCATTTCGCTGTTGTGAGAAGTCTCCGGGAGTCGATACAGGATGAAACGCTTTCAAATGTTACTGCCCGCGCGACCTGCTTCAAACTGCCCTGAGACAATCGATGAGCGGGTCTTCGCCCCCCCTAATGCATGCCGAGCAAGCCACTCCGCGAACGGCCGCGGATGAGGCGACGCCCCGGGCGTTCCAGTTCAGCGACCTGTCGGGCTACTCCTTCCAACAACGCCTCACGATTCGCGCTGTCAGTCGCGGAATGAAGGCCTTTCTTAATGCGCTCGCCCACACGATCCGTTTCGAGTTCGAGGGTCGAGAACACTGGGAGTCAGCCACCCACGGCGACCGGCTTCCCATCTACTCTTTCTGGCACGACTGCATCGCTCTGGCGACGCACGTATTCCGTCGCCGGAACATCGTCGTGATGACTTCCCAGAGTCTCGACGGCGAGTACATCGCCCGTTGTATCCAGCGGTTTGGTTACGGCGTGGTGCGCGGTTCCTCGACGCGAGGGGGCATCGGCGCACTGATCGAGATGATCCGATTGGTACGTCAGGGGTACCCTGCGGCCTTCACCGTCGATGGCCCCAAGGGACCGCGGCACGTCGCGAAGATGGGTCCGGTTCTGCTCGCCAAGAAAACCGGCCAACCAATTCTGCCCTTCGCCTGTGTTGCGTCGCGCAGTTGGACTCTGGGTAGCTGGGACCGGATGAGCGTCCCGAAGCCGTTCAGCCGGGCGCTGGTTGTGTTTGCCCCACCGATCACGGTCGAGCCAGACGCCGACGAGTCCATGCTCGAAAGTAAACGGGGCGAGTTGCAAGCCAGCCTCGACGCACTGGAACAACGCGGTCAACAGTGGCGAACGACCCAGAACGCTCGCTCGTGGTGGCGTAGAAGTTCCGTCGCCACGAACACCACGATGTGCCCGTAAGCGGGAACGACACCCGCTCGCTTACCCCCAGAAATCTGTCTGCTGCACCTGCATCACTTCGGTGTGCAGTCGCTCGAATTCTTTCCCGACACTGCCGGCTTCCGAACGCAGTCTGGTGATGAACTCCCGCTCCGCTCCACTCGCTTGCCCGTCCGACATTATCACCTCGCGGAGCCACTGGGTTTCCGTGTCCGAGATGACCCCGTCGGCCCGGACGACCGAGCGGACGATCTGAAAAAGGAACTTGTCGAAGTCGGGGTGGACGCTGTTCGCCTCCCGTTTGAGTCGGAGGAGGAACGCGACCTCCTCACGGTCCACCTTGTTGTTCGCCAGCACCGCCCGCCGGATGATCGCGGTTTCGGCGTCGCTGATCCGACCGTCGGCGAGCAAGTGTCGCCGAACGAATCCCGGCCAGTCCATCTGCCACCCCGTTAACCGATGTTGAGTTACTGTAGGCGCGCAGGTATCGGAACGACGGCACCGACGCAACACCCTTTGTGGCAATGCGTTTCCGGTGTGGCGTCGCGAACTGTCGTGTCACGAACTCGGCAGCCCATCGTGCCTGGAAACTGTGGCTAACTCGCCGAGCCTCATTCGCCCGCGGTTCTCGGGGTTCACCCGATTTCTCGGTTCCTTTTTCCGACTCAATGCGTTTGCGTTTCTCGTATTGGCGCACGAAGTTCAGGTGTGACAATAATTTAGTCCCAATCACATGTACGCGATCCACCGATTTTTCCAGCAACTCCGGTTGTTTTTCTCGCCCCATCCGAAATCGCTGTTCTAGACTCGCATCACCGGTTCCGCGCCTCTCTGCCGCGACATCGGCACCAAGACCGCCTCGACGTAAGGGCTTTCATGTCCACACGCGCTCCCCTACATACCGAAAACACTGGCCCCGTGCGTCCGTCACCGCTCGTGAATCGCGTGTTCGGCGAACCGCGATTCCACACCGACGGCGACATCGCGGGCATCACGTTCGCCGCCGATGGCTCGCTGTTCTCTATTGATGAGAGCGGCGTCCTGCGGCACTGGACGCCTGACGGGCGGTTGCTCGCCCGGCACTACCTCAGCGATCTCGAAACGCTGTGGTGCTTCGGCCCCGGCGCGAAACTGCTCGCCAGCGGGAACGACGATCTCCTCCTGTGGGACGTGAGTACCGGTCAGCTCGTCAGTCGCATCGAACAACGCGGCGACGAAGATGCCTGGGTCACGGCCATCGCGTTCAGCGCGGACGGCCGCACCGTTGCCAGCGGGCACGACGACGGCAAACTCCGTTTCTGCGACACCACCGCGAACAGGTTCATCAGCGAAATCGCGGCGCACCCGCGAAAGGGTGTCGCGGCGGTGGCGTTCTCGCCGAATGGCGCGTTCGTCGCTACCGCGGGCGAAGACCTTCTGGTACGCGTGTGGGACACGGTCACCCACCAACTCGTTGCCGAACTGAGGAGCCACACCGACCGCGTTCCCGCGCTCGCGTGGAGTCCTGATTCGACGCTACTCGTCTCCGCGGGCTGGGACACGTCCGCGCGTGTGTGGCGCCCGCCGCATCTGGACCCGCTCATGCTGCTCAACAGCCACGCGGACCAAGTGGTGACAGTCGCGTTCAGCCCGGACGGCAAGTACCTCGCGTGCGCCGACTCGGACTTCGACATTCACCTGTGGCTCGACGCAGAATCCGCCACACGCGGCCCGGTTCTGCGCGGTCACAACGACGAAATCAAGTGCCTCGCCTTCAGCCCCGATGGAACGAAACTCGCGAGTGCCGGCGTGGATCGCGTGGTTCATGTGTGGGACGTGCGCGAGGGAAAACTGATTGCCGGACCGAACCCACGCGGCCGGCACGCGATCGCGGTCCTTCCTGGTTCGCCCCCCCACGCCCCCCTTGAGAGTGGTGGGAAGACCCCCCACGCCCCCCTACGTCTCGCAAGTTCAGGCTCAGCGAACGTGCGCGTGTGGGACGTTGACACCGGGGACGAGGTCGCCCCTACAAACCTGTGCCCGGCGTTCTCGGTCGCAACCAGCCCGGACGGGAAGTGGCTCGGCATCGGCGGCACCGACCACTTCACCCAACTCTGGAACGTGACCGACGGGCATCTCGCCGCATCGCTCGAAGCGACCAAGCCACCCATTGGGTTCATCACGTTCAGCCCGGACTCAAAGACGCTCGCGCACACCAGCACGGCCGACGGCCTCGTGTGGCTCTGGAACTGCGAGACCGGCCAACCAGATTTCATCATTGTCGAAGCGGCCGACGCCTGCACCCTCGAGACGCTCGCGTTCCACCCAAACGGCAAGTTGATCGCGTGCGGTGGCGTCGATTACATGTCCACCAGTGAGCGCGACGGCGCGGTGTGCGTGTGGGACATCACGACGCGGGAGAAACTCTGCACCTTCGACACGGGCGTGACCTCGCTCGCGTTCGACCCGCAGGGCAAGTACCTCGCGGGCGCCGGTCTCGACGACGCGGTGTACGTGTGGGACGCGGAGACGCAGCACACCATGTTCGTGTTCGGCGGCCATCAGCAGAACATCAACGTGGTGGTGTTCAGCCCCGACGGCAGTTACCTGTTGAGCGGCGACGACGATGGCACCGTGCGGTGCTGGGACGTGCTGAGCGGCCGTCAGTTGGTGGCCCGCGCGTTCGATTGCCCGGTGCAGTCGCTCGCGTTCAGCCCCGACAGCAAGTACCTCTTCTGCGGCAACAGCAACACGACATGCTATCAGGTCGAGTTCAAGAAGTTCCTGGAGGAGTAAGTTGCGAGTTGGGAGCGAAACAGAAGAAGCCGGCGAGGACTCTCGTCGGCTTCTTCTGTTTCGCATTTTGCTTGTGACTCGTGACTCGCTACTCGTCACTGTGGCGAAGGCAGGTCCGCGGGCGGCTTTGCTTCTGACTTCACCTTGTCGCGCGCGATTTGTTCCTTCAGTTTCGTGGTCTTGTTCTCGATGTCCCCGCCGGTTGCGAGGAAGTAGCGCCCCGCGGTCGCGCCCGCGTCGATGTTCAGCACGGGGTTTGCGTCCGCGGTGAACCGCGCCTTGTCGAGCGGAACCCATTCGCCTTTCGCGGGCTTGATCCAGCCGTTCCCGAAGGTCGCGCATCGCTCCTTCGTCGTGGAGACTTTGTTCCGGCGGAAGTCTTCGACGAACGAGTAGCAGCCCTTGAGCAGATCGCCTTTCGTGATCGTTGAGAACGTGACCAGGTGCTTCCACTCCTTCTTTTCGGGCACGAAGAAGTAACCGCTGTACGCGGTGCGGGTGTCGCCGTCGGGCTTCGCAGTCACGAGAAAGCGGTACGTCTCACCGGTCTTCCATTCGTAGTCGAAGAACGATTGCCCGCCAGTGCCCTCACCGCCGAACCGCTGCACGCGCACCGCTTCGTCCTTGTGGAGCATCTTCACGCGCTTTGTTTCCTCCACCTTCTTGGGGTCATCACCGGAAGTCGGATCCCACACGGAGAACAGCACGAGTTTCTTCCCGTTCGCGAGCTCTTGGATGCCGAAATACCCTTTGCCCCACCCCGCGGCCATGAAGTACGTGCCGTCCGCGGACTTCTCGACAGCCATCTCGTTGTAGAACGCGACCCCTTCCGGTGCCGGGTAGCCGAGGTGAACGGACCGGCACGCGATCCCCTTCAACTTCTCATCCGCCGGAGCGGAAGCGATGACAAGGGCGCCGAGCGCGAGTGCCGCGATTGCGAAGCGTGACATGGGTAGTGTGGTGAGAGGGGGAGTTGATTCGCGTCGTCGGTGGCGACGACGCGAATCGTGGGGTTACTTCGCCTTTTCCTTCTTCAATTCCCAGTAGAAGCCGGTCTTGCCGTCGAAGTCCTTCGGCCGCTTCTCCTTGTCCAGCGAGTAGGCCAGTTTCACCAGGTCGCCTTTCACTTCGATGATGCCCACGGCCTTCGATCCCTTCGTTCCGTCCGGTCCTTCAAGGATCTCCATGTCGATCGCGGCCGGGGTCACCTTCGTGTCGATCTTGTAGCTCATCACGAACTTCATGTCGCCGCCCTTGATGGTGAACTTGTCAGCGGTCGCGGAGTACTCCGCTCGCTTCGCGATTTCGTCCACCGCGGCGCCGTTCTTCTTGCCGGTCACCAGCACGTACTTGCCCGTCAGGTCGGTCTTCTCGTCGGCGCGTGCCACCAGCGAACAGCACGCAACGAATCCCACTGCCAGTGCGAACGTCTTCATCCTGATCCTCCACTGAGGTACATGCTCCAGACCACGCGAGTAGTTCGTTGCATCTCAAGGTAGGCAACTCGCTCCGCGAGTTGCGCGCTGGGGTGGCCGTGGTGCGTTGTGTCCGTCCCGAAGGTGTCACTCGCGGAGCGAGTGACCTACCTTGAGATGCAACGAACTACTCGGGATTGTATGCGCCAACGGCGGGCCACCCACTCGCGCCGAAAGCGGCATGGCACCGGTTACACCGCGTCGGTAGAATCGTTACTACTGGTAGAGTTTCGCCAGCTTCCTTTTGGAGGAGCGCCATGAGATTTGCGGGAGTGCGACGGGCGGTTCTGGTGATCGCCACGATCGGGTTCGCGGCCCTGCTCAACGCGCAGGCACGCGGTGCCGACGACAAGAAAGACCCGCTGCGCGAGGAGTTGCTCAAGCTTAACTCCGTCACCGGCGACGACGCGCAACTCGAAAAACTGCGCTCGCTGGTGAAGGACAAGGAGAAGGCGAAGAAACTGGTGACTGAGGCCGGCAAGATGCTGAAGGAGGCGAAGGGCAAGGAGAACCCCTTCAACTTCAACGGCGGGATCATGATCGCCCGGCTCGCGCACTTCAACAAGCAGTACGAGGTGGCCGAACCGTTCTACGAGTTCCTCGTTGAGGCCGCGACCAAGCTCAAGAGCGGCAGCAAGATGGTTCAGGCCTATAAGGGCCTCATCGACCTGTACTGGGATAACAAGAAGTACGCTCTCGTGTCCGAGACGTGCCAGAAGTACCTCGACGACATGGGGACAGAAGAGTACGAGCAGGAAAAGCCGTTCATCCTTGAACGGCTCGTGCAATCGACCGCCAAGGAAGGGAAGTTCGACGAGGCGCTGAAGCTCTCCGACACGCTCATCGAACTCGACAAGGGCGGCTGGTATTTCATCCAACTCAAGGGCTGGGTGCTCCGCGAACAGGGCAAACTGCCGGCCGCTATCGAGGCCTACACCAACTCGCTCGAAAAGCTCGACGCGAACAAGCGTCTGAAGCCCGAAACGAAGGACATGATCAAGGACCGCACGCAGTACATCCTTACCGGGTTGCACGTTGATAACAAGGAGATCGACAAGGCCGCGAAGCACCTCCAGGCGCTCATCAAGCGGAACCCGGACAACCCCACGTACAAGAACGATCTCGGGTTCATCTGGTGCGACAACGACATGAACCTTGCGGAGTCCGAGAAGCTGATCAAGGACGCTATCGACCTCGACAAGAAAGAAAAAGAGAAGCTCAAGAAGGAAGGGAAACTCGACGAGGTGAAGGCGAACGCCGCGTACCTCGACAGCCTCGGCTGGGTGCTGTTCAAGCAGAAGAAATACAAGGAGGCGCTGGTCCCGCTGAAGGAAGCCGCGGCCGACGACGATGACGGCAGCCACCTGGAAATCTGGGACCACCTCGCGGACTGTCACATGGCGCTTGGTCAGAAGAAAGAGGCCATCGCCGCGTGGGAGAAGGCGCTCAAGCACGAAGACCTGTCGAAGCGCGACGGCGAGCGCCGCCGCAAGGTGAGCGAGAAGCTCAAGAAGGCCCGTGCGGAGTAAGGGCATTTCGTCTTGGCTCTCGGGTAGGTTGTGCAGCACAACCTACCCGAGAGCGTTTACGGTAACCGGACCACGCACTTCACATCACTTCGCCCAAACTCGGCACCGGTGTCACGCCGTCCACCGCGAACAACTTCAACCGGTCCAACCGCATTGCGCCCGGCCCTTCCACGTGCGACACGCGAAGCGTGACCGTCGTTTCGCGGGGTAAGTGAAACGGCAGGTCGCGAGCGTTCGCCAGGAACCACCACGCGGTCACGTGCCACTTGCCTCGCAGCGCGCGGTCGAAGCTCACGTCGTAGGCAAGCGTGCTGTCCGCGTCCGCACTGACATCGAGTTCCGCAACGTACCGGCCTGCGGGCAAACGGAGTTGCAGTTCGTAGGTCATTGCGTCGGGCCGCGTCAGTTCCGCGCCCGCGAACTCCTTCACGGCACGCCGCGGCTTCCGGCCCGTGTAAGCGGTTTCGTGCAACCGGTCACGGTGGACGCAGACCACGTTCCGAATCGACGAACCAGCGGGGAAGTCTTTCGCTTCGCGGATGTCTTCGTAGGAGGCGCAGTCGAACACCTCGTAACCCAGTTCGCGCACGAGGTCGATCGCGTGCATCTCGTGCGTCCGGTGTTCGAGTACGAGGTGCGGTTTGCGGCGTGCGAGGCAGCGCGCGAAGCCCTTGAGGGCATTAAACTCCGCGCCTTCGATGTCCATCTTCACCACGTTCGGGAACAGCCCGTGGCGCTCGGCGAAGTCGTCCAACGCGAGTGTGGGAATCGCTAACTGGCGTGTGTCCGCGTTGACGGTGCCGGTCACAGTTGCCGCGGCCGGCACGCCGGGCGGGATGAGCATCGTGACCCATTCGCCGGTCGTGTGCCACACGGCCGCATGTGTCAGGTGGACGTTGTTCAGCACGTTCGCGCTACAGTTGTTGGTGAGTTTCGGCAGCATCCCAGGGTTGGCTTCAAACGCGCACACCGTGCCACGCGGCCCGGTCGCGCGCGACATCACCTGCGCCAGCGCGCCGTCGAACGCCCCCACGTCGAAGCACACGTCGCCGGGCTTGATCAGGTCGCGCAGAGCAAGATTCACGCCCGGTTCGCCGGCCACCGGTTCGTACCACGCGGGGATGTCGCGCACGAGCCACCCGGTTTCGGTGATGCGCGAGTCGAGCACGCCGCACAGCCGGTCGAACCGGTTGCGGCGCACGAGCCGCAGGTTGAACACCTTCAGCGCGGACTGCACAAGTGTGGTCGCGGTCTTCATGGGTCGCGGCTCCGGGTCTGAATTCGGACCCGAATTCTTACGGCGAAATTACTCGCGACCACAAGCCCAACTCCCTTTCCGGTGTGGTATCATCGGCCAGTCGCGTTCGCCCAACCTCATTACCTCTCTGCCTGGAGTTCCGAAATGCGTCTGTTCGTTCCGCTGCTGCTCGCGCTGGCCGCTAGTGTCGCGGTCGGTCAGGAGAAGAAGCCCGTTGACAAGAAGGAAGTCCCCGTTGTGAAACCCCGCGAGGGGAAGACGGAAACGATCAAGTTGTTCGACGGGAAAACCCTCGACGGCTGGGAAGGTTACTCCGACCTGTGGTCGGTCAAGGAAGGCGTGATCATCGCGAAGAACACAGAGGGACTGAAGTTCAGCACGTACCTGCTCACGAAGAAAAAATACACCGACTTCCGGCTCACGTTCGCTTCGAAGCTGGTCACGTCCGAAATGCACTCGGGCGTGAGTTTCTGGGGCACCGTGAAGCCGGACGTGAGCAAAGACCCGGAGAAGGATCGCACGAAGCACACCTACGCGGGGCACCTGGTGATGTTCCCGTCCGGGTACGGCATGTACGACCTGTTCGGTCGCAACGGGCTGGGTGTTGACGGCGGCCCCGCGAAGAAGGTCGGCAAGCAGCACGACTGGAACGACATCGAGATTCTGGCGCAGGGTAACCGCGTCCGGGTCGCGATCAACGGCACCGCGGTCGTGGACTGGCGCGACCCGCTCCCGGACCGCATCAAGGAAGGCCCGATCGGCCTGCAACTGCACTCGAACACGGTGCCGCAGGAACTTCACTGGAAGGGCCTGGTGCTGGAAACCTTCCCGAAGGAAGACAAGTTGCTCACCGTGAAGTGATCTCGGAGCTCTTCCCAACACCCGCAAGGGAAGTTCCCTTGCGGGTGCTGCGGGCTGGTAGATTGCTTTCGCACCGCTCCTCCGAAACGCAAATCTTCGTGCCGCACCTTCGATAGTAGGAACACGGCTCTCCGCCACCGCCCTCGTCGCGCGTCGGTTTCGCCGCAACGCAGAGGCAGACGATGGGTGCCCAGATTACCGGTTGGATCGCGCCCACACCGGGCGCCCATTCGTCCCGCCAACCGGGCGTTCCCGCGAACCGCGACGCGGTGCTCGAAGCGATCCTCAATCCCACTCAACTCCCGTTGACCTCTGCGACCGCGGTGAAGGTCGCCGAAGTTTCCACGCAACAGGACTGCTTGCCGAGCGAGATCGGCGCGCTGATCGCCGCCGACCCCAGCTTCTCCGCGTTGCTGCTTCGCACCGTGAACTCGGCACGCGACGGCGCCGCGCGGTGGGTGAGTTCTGTGGAACGGGCCGTCCTCATGGTCGGCTTGAACAAGGTTCGCGCGCTCGCGCTGAGTCTTGCGCTACCCTCGATGCGCCCGCAGAGCCGCGACAACCCCGCGGCGCGCGAACACTCGCGATCGTCCATCAGCGGGGCCATCATCGCCCGCGAGTTGGCCGTTCGTCGCGGATATCCGACCCCGGACGACGACCTGCACGCCGCGCTCCTGCGTGACATTGGCGTTCTGCTGATTCAACAGACCTACCCGACCGAGTGGGCGGAACTGAGCGCCTGCCCCGGAGACCCGCTCGGCGCCGATGCGTGCGAGCGCGAACACGAAGTGTTCGGCACCGACCACGCGGAAGTCGGCGCGGAGGTACTAAGGCGCTGGGGTCTGCCCAATGAACTGGTCGAACCGATCCGGCACCATCATCACCCGGACCGGTTGGCCGGAACCCCGCACGAGGCGCGGGCCGAGTTGCTCTGGTTCGCCGGACTGCTGACGCGCCTGGAGTTCGTCGTCGAACACCCCGCGGCACTCGACTTCATTTTGCTCACCGCGGCGAACCGGTTCGGGTTCACGGTCGGCGCGCTGGCGGATTTTCTCGACGTCGTGCGGCCGAAAATCAGTCAGTTCGCGGAGACGCTCAACCGCGAGATCGGCCGCTGCCCAGACTACGCGTCATTCCTCGCAACTGCGTCCGTGGAACTGTCACGCCTTTGACCAACGCAACAAGCGGGAGCGCCCGGCGACCGAATCACGGCTCGCCGCACACACCCGCAGAAGTTAACTATCGTCCTGCTTGCGTCAGTCCGGCAGTCCGCTGCGCGCCCCAGTCGGGAACAGCGCGTCGTCGTCATCCGGCAACCCGGGTAGTGTCTTTGCGCCAACGTTCGCCGGAACGCCCGCTTTCATTTTCGTTGCCAGCGCCGCCTTGCGCCGGTCCTTGTCGTCAGCGAGCCGCGATTGTAGCACCTTCGGAATCGCGCCCCACGCGGTCGCCAGATCCGGGAGCGTCTTCGCGGCGTTGAGCTTCTGGCGGTGGTGGTCTTCCGGCGAAACCGCTTCCACCGGTTCCGCGGACAGCCACCAGTCGAACAGCGGCTTCCAGAACGCGGGCCCGGGCGACTCGCACGTCTTGCCGTCCATCGCGGTACACCCGCGAACCTTCTCGACACGGGCCGCGTGGTTCTCGACCTCCAACCGAATCACCGCGTCGAACTCGTACTCGGTGTTCTCGCGCTGATCGGTCTTCATCCCCACCTTCTTGATCTTGGTCTTGCCCGCGTCGTCGATGCGTTCGTACTCGCTCTTCACGCGCATTGTGGCAATGCAATGCGCTCGCGGGTCGGTCATGGTGGTGAGCATCTTGCGTTGTTCCGGCGTGACCTGCGCCCAGCCGCCGAATTTGTCGCCACGGTTGGCCCGCGCGTAGGTGTCCACCTTCTCCATCGCGCCATGCCAGGCGTGCGAGAGCGAATCGAAGATGACGATATCGAACCCCGTGCTGACGAGGTACTCGTAGCACTCGGCGTACCCGACCGGGTGCTGCGCCGTGTGTGGGATGGGGCACACTTCGTACTCCCACTTCTCGCCGTCCATCTGCACGCCGTCGTACAACCCCGCCGACTCGTTCTCCGAATCAGCGATTACGATCTTCTTGCCGATACCGGCGCGTTTCATGGCGAACGCGAGCCGCAGCGCGCTGAACGTCTTGCCACTCCCCGAAAGGCCTTCGATGCTGATCTTCAGCGGGCGGCGTTGCCGCTTCGCCTTGCGAACTTCAAACATGGTGCGGTTCTCCACGGGCGGTTGAACAGGAACAACGTTACTCCCGCCATCGTCGCGGCGCGCACTACCGTGTCATATGTTCGTTAGTTCAGTAGTGAACGAAAGATAGATCTGCCGCCCGCACAACCGGAACCGGGTGCGGAGAGAGGTTCTCGAAACGAAGAGAGCCAAGCGTGTTGCGAACCGACGTGGGGCGCGATCGTGCGAAGCAAGCGGGAGTGTATGGAAATCGAATCCACTGGGAGCGTTGTTCACACCCCCCACAGGTTTTGAAGACCTGGGCCGACACCAGTCGTGCAAACACTCCCAAGTAACGATTGCCTTGATTGCTAGCCGTTCCATGCGAAGAAGGAAATGGAGCCGGACTTCTTACCCCTTTCGTTGTCCCCTTTGGCGAGGAGTCACTTATGCCCCGCCAGCCGAAACTCCGCAAGAAAAAGGTCGGCCACTCTACAGGCACGCGAAAGCGGGCAGGGACAAGTAACCCGGCAGCCTCGCGGAGGTCAAGCGCCAAGACGCGCTGAAGGCGTTCGTCGCTCACCACTTTACAGTCCGAGAATGAGACCGACAAGCGCCGCGTGACAGCCACCTCTGGACGCGACGCGACTCGCGTGGTACGCTGACCTCCCTTCGCCAACTTCGCCCTCCCCGCTTCAACATCCCTACCTATGCGACGCGGCTCCCTCGTTGCTCTTGGTCTGGTCGCTGTCACCACCGGGCAGGCGCCCGCTGCGGAGCCGATTACTTTCGAGCAGCACGTCCGACCGATCCTCAAGACGTACTGCCTCGACTGTCACGGCGGCGGTGAGAAGCCCGCCAGCGGTCTCGACCTGCGACTGAAGCGATTCGCCGTCGCGGGCGGCAAGAACGGCGCGTCGTTCGTGGCAAAAGAGCCAGCAAAGAGCCTCCTCATCGAACGAATGAAGGCTGGCGAGATGCCGCCCGGCGAGAAGAAGGTACCAGCCGAACAGATCGCGGTCATCGAGAAGTGGATCGCGGCCGGCGCGCCGACCCTCCGCGGTGAACCCGCGACCCTCCCGCCCGGTCTCGGCATCACCTCGGAGGAACGCGCGTACTGGTTCTACCGGCCGCTCAAGCGACCAGCGGTGCCCGTCATCCCAAACTCGAAACAACGGATCCGCAACCCGATTGATGCGTTCGTTCTCGCCAAGCTCCGCGAAAATAACCTGGACTTCAACCCGGAGGCCGACCGCGCGACGCTGATCCGCCGTGCGGCGTTCGACCTCACCGGGCTGCCACCAACGATCGCGGAGATCGAGCAGTTCGTGAAGGACCAGTCGCCCGACGCTTACGAGAAGCTCATCGACCGGTTACTCGTGAGTGAGCGGTACGGCGAGCGTTGGGGGCGTCACTGGCTCGACGTGGCCGGCTACGCGGACAGCGAGGGCGATGGCAACACCGATACCGTCCGCCCATACGCCTGGCGGTATCGCGACTACGTCATTCGGGCGATGAACACCGACAAGCCACTGAATCAGTTCGTCATCGAGCAACTCGCGGGCGACGAGTTGGTTCCGCGCCCGTGGACCAACCTGAAACCAGAACACGTGGAACTGCTCGCCGCGACCGGCTATCTGCGCACCGCGCCAGACGGCACACCCACCGGCGCGACCGACGCCGAACAGGTGATGACCGACGTACTGAAAGTGGTTTCGTCCGGGTTGCTCGGTACGTCGGTCGGGTGTGCGCAGTGCCACGACCACCGCTATGACCCAATCCCGCAGCGCGACTACTTCCAACTTCGCGCGGTGTTTGAGCCTGCGCTCGATCCCGGCAAGTGGCGCAAACCCGCGGAGCGGCTCGTGTCGCTTTACACCAACACGGACCGCGCGAAGGCAGACGCGGTCGACGCGGAAGCGAGCAAGATGCAGACCGCGTTCAACCAGAAGCAGACCGCCGCAGTGCGGGCCGCGTTCGAAAGAGAGCTTGAGAAATTCCCCGAGGGCAATCGCCCGAAACTCAAGGCCGCGTTCGACGCGCCTGCCAACAATCGCACCGAGGAGCAAAAGAAACTGGTCGCGTCGAACCCAAAGCTGAACATCACACCGGGCGTGCTGTATCAGTACAACGCGAAGGTCGCGGACGAATTGAAGGCGGAGCAGGCGAAGATCGCTGCCAAGAGAGCCGAACGCCCGGCCGAGGGGTTCGTGTCCGTCACGACCGAGATGATTGGCCGCGTGCCAGAAACGAAACTGTACTACCGCGGCGACGCACGCCACCCCAAAGGCCCGGCCCTCGCCGCCGCAGACCTCACCATAGCGGCTCCCGATGATAAGCGGTTCGAGATCGTGGCCAAGCCCGCGACCGACCAGAGTACCGGGCGCCGACTCGCGTGGGCAAAGCACCTCACCGATGGAACGCACCCGCTGTTCGGGCGCGTGATGGCGAACCGCGTCTGGCTGAATCACTTCGGCCGCGGGATCGTGGACACCCCGGGCGAGTTCGGCAAACTCGGACAACTTCCGACGCACCCGGAACTGCTCGACTGGCTCGCCACCGAGTTGGCGAACCCCGGCCGCAAGGCCGGGGGGGACGCACAAGCCGATGGTGACGCGAAGCCGTGGAGCCTGAAGAAGTTCCACAAACTCATCATGACCTCGGCCACCTACCGGCAGTCATCAAGGCGCGACCCGGCGAAAGACGCGGTCGATCGCGGGAACGCGCTGTACGGCCGGTTCCCGGTGCGGCGGCTCGAAGCGGAGGCCGTGCGCGACCGACTGCTGCTCGCCGCGGGCCGGCTCGACCTCACGCCGTTCGGGCCACCGGTCGCGGTGGTCGAAGACGGAACCGGGCAGGTCGGCACACCGGACGATAAGCCGCGGCGCAGCGTGTACCTCCAAGTGCGCCGCACGAAGCCGGTCGCGTTCCTATCCGCGTTCGACGCACCCGCGCTCGAACCGAACTGCGACCGCCGCAACGCGACCACCACCGCCCCGCAAGCACTGATGTTGCTCAACAGCGCATTCGTGCGGGCGCAAGCCGGGCACCTCGCGGCTCGTGTTCGCGCCGAAGCGAAGCCCGGCTCGCCCCCGGAGGCGCTCGCCGCAACCGCGTGGCGGCTCGCCTACCTGCGTGCCCCCACCACCGACGAATCGAACCTCGCCGCGGCATTCCTCGTGACGCAGATCGCCTCGCTCAAGACCCCGGCAAAGGACGCCCAACTCGCGGCCCTGACCAACCTGTGTCAGATGCTCCTGACCTCGAACGAGTTGCTCTATGTGGACTGACACCCCCGCCACGCGCCGCTCGTTCCTCGCACGTACCGCGGGCGGAGTCGGGTTCTTTGCGCTTGCGCACTTGCTCCATCGCGAAGGTTTGCTCGCCGCCGAAGGGCCGGGCAAGCCGGGCGAGAACCTCCCCGCCAGCCTGGCCCCGCGGAAGCCGCACTTCGCGCCCAAGGCGAAGGCGATGATCTCGCTGTTCATGCACGGCGGGCCGAGCCACGTCGATCTCTTCGACCCAAAGCCCGAGTTGACCAAGAACTCCGGCAAGGAGTACGCGGGCGACGTGAAGTACAGTTTCGTGAACCGCGCGAGCAAGAAACTGTTCGGAAGCCCGTGGAAGTTCGCCAAACACGGGAAATGCGGCACTGAAGTGAGCGAACTGCTCCCGCACACCGCGGGCATCGTGGACGACATCGCGGTAGTCCGTTCGATGCACACCGGGTTCAACGGGCACGAGGTGTCGATCCGCTACTTCCACGGCGGCATCGCGGGCGTCACCGGGCGGCCCACGATGGGCAGTTGGATCGTCTACGGGCTGGGCACCGAGACCCAAAACCTCCCCGCGTACATGGTGCTGTCGGACCCCGCCGGGCCACCGGTGGACGCCGCGCACAACTGGAACTGCGGGTTCCTTCCGCCGCTCTATCAGGGCACGGTGTTGCGCCCGCAGGAGCCGCGCATTCTGAACCTCGACCCGCCAAGCGACGCAGCCGGCGAGGTGCAGAAGCAGAACCTCGCGCTACTCGCCGAACTGAACTCCAAACACCTTGCGACGCGCCCCGGCGAAGCGGACCTGGAAGCCCGCATCGCGAGCTACGAACTGGCCGCAATGATGCAGACTTCTGCGAAAGAAGCGCTCGACGTGTCGCGCGAACCTGATCGCGTGCGTAGCATGTATGGGCTTGACCGGCCCGAAACGCGCGACTACGGGACGCGGTGCCTGATCGCGCGACGTCTGATCGAGCGTGGGGTGCGGTTCGTGCAAATCTTCCTCGGCAACCAGCCCTGGGACAACCACAACACCATCACCACCGGCCTCCCGGCGATCTGCAAACGCACCGACCAACCGGCCGCAGCGCTGGTCAAGGACTTGAAGCAGCGCGGGCTGCTCGATTCCACACTCGTTCACTGGGGTGGGGAGATCGGCCGCCTGCCCGTATGCGAGGGAGAGTTGGACGCGAAGGCGGGCCGCGACCACAACGGCCAGGGCTTCACGAACTGGCTCGCGGGCGGCGGGATCAAGCCCGGGATCACCTACGGCGAAACGGATGAGGTCGGCCACAAGGCCGCGGTGAACGTGGTTACGCCCAACGACTTCCAGGCCACGGTGCTGCACCTGCTCGGGCTGGACCACGACAAACTCGTGTACCACCACGGCGGGCGTGCCCAGCGCCTGACCGACGGCCGCCCGGCCCGCGTCGTGAACGAAATCCTTGCCTGATTGTTTTCAACTTCCCACGCCAACCAACTCGGCGTCACGCGCGGTACGTTGCAAGTCGTCTGAACCGGTGATGAGAGCAGTTCCAGGGGACGATCGATGACCGCCCGTAGCTGGATCTGCTTGGTTCTCGCGTTTACAGCACTTGCCACGGCACAGCCCGCGTTCGCTCAACCACTGAAGGCCGAACCCGCGAAGCCTACGGGGATCAGCGCCGTGAAGCACGAGCCGGTTGCGCCAAAGCCCGATGTGCCGGTGCTGGTTACCGCCAAACTCGCGGAAGGGTTGACCAAGCCCGTCTTGAAACTCCAGGCGGTCGCGCCGGGGAAGTACGTTCGCAAGACCGACGCCGAGTACGAGAAGGACTGGACCGACCTGCCGATGCACGACGACGGCAAGGACGACGACGCGAAGGCCAACGACGGCGTGTACACCGTTCGCGTGCCGGCGACGTACCAGAAACACCGCTGGCTGCTGCGCTACCGCGTCACCGCGACCGACAAAAGCGGAAAATCCGTGCGCGTGCCGGCCGCTGACGACACGTGTCCCAACTTCGCGTGGTGGTGCGACGCGGGTCCGACCGCGTGGAGCGGCTCGCGCGAACCGGGCAAAGCCCCCGCAGTAAACTTCTCCGCGGAGTTCCTCGGCACACTGCAATCCATGCACCTCGTGGCGCGCGCCGAAGACGTCGCGAAGAGCCAGTGGGACGGCAACGCACACAGGCAGAAGCAGCAGGGCACGCTCGTCTATCGCGGCGTTGTGTATGACCACATCCAGTACAGCAATCGCGGACAGGGCAGCGCCCACATCGCGGGCAAGAACAAGTGGGGGTTGAAGTTCAACGACCACAGCGTGCCGCTCGTCAATCACGACGGCGTACCGTTCCCGGCCGCGTGCGACAGCCTCAACCTGAACCCCGGCGGCTCCACACCATACCTGCCGGTGCATCGCGGTATTTCTGGTCTCGACGAAATGCTATGCGTGCGGTCGTATCGGCTTGCCGGCGTTCCCAGCCCGCCGGCCACGTGGGTGCAGTGGCGCGTGGTCACCGGGGCCGACGAAGTAAACGCGAAGGATCCGTACGCCGGCGACCTGTGGGGCTTGTACGTGGCGCTCGGCGACATGGAGCCGAAGTTGCTCGCCGACAAGAGGCTCGCGGACGGCTTGACGGTCAGTGCGCAAAGTGGGATCAAGCACACGCCCAAAGAGATGCCGATGGCCGACGCCCCGAAAGAGTGGGAGAAGTTCCTCAACGGGATGCGGTCCAACCCCAAGGAAGACTGGTGGCGGAAGAATCTCGACCTGCCCGCGTACTACAGCTTCCACGCGCTGAACCGGTTGCTGGGCAACGTCGATCTGCGGCCCGACGGCAACCACGGGTACTACCGCCACCCCGACGGCCGCTGGGCGCCGATCCCGTGGGACATGGACATGACGTTCGTTCCGCGACACCACCAGCCCGGCTACATCGAAGCCATCCGCTGCCTGTCGCACCCGGCGATCGCGCTGGAGTACCGTAACCGGGCACGCGAGATTCTCGACCTGTTCGCCGCGGACGCCACCGACCGCGGCGGCCAGGTGGGGCAACTGGTGTCGGACCTCGGCGGGGTGCTGACACCCAAGAAGCATGAAGTTGACTGGTCGCGTTTGGACGAGGCGCGGTGGAACTTCGCCCCGCGGATGAATCAGAAGGGGTCGTACTTCGTCAACCCCGCCAGCGGTGCCTACTTCGGCGGGCAATTCAAGCGGACGCTGGCGACCGCCGACTTCGCGGGGTTCCGCAAGTATCTCGTGGACTTCTGCACCGACTCGCGCCCGGTCAAGAACTACGCCCCGAACGACGGCGACCAACGCGGCTACGGTTGGGGCTACCTCGCGCACGAAGCGAAAGACGACAAGATCCCCGCGAAGCCGACGGTGACGCGACCCAAAGCCGACGCCTACAAGTTTGAAGCGGCGGAGTTCGCGTCCGCCGGTGGGCAGAAGTCCGCGGCGCTGGAATGGCGAGTGGGGCGTGTCGGCAAGAACGGCTGGTACGAACTCGATGAACACTGGCGGAAGGAGATCGCCGAGGGCCGCACGGTCGATATCCCCCTGGCGGTATTCGGCGAGAAAGGCGAGTACCGCGTCCGCGCCCGCTGGCGTGACGCCACCGGCCGCTGCGGGCACTGGAGCGCGCCGGTCGATGTCAGCGTGAAGTGAAGTGCAGCGTGTCGCGGAACCAACTCGGCGTTATCCGCGACACGCTACAACTCAGCCAAAGCCCGGACCAATAGCGTCACCGGCTCGGCGGAGGAGCCTTGATTTTGCGACGCTCCTTCAGGTCGTACTTCTCGCCCGTGAGCACCTCCTCGTAATCCTTCTCGCCGTCCGGCTTCTTCTTCGTGTCGTAGAATGCGACCTTCGTGCGGCCAATCACCTCCGCGGTGGTGCCGGTCACGACGATCGCGGTGCCCTCGTCCAGCCCGATACCCAGGTACTGCGGGTACTGCTTCATCAGGCCGGTCATGTCGGCGGTGCGTTTGCGCGCGAAGAAGTGCTGATCGACCGCGCAGCCCGGAAGGTAGCCGAACCCGCGTTCGTAACCTTCAGCGGCCATCACGGTGTTGCCAAGCGGGTGCCCTCGCGGCATGAACTCACTCTGAATGCTCGCCCCAGCAGAACTGCCGCCGATCACGCCGCCGCGGTCCAGCACCTCGCGGAACCGTTTTTGGGTCAGCGTGTCTTCATAGGAATCGACGAACCGCCACTGCCGACCGCCGCTGAACCACACGCCCTTCGCCTTCAACAGCACGTCGGAGAACTTCGGGTCGTCGGCTACCTTGCGGTCGCGGGTGTGCAGCGCGACCACGTTCTTTGCCCCGTACTTCTTGAGAATCTTTTCTTCCACCGATTCCGGCGCGAGCGGGTCTTCCATCGCGGTGGTGACGACCACGATTGTGGAATCTTCACCGCCCGCGAGTTCGATGAACTTCTTCCAGATGTCCGCGCTGGCGCCGCCCCCGCCGACGATCACGAGCGAGCCTTTCTTGACCTCCGCCGCGGGTGGGCGCGACGGCGGGAACGACTCTTTCGCGGTGCGGTTGAGCGCGGCGCGCTGAAGCTGACAGAGATCAAGGAGCGACCCGGCCTTGTACTCATCGTTCGCGGCCGACTTGCCGGCGCCCTTCGCGACGTGAACGCTGACCGCTTCTTCGCCGATGACGCGAGCCACGCGTCCGCGAACCACGACGCCCGCGCCGTCGGGGATGCGCAGCCCGACGTAGGCGGGCCGTTCGGCGATCGCCGCGTTCAACCGTTCCTTTGGGTCGATAATGAAGCCCGGTAGCAGCCCGAAAGCTTCGACGGGTTTCTCTTCGCCGCCCGCGAACGCGAGACCGCCGATCATGCCCGCGCCGCCGGCCGCGCTGCCGATCACCCCGCCACGCGTGTGGAGTTTCTTCAACTCCTTCTCGAAAAGCGTTCCGCGATACGCATTCAGGACGCGATCCGTGTGCCCGTTCACGAACCACACGGCGGTGGCGTCCGCGAGCGGCTTGACGAAGTCCGGGTCGTTCGCCTTCTTCGGGTCGCGCGTGTGAAGTACGACCACGGACGCGGGCTTCATGTCTTCCCACACTTTCACGAACGGTTCGACGGTCTTGGCGTCGTCGGCGGTGGCGAGCGCGGTGGGGATCACGACGATCTTCGCCTTGTCTTTGCCGGCGAGGTCGAAGAACGCCTTGCTCACGTCCTTCGGCAGGTTCTTGCCGCCGGTAAGCACGAGCGGTCCCGGTAGCCCACGCGGGTCGAGCGGGGTGGGGTCCGCGGCGCTCAGGTGCGGCGCCGCGAGCGCCACAATGAGTAGAGGGAGAAGGTGACGCATGAAGGTTCTCCGAGGGTGGTGATTCAAGCGCGACGTTTTGCGGTTTTCGGCAGGCCGGTCACACCAGGGCGCACGCGAAGTTTGCGCACTACCGGCGCCGCGATCGGGTTGCCGCCAAGCGAACACGACGCAAGATCCGGCAGCACGGACGGGTCGCCCAAGTTCTTCGGCCCGACCTTCAAGCCATTGTCGTTCAGGTCCAGTTGAATCAGGTTGCGCATCGCGGGGGCACCAACCAGCGCCGCGACCGCCGTGTCAGAGAGTTTACAGCCTTTAAGGGCGAGCCGGCGGAGCGAAGCGAACTTGGGAGCCGCGAGCTTCTTCGCGGCGGTCGCACCCACCGGGCACCCGGACAGGTCGAGGTGCCGCAGATCCGGCATGTTCAGCTTCGCGAGGAACTGGTCGAGGTGCGCCGGAGTCAGCCCGTTGTAGTCGAGTGGGCAAGCCAGTTGCAGTGCGCGAACCCCGCGCAGCGCCGGGTTCGCCGCGAGCGCTGACAGCCCGGTTGCGCTGAGCGCGCCGCCGGACAGGTCGAGGTGTTGGAGGCTGGTGAATCGCTTGCACGCGGTGATCGTTTTAACTTCCGACCGCGCAAGTGAGTTCTGGGAGAGGTTCAGGATTCGGAGCGATGAGGCCCACGGCGCGCAGGCGAGATTATCGACGAACGCTCCGGTCCCACACCGGGCGAGGCTCAGAACGCTCAGCGCAAACCCCATCGCGGCGACGAGCGAGTTGGACCGCGTACCGACGAAGTTCCCGTCGTCACAGACGAGTTTCGTGAGCGCCGGGAACGTACGTGTGCGGGAGAACGCTTCCCACGCGGACTCGGTGAAGTCGTTGCGCGACAGGTCGAGCGTGTGCAAGCGCGGGAACGCCGGCAGGTGCGTGAACGCCTCAAACGTGTTGGATGGCAGTCCGTCGTCGAGTGTCAGCGCCGGCAGACGTCGGAACCAGTCCGCACTCGCCAGGGCGCGCAGCCCGGCGGGCGAGATCGCGTGGCACGTCAGAGAGAACCATTCCAGGTTGCTCCACGGCGCGTTCGCCAGAGATTCGCACCCCACATCGCTGCACGTGACCGCCAGCGACAGCCCACGCAGGTTCCGCAGGTGCCGACACCCGGCCAGCGCCTTCGCCACCGTGTCCGCTTCGTCCTCGGTCGTGTCGAGCTGCACCGTGAGGTGCGATAACCCCACGAGCACTGGTTGCTTGAGCAACGCGACCAGTTGCGCGGTGGTGACGTAGCGCACGACGAGCCAACGCGTCGGCAGCGCGTCGAACGCACGCTCCAGCGCCGACGCCAGGCCACGCATCGCCTTCACGCCATACCGCTCGTAGCCGTCGAACTCAAGGAACCGGGGGAACCCGCGGTGCGATTGCCACCACCATAGCGGGCCGCCGTCCACAGACAACCCGCCGGGGAAAGTCGGCCGCGGGCCGGGCGCGTGCGTCTTGAGCCACAGCCGCAGTTCCTCGTCGCGGTCGATGAGTGCCGGGTATTCCGGGTCGTTCGGTTCGGTCGTCGCGAGCCGACACTGCGTGCGGACGAACTCGCCTTCCTCGGTGCGGCCGTTCTCTTGAAGCCAGTCAGCGTATGCGAGGCGCGCGGTGTCGTCGTCCGGGTTGCGGGCGATCGCGCGGAACAGGGCGAGTTCGTCGGGGTCGATCATGCGGCGCGGTCAGTGGCTCTTGGTTTTCACCCCAAAGGGTGTGACATAACTCAGGGCAACGCCCTTCGGCTTCAATCTCGCCCCAACCTCCTTCTTGGGTTAAAGGTTATTTCTTCTCTCCCTGCGGAAACAGTTCCACCGGTTTGCGATCGGGAGTGGACAGATCCACGCCAACAAACACGCCCTCGGCGGAGGTCACGTGAATCGTCTCCGCGCCGCGTTCGGCGTGGACCTCGATGTAAACGGTCATCGACGTGCGCCCGACTCGCGTGACACTTGTCTCGAAGCGAACCACGTCGCCGACCAGCACCGGTTTCTTGAACTCGACGCGATTGATCGCGACCGTGACGAACGACGCATTCGGGTTGCCGCCGCGGAGCTGTAACTCTCGCTGCGCGGTGATCGCGCCTGCAAGGTCGATGTACGACAGCAGCACGCCGCCGAAGATGGTCCCGTGCCGGTTAGTGTCCTTCGGCATCATCGGTATCTGAATGGCAACGTAGGGCTGAGACATCGGCGACCTCGCGTGACGGGCATTGCGGGTAGAATGCGGATCGCACCGCGACGCGAACAGGGGGACGCACGATGACCGAAGAGGAGTGGGGGAAGTGTTGCGAACCAAAACCAATATTGGGGTTTCTGCCAGGCAAGGTGAGGGACCGGAAAATGCGGCTCTTCGCGTGTGTACTTACTCGTCGGTGTCCGGGCTTTCTTGCCGATGAGGGACGTAAGTGCGGTGTGAAACTCGCTGAGCAGTACACGGACGGAATGTCGCATGACGAGGAGAGACGCGTTCACGCACCCGGCGGTTGCCAGGACACATCGACACGCGCGTGTGGCGGGTTCGCAGACGCCATCATCTGCTGATACGCCCCGCGCGCGTACTCGCCCAACTGCGGCAGGTCCATCAACGTCAACTGCGGATACTCGCGATAGAAACAGATGTCGTCCGGCAAGTGCGCGGAGACGAACTCCGTTCCTGGCAGCGCGATACTCGCGAGTTCCTTCAAGCGATCGCCGTCCGGTCCGGGCGGGGCGCCCAAGACCACCATCTCGGAGAGCGGCGAGAACACGCTGGGGCCCAGTTGCGGCGCAGCCTCCTCGAACGCCTCACCCAACAACGGTTGCGCGCTCCCGTTCTCGGTCCTCGAGTTGAAGAACACCGTCGCCGGGTCGGAGTGGTCGAGCTTTGCGTCGAGGAACTCACGAGCCTTGTTCAGCAGCATCTCGCGGAACACCGACCCCTTCTCCACGGGTTTGAGGCACACGTTCCCCAACCCGCGGAACTTTCGGGTGATGTCCTTCTGGAGCGACCGGTCGAACGCCAGGAGGTCGGCCGGCGCCAGCGCTGCCAGGAACTGGTCAGCGGCCTCGTCCAGGTCCTTGCACCCGTCCGGAAGGATCAACTTGCCCGGTGCGCCGTCCGCGTCACCCGGTCCGCCGATATTCCCCAACTCGGCGTGCATATCAGTCAGTGTGGACCGGCAGAAATTGATCTCTCGCAAATACTCCGGCGCGTTACCGGACATCCGGTGGAACACCGACAGCGCCAAATCCAACATGTGCAGTTGCAACCGCTTCTTGGCATACGTGCGGAGTAGGTCGACCACCTCGGCCGCATTCGCCCGGCGCCCCGCCAGCGCGCCGAGGCCGGTGCCACCCAAGCTACCGATCGCGTGGAGCAGACGCGTGTAGATCGAGCGTACCTCCTTATCGAGATCGACCCGCACCGACTCCAGCGCATCGACCTGCCCCTTCAGCCGCTCGCTGATCTGCCGCACCGCTTCCTCAGCGCCGGGCAACCGGTACTGCGGCACCTCCAGAAACGTCGCGGCCATCACCGAAACTTGCCCCTCAGTTTCCTTCGCAAGCTCCTCGAACCGGGCGCTCATCGCCACACGGAACGAACACGGGAGCAAGCCGTTCTCGGTGTCCGGTTTGCCAACCAACTTGATGAGTTGAGCAAGGACGTTGCACGCGGACGTGGGGTCCATCCGGCCGCCAGACGGGGTGCGCAGCGGATCGATGAACGCATCGAACACGCGGTCTGGGTCTTCGCACAGCGCCGCGTGCGCAACGTCCCGGAGAGCCTCGACGATGGCGTCGAACGACAACTTGCGTTCCGCCCACTGTTCCGTCAGCCACCCGGCGATGTGTTCGCGCAGGTGCCCCGCGTCCTTCCCGCTCCAGTTATGGAGTTGCCGCTGCGCGAACCGCCTCGTCGCGGACGCGAGCACCTCCGGACGCGGCCAACACAACCGGAACAAGCCGAACGTTTGGCAGGTGGGTGTATCGACCGGGTACGCGTTGCGGTACGCGTCGCGTCTTTCGTCTGCCACGCGCCCGACCGGCGTGAACAGTTCGTGGAACAGCGCGCGGGCGGCCGCCGCGAGCACTGGGCGCGACGCGATCGCGTCGGTCCCCTTCGGCAATTGCGAAATCACAGTGCGCGCAAACGGCGGGTCGCCGTCGATGATCGGCGCCTCGGACTTGTCGAACACCGTGGCATACCGTGTCTTCTTCGACTGAAAGTGATGTAACTCAGCGAGTGCAGCGTAGGTGTTCGCCATCGCGTTTGAACGCGGCGCGAACGCGTCAGCGGGTGGCACAAAGAACATTCCGACCACTTCGGGGCGTACGTACCCGACCTGTCTCATTTCGTGGCGCACAAGGTACGCCACGTCGAGGAACATGCCGCTGCCGGTCCCGCCCGCGAGGCACGCGACGATGTAGACACGCGGTCGGTTGGTCCGCAGCCCACGCTTCGTGACCTTGTCCGCCTGTAACAGCGGAGCGTCGGTCAAGAACGTCTCGATCTCTTGGCGAACGCGCTGGACGATGGTGTGGTAGTGGTCAAACAGCGCAAGCCGACCGAACGCCCGCACACCGGCGGCCGGCCCGGGGTTACGCGGAAGTTTGTAGAGCAATCCTGACGGCATCCACTGTTCAACTGGAGGCAGCGTGTCCCGCTGCATGTAGTGGGTCGCACGGTTCAACCGGGCGGGGACCACCTCGCGCGCCGTGAGCGCCCCGGGGTTGTCCGGGGCCGGCACCGCAGCGCCTGGGTCCGGGTCCGTGTCGATGTAAAGGATGCGCACGTTCGGCACGCGCTCACTCGAAATGTATCGCTCTGTAATCACCCGCTTCAAGTGTTCCGCTACCCGATACCCGGTATGACCAATGGCAACGACGAGCGCCGGGAACAGCGAGCCGTCGCCGGACTTCTCCGGCGGGGCGATGTCCAAGGTGCCCATCCGCCCGGTCTGAAGGACGACGGACCGGGTGAGCGTCTGTGCGGGATTCTGTGTGGTCGAGGTGCAAGGGGTCACGAACCGAATGCCGGAGTTGGATGGGACGAACCCTGGCAGCGGCGAGCCGTTCACGCTCTGGCCAGGTTTCACGAGTGGCGGCAAGTGTGTTGGTGGCGGGGTCTGCTCGTGGTTCGACGCTGCGGGCGCGGACCCCAGCCGGCCCGACCCACTGGCCACGCGAGTCGCCTGGATTGAATCGGTCAGCGCGTGCCCGGCTGGGTTGGGCATGGTCGCCGCACCGGACTCCGGCGTGCTGCGAGCCGGGCGTGGACCGGGCGTTGGCGGAGTCGCCTGTGGGGTAACCGATGCTTGAGGCGACCCACTCGTCTTCAGCGCGTGAATCAGTTCGCTGCAGGTCGGCCACCGATCATTCGGTTTTTTCGAGAGCGCGCGTCCGATCAGCGCGCGGTCGTTAAGCGGCAGCGCACTCAACTCCGGTGTGCCGTTGATGTGCTGCATGAGCAACTGGCGGGTGTTCGCGCCGTTGAACGGCCGGCGCCCGGTCAACAACTCTTGGAACACGATCGCGAGACTGTACTGGTCGGAGAACCTGGACACCCAGCCCTCGAAGGTCTCCGGTGCCGCGTACACCGGCGTGACACCCCCCGTGACGGTCGCACGCACACCTTCCAATACCTTCGCCAATCCAAAGTCGGCAACCTTTACGTGGTTGAAGACCAGGAACAGGTTTTGAGGCTTAACGTCGAGGTGCTGAATCTGATAGTGGTTGTTCATCAGATCAAGACCTTCTGCGGTTTCCTCCAGATACCGCAGAAGCTCCTCGCGCGGGATGCCCTGAAGCCCCTGCCCGCGACACTCGCGGTACCGGTCCCAGAGGTTGCGGTCGGCCAGTTCCATCACGATAATGAGTTGGCCGTCGATGACCCTGAACTGTTCGAGCGTGAGGATGTACGGGTGGCGGATAAGTTTTACCCGCTCCAGTGCCTTGAGTTCCTGCTCGGCCGGGCGGCTGTCCTCGTTCATTGCTTCGAGGTCACCGAAAACGAACTTGACCGCCTTGAGCATCCCGCCCGGCGCTTCGACCTTCCACACCTCACCGAACCCGCCGCGACCGAGTCGTTCAATCAGTCGATACCCGTCAAGCGGGGCTGGGAGTTCTTCGTGGCTGACCAAGCGAACCGACATGACGGGAATCGTCTCTCGAGGGCGTGACCGCACCCGCCGGCCGAGTTTCGGCGCGGACGGTCCCAAGTTGGGGGCTACTACTCTGTAGTTCAGGCTGTGAGGTTTGGCAACAATGAGGAAGTCCGACTCAAACTCCGTTCGCGCCACACATGAACGCCTTCCCTCGCCGGGACAATTCCTTGCGATTTCCGTGAAGCAACCGTGGGCCGCACTCCTTGTTGCCGGCGTGAAAACGGTCGAGGTCCGCACCTGGCGAACCCGCAAGCACGGGCCGATTCTGATCCATGCGGCGAAAATTCCCGACAACCGCCCCGAAGGTTGGGCGCTAATTACCACGCCAACACTCAAGGAACTCGCACGCCTCCAAGGCGGGATCATCGGGGTCGCGAACCTCACCACGTGCCTAAAATACAGCACCCCGGAGGTATTTGCGAAGGCGGAGGACGCGCACCGAAACGCGCCCGACTGGTTCCGCGAAGGGGGACTTTACGGGTTCGTGTTCCAAGATGCCCGCCCGATCGCGTATCATGCCTGCCCCGGACGGACATTATTCTTCACGGTGGAAGGAATCACCCTCTTATGAGCACCACGCCCGGACTGTTGGTCAGCGTGCGGTCGGCAGACGAAGTCGCGGCCGCGATCGAAGGCGGCGCCGATCTGATCGACGTAAAAGAACCCGCAAAAGGTCCTCTCGCCGCGGCCGAAGCGGAGGTCGTCGCGGCCGTCATCGACGCCGTTGACGCTCGCGTCTCGGTCAGCGCCGCACTCGGCGAATGGTCCCCCAACGCCATCACCGAAGCACACTGGCACCTCGAACTGCCGCTTCAGTACGTGAAGTGGGGACTCGCCGGGTACGCGCCCGCGCCCGGTTGGGGCGAAGACCTGCTCGACACACGGCGCGAACTACCGATCGGTACGGAGATGGTCGCGGTGGCGTATGCGGACTGGGAGCGGGCGAAGTCGGTGCCACCCGCCGAGGTCGCGAAGTTCGCAAAACGGTTCCGCTTCAAAGCGTTCCTGCTCGACACGTGGGGCAAAGACGGCAAGACACTGCTCGACTTCATGACCGCGAAGGAAATCGCCGGCCTCGTGGACAGCATGAAACGCGTGTCCACAACGGTGTCCATCGGCGGTTCAATCCGGCCGGAGCAGATCAAGCAACTCAAGGGCGTAGCGCCAGATTACTTCGCGGTGCGGACCTCCGCGTGCGCCGCGGGCAAGCGCGACGGCGTGATCGACGCGACCCGCGTGCGGAAGTGGAAAGAAGTCCTCGCGGGGGTGAAGGTGTGAAGAACCTCTCCCCCCAACCCCCTCCCCTAAGAAGGGAGGGGGAGCAAGACTCCGAAGCCCCTCCCTTCTTAGGGGAGGGGTTGGGGAGGGGTTCTTCATGACCGACCCGTTCCTCACGCTCGTTACCGAAGCACTGAACCTGATGCACCCGCGATTCGCCGCGGCGCACGGCTTGGCGTACTCCGCGAGCGAAGCCGAAGAACCGCCCGCGGCGCGCAAGGTGCGCGAGCGGTCGTTCGTGATGGAGTTCTACCACGAGTTTCGCCGGATGTGGGATCAGGCCGTGCCCGTGCAACGCGGGCTGGGCCACGTCTTGATTCAAGCCGACCCCGACGCCGGCGCGCGAACGCCCGACTTGCTCTTCTGGAAGCTCGGTGAACGCGGCGCACACGACGAACGCCTCGCGGCGGTGTCGTTCGCGTTCCTGACGAACCCGAACGCGGTGAACGCCGATCAGACGCTCCTGGCGAGGTTCCGCGACAAACCGGGGTATTCTCGCGCGATAAGCGTCGTGATTGGGCAGCGTGCGGACCTGCCAGCCGACGATGTGCGTACGCCAGATGGCGTCGCAGTGCTGTTCTTCGATACTGAGAAGTGGCAAGCGGTTGGGGCGTAAACGAAGCAAGCCGCCCCATCGCAATGGGGCGGCTTGGTGGCTTTATTCACTTCTGCGAAGCGGGTTTGAACTCCTTGGGGGGAAGCGGGCACTCACTCCAGCAGGAGGGTCGGCTCCCAGCCAACGCGTTCGGCGTTGGCCTTCAGCTTTTCCAGCGCGCGATTCTGAATCTGGCGGACCCGCTCCTTCGAAATACGGAGCAGGTGGCCGATCTGGCGCAGGCTGTGGGTGCCGTTGCCGGTCAGCCCGAAGCGGAGGTCCAACACCTTCCGCTCACGCGGCCGGAGGT
The DNA here is from genome assembly GCA_005772955.1 of Planctomycetia bacterium. Taxonomy (GTDB): domain Bacteria; phylum Planctomycetota; class Planctomycetia; order Gemmatales; family Gemmataceae; genus Gemmata. Next base: position 33,921 of record SXID01000075.1, read on the forward strand.
TCTCCATCAGGAACGCGAGCGCTTCTTGCCGCTCGTTGTTCTCCTGCATCACCAACGTGCCCGTGTCCGGCATCGCCTCGGTCAACTTGAAATCGCTGTCGTCGTCGAGGACGGCGTTAAGGCTGACGGGCGTGCGGGTCGCGGTCTGAAGGTGGGTGAGGTGTTCGAGCGAACTACCGGTACGGCTGGCGAGTTCTTGCGGGCTGGGCAGGTGCTTCCCGCCGTGCGCCAAGGCTTCGCTCTCCTGCTGAAGGAGACCAAGTTCCTGAAGGTGGTGCGGGCTGAGGCTCACGAGGTGCGATTGACGAGCAACCGCGATCTGGAGCGTTTGACGAATCCACCACGTCGCATAGGTCGCGAGGCGAGTGCCGTGGCTCACGTCGAAGCGATCGATCGCCTGCATCAGGCCGCAGACGGCTTCTTGGAGGAGATCGCTGTAGGCGAGGCTGTGGTGGCGGAACCGCTTGGCAACGTGGGCCGCGAGCCGGATGTTGGCGCTGGCGAGTCGGTGCTTGTAGTGAACGTAGCGGTCGCGGAGGCGGCGGACGGCAATCACATCACAGCGGGCTTCGGTGCAGTGTTCGCGGATGAACTGGGCCATCGGCCACGGTTCAAGCGGCGGCCGCACGGCGCGAAGTTCGTTCGGGTAGTGGCGGAGAAGAACGCGGACCAGTTCGCTCTTACAGTCCCAGAAACTGGTAAGTAACTCGCGTTCTTCTTCTGGCGTCAGCAGGTCCGAGGAGAATGTCGTGAGGGATGTATCTTCAACCTTCGCGGATTGTCCGGATCGCGTTCGCCTGGCAGTCTTCATAGCGCCGTTTCCTGTTTACGTCGGATGAGGTTCATGGATGGTTACCGGGCTTCGCGCCGGAACTTACAAACGGGATACGGTGGTGGCGTTGCCTCGCGCAATTTGTTGGCGAGGGGGAAAAAAAATCCCCGACTCGATCTGAGAGTCTTTGCGAGTCAACGGTTTCGTCCCCAATCCGGCGGGTCGTAAGATGGCCGGTTGTGGGCAATTCCGTCGGTCGAGACGGCCCAGTCGAGCCGGCGGCAGCACGGCTCGTATCGCGTGGTATTCCGGGGGTCGGCCCCCATTTAACAGACCGATTGTAGGCGGTATTTCTCCGCCGATCAAGCGGCAAGACGAATAAAATCGACAATTTCTCCTCTCCTTCTCCACTCTTTTTTCAGAGTCGCTCCAGTTTTCCGAACGGACATCCCCCAAATCCTTCCAGAGCATAAACTTCCCAAAACACCCGACCGGTAATTTTCGCCTCTTCGCTTAAAGTTACGTCCGGTGCGCAACGGTTGGTCGGTCGTGTTCTAGATTGCGCCCATGTATCCCGTGCTCCCGCAACCTTCTGCCCGGGTGGGGGCAGGCCCGTTCATGAATGTGACCCGCTACAAGTGTTCGGCGCTTGTGATTGACGACGACCCCTCGATCCTGGCCGTTCTGACGGGCCAACTCGGGGCCGACTTCGACGTGATCACAGCCTGTACTGCCGAGCAGGCGCGCGCAATCCTGTCGCAACGGTCCGTTGACATCGTCCTGTCGGATCTGCTGTTACCCGACGAAACCGGCTTGTCGCTGCTCGACTGGGTTCGCCGCACCTCACCCCGCACCGCACGCGTACTCATCACGGGCGCCGCCAAGATGCAGGACGCAGTGGACGCCATCAACCACAGTCAGGTCCACCGGCTCGTGCTCAAACCGTGGCGCGCCGAGGATCTGCTCATGACGCTCCGCGCCATCGCCCGCAATCTGCTCATGGAACGCAGCCACGAACACCTGCTGGACGAACTCCGCAACCTCAATCTGGAACTGGAGCAGCGGGTTCAGACGCGAACGCAGGAACTCGAACACGCACTCGGCCAACTCCAACAAGCGAACCTGATTCTGGAAAAGATGGCCGCGACCGACCCGCTGACCGGGCTGGCGAACCGGCGTGCGATCGACACCCTCGCGCGCAAGGAACTCCAGCGTCGCGCCCGGCTCCCGGTGCCGATCGCGGTGCTCTGGGTCGATGCGGACCACTTCGGGCGCATCAACAAGGACTATTCCCAAATTGCCGGCGATCAGGTGCTGGTCTGGCTCACGGACATCTTGCAGTCGTCGCTCCGCACGACCGACTCGCTCGGGCGCGTGGGCGGGGAAGAGTTCCTGGTACTCGCGCCAGGCACGGACCTCACCGGCGCGGAGGTACTCGCAGAGCGTCTGCGAGCGAGCGTCGAGTCTGCGGGAACCGCGTACAATGGCCACCCAATCCGCATGACAGTCAGTCTCGGCGTCGCGGTCGCGGAGGCTGGCACGTCCACCAGTTACGAGCAACTCCGCGAGATCGCGGCCGACGCGCTCCGCGAGGCGAAGCACACCGGGCGCAACCGCGCGGTGATCCGCCTCATCCCGCCCACTTCGGAAGAGAAAGGGAAAGGGGGAGAAAGGATGAAGGGATGACAGGAGCAATGGCAGCGCCTCCGTTTTGTCTCCCTCCCCTCTCCCTTCACTCCTTCTCTTCCGAAGTGGGCGGTTCGCGGAACAACACCGCGAACACCACCAGCGCGACGACGTAGCCCACCAGCGGCACCAACCACACCGCCGACCAGTTCGTCGCAGTGCCCACGCGGTTCGCCTGCACCACGTTCCCCGCGAGGAAGTTCCCCACCAGCACGGCCGGACCGCTGCCCAGGAACGTCACGAGCGATTGCGCCCCGGCCCGCAGATGCGGCGGCGCCTCGCGGTCCACGAAGTACGAGCCGAGCAACCCGTAAAACGCATACCCCCACCCGTGCATCGGCAGCCCGACCGCCACGATCCCCGGCACGTTCGCCGCGTACAACAGCGCGTTTCTCAGGACCAACCCAACCAAGCCCACGAGCATCAGGTGTTTGAGCTTAAACCGGCGCAACAGAAACGGCGTCGCGGCCATGCAGCCGATTTCGCACACCTGCGCCAGGGTCATGATCACCTCTGGCGAGAGTTGCCCATACGCGCCAAGGTCGACTTCCACGCCGAGATCTTTCAAGTAAGGTGAAACGAACAACCCATAGAACTGATTCATCAAATTACACAACAGCAGCACGCCCGCGAACACCACGAACGACCGGTCGCGGAACATCTTGATCGCGGGCAGCCCGATCACTTCGCGAATCGGGCGCCCGTGGCCCTTCGGCGGCGTGTGCGGCAGCGCCAGCGCAAACACCGCGAGGACGCCCGACGTGATCGCTGAAAGGTAAAGCGGTTGGGGCGAGATTGGGTTCATCACCCACCCCGTCACGATGCCCGCGACAACCCACCCAACCGTGCCCACGAGCCGCACGTACCAGAACGTGCCGCCCTCCCCGGGCAGGTTGCGGAAGCTGATGACAACGGTGAGCGTGAGCGTGATCTGCGTGCCAATCGCGTAGCCCAACACAAGCCAGAACAGCGGCCACACGGCGTCGTCGGGGTTCGCCGTGGTGCCGTCGTAGGTGTCGCACCAGACCGCGGCGCCACCCATCAGAGCCGCCATGACCGCGTGCGTGACCGCGATCACCTTTTCCACCGCGAACCATCGGTCAGCGAGCAACCCGACGACCATCGGCGTGACGATCGCGCCGACGCAGAACGTTGCATAGATGTAACCGACGTGTGTGGGTTTGAAGTCCAAGCCGCCGGCGCCCGCGACGGTCTGAAGATATCGCGTCAGCGGAACGATAAGCCCCGCCAGCCCGAAGTACTGTAGGAACATCATCGCGGCGAGCCGTCCTGGCACCGAACCGAACATCGGATCTCCCGCTGGCACGTGTGATACCAAGTCGGGTTGAAGCGTAACCGTGTGCTTGTCTGTTGCCCTCTCCCGCAAGGGGAGAGGGACAGTGCGCGGTTACTCCCAACACGACTTGGTATGAGAGACACCCCGGTGTTGTATCGACGCCACGCGGAACGGATGAGGACAACCAAAAGTGCAGCCCGACGCGCTGACCACGCTTGCATTTTCGCGGCACTGCGGTTCAATAGTCGTGAGCAACCCACCGACATCCTGAGGCTGCAGTGCCTATTACCTTCGATTGTGCGTGCGGGAAGTCACTCCGCGTCCCCGATGAACACGCCGGACGCCGGGTAAAGTGCCCCGCGTGCAGTGTCATCAGCATCGTGCCCGCGCCGGAACCGCAGTTCGAGGTGGTCGAAGACACGTCCGTTCCGCTCGTCTCGCCTCCTCCGAGGGCCCGACCCGTTGCGAAGCCGGCCACCTCCCAAACCGATGATGACGACGATGACGACGACCGCGCGTATGGCGTGGCGAAGTCGAACCGCCACGACGATGACGACGAGGAAGAAGAACGCCCGCGCAAGAAGAAAAAGAAGAAGCGCCGCCCGCCGCCGCAGGATGACTCCGGGGGCAGTTCCGGGGGCGGGGGCGGGGTGGCCGGCGGCGCCCTGATGATGCTGATCGCGGTCGTGTGGTTCGTACTCGGATTGGTGAACGACTGGGTCTTCTTCTACCCACCGATCCTGTTCATCCTCGGCCTCATCGCGTTCTTCAAAGGCTTGGCCGGCGAGGAATAGGAGACCCGAATCCCGGTGGCCCGCGCCGCGTCCCGGGTACGATGCACCCCATCTGGTGTCGCGGGGGCGAGGCGCAAATGGAACTGGCAGGCCTGTTTCTCGGGTGCGGGGGCGCGCTAGTCGCGCTGTTCGTCGGCCTGTTGCTCGCGTCCGTGATCTTGCGCGGGGCGGTGGCGCTCGCGAACCGCCTCCTGGGCCCGGTCAAGCCGCCCGACATGTTCGGCCAGTGGGACGACTGGGACTCGGACGAACCCGCCCCGAAACCGCGAAAGAACCCGAACCGAGCGATCCCCGAACCGAACCTTGCAACCGCGATGCTCGTCGCCTTCATCTCCGGAATCGTCAACTGTTGCGGCTACATCGTCTGCGTGATCCTCGCGGAGGAGACGTTCGACCTTCGCGGACTGGATGCGTGGGCGCCGTTTGCGATGCTCCTCGTCCTCAGCCTGCCGATCACCGGCTTGATCCTGACGATAGAGCGCGTTTGGGAACGGGGTAGCGTTGTTTAACGAGCCGCGACCGCAAGGGAGTGGTTGAGCTTTGCCGCTCCCTTGCGGTCGCGGTTCGTTGAGGTGCTACGCATTTCCGGAAAGCGCTCTAGTCCTCGTGGTACTCCTGCCGACCACGTTCTGGCGGGCCGCGCTTGTCGCGTTCCTGCACTCCATGATCGTCTTCGTCATCGCGTTCGTCGCCGTGGGCGCGGTGTTCCTGGCGTTGGACACGGTCGGACCGTAACTCGCACCGGGACTCCCCGCGCGCGAAGACCGGTTTCGTTCTTGCTGGCATCTGGCGGAACCTTACAATCGCGTGAGTGTCGCACAATCAGGGTGCAATCTAGCCCAGGTTCTAACACGAATGTTCGCGGAGGTTCCGGTGGGACTTCTCTTCGGTTGCGTCTGCGTTTTAATAGGCGCCTTCATCGGTCTCCTCATCGTGTCGATCCTCCTCCGGGCCGCGGTGTGGATCACGAATAAGTGTCTCGGCTCGTCCGGCGGGTCGGGGCGCCGGCGGTCGTCCTACGAAGACGAGTGGGACGACGACTACGACCGCCCGTCGCGGCGGTACGGGAGTTCCTCGTCGGGCGGTATCCCGGAACCGGACCTATTCAAAGGCATGGGGATCACGCTCCTCGTCGGGATCGCCAATATTGTCATCGGCGTCATCATCGTTTTCGCGATGGTCGCGGTGGGTGGCGGAGGGGGCGGCGGGTTCGGTGGAGGCGGCGGGAACAACCCGTTCGCGCCACAGCCCGGAGTTGACCCCGCGGTGCAAATCCTCGCGAACTGTTGCAGCACCATCCTCGGGTTCTTGATCTGGGCCGGCATTCTCACGGGGTTGCTGCCAACCTCTTTCCCTCGCGCGCTGTTGGTCACGCTGTTCCTTTACCTGGAATTTTTCGCGCTCGGCATCATCCTCGTCATCATCGCGTTCGTCATCGGCTTCGCGGGTGCTGCCGGTGGCGGTGGGTTCCGGTAACTGCTCAGTCGTTGCTCGCTACAAACACCGGCTCCGCGCGTGGGCCGGTGAGGATGCACGCCGTAAGCGGCTCGCGCATCCCGCCGCTCGTGTCGATGCGAATGCGCACCGCGTTCGCATCGGGCGCGTCCACCATGATGTGACCACTCACCTGCACCTTCCCCGGCAGCGGGAGTGGGTGCGCTGACAACTTCTTGTCGGCGCCCAACCACACCGGGTATTCAGGCTTGAACAGCCGGTCCGTCTCGGTGCCGAACCGCGGATTCACCGCGGCGCGATCCCACACCTTGCGATGCAAGCATTCGAGTTGCACCGTCGCGGCGCAGTCCAGTTCCGGCGACAGTCCGTTGTGCAAAAAGATGTGCCCTTCCGCCTCCGCGACCCACGGCAGGCTCGCGAGGAACGCGCGGTGTTCGACCGGCATTGATTCCTTGAGTGCCGCGAGTTCTCGCTCCCACTTCCCCTGCGGCATGTAATCCGGGGTGCGACCCAGGTAACTCAAGAACGTGTACCGGTTGTCGTAGGCCGCACCGTACCGCCATACCCAGTAGGCCGGTGGCGGACCGTCGTGCAAGCCGACCGCGTTCGACAGCGCGAGGTCGTGGTTGCCCATCACGCACGTGCTCCCGGGCTTCTCCGCGATCAACTCCACCACACGCGACACGAGTTCCTTTACGGTGGAATGCCGGTCCACGAGATCACCGAGGAAGACGAGCTTCGCGTTCGGCCACTCGGGGCGCCGCCGCAACTTCACGAGAAGCTTGTCGAGCCACTCGACACGCCCGTGCAGGTCACCGATAGCGATGACGGGATAACTCACCTGAGTTGGCAACTGCATCAGTCTCTCACCTTCCGAACGTGTGGTTCATTCCAGCTCAAGGTAGGTCACTCGCTCCGCGAGTGACACCTTCGGGACAGTCGCAACGCACCACAACCGTAAACGCGCAACCCGCGGAGCGAGTCGCCTACCTTGAACTGCAACGAACCACAACCGTAAACGCGCAACTCGCGGAGCGAGTCGCCTACCTTGAACTGCAACGAACCACTAGATTGCACACTGACATGTTACTTGATCGACACGCGGAGAGCCGCCATGCGGGTGGACCTGTTCGGGCTGGTAATGGAAACGCCGAGTGTTACCTTTTACCTGTGGTCGCCGTGGCGCTGTTCCGCGATCGAACACAAGATGTTCGACGCGCTGAAGGCGTTGCCCAACGTCACGGCCGAAGCCGCGCCGGACGAGGTGCGGTTGCACATCACCGAGAACAAGAGCTGGCGGGTCGCGGTGCAGAACCTGTCCCGCGTGTTGAAGGGCTGGCAAGAGGAGGCGACCGACGGCGGGAAGGACGAGCGCCGCAGTTGGCGCTGGTTGATCGAAGCCGACACGGACGCGAGCGGGTACGACATGCAAGGCGAGAAGACCAGTTTCTGGGCGTACGTGCGGCTATCGGTCGATCGCGGCGGACCAGGCGAAACGGAGAAGGGCGAAGACATCGACCTGAATGGCTTCGGCGTGCAGGTGTGTGGGGAGGAGGAGTGAGAGTTACGCCGTGAGGATCGTTTCCCACACAGGGCGGAAGCCCTGTGACCAACGTGATCTAGTGGTGGCCTTCCTTCACCTCGTTGCGGTTCCACCGCGGGATGAGCACAATCAGATCCTGGCGGCCGTTGGGCACACACTGGCACGCGAGCCGCGAGTCCATCGACAGATCCGGGGCCTTGTCGAGTTCGTCTTCTTCGTTCTCCGTTGCGCGCGAACAACCGTCGCCACCCTTCTGAACGTGAACGTGGCAAGTCGAGCAAGCACACACACCACCGCAGGAATGGTTGATCTCGATCCCGGCACCGTCGGCGATGTCCAGCACGCTGCCTTCCAGCCCGATGCTGCCAAGCGGGAACGTGGCCGGGTCCACCGCGATCTCGGTGCTCTTACCGGTCGCCTCGTTCACGAACGTGATCTTGAATGGCTGGGTCGCCTTCGGCGCCGGCCCCTTCTGGATATACGGGTTCACGCCCGCCATGCTCGCCGTCCCGCGTCGGTGAAAAGTGGTTCGCCCGATGTATTGTATCTACCTGCGGAAACGAAAAAGCCCGCGAACTGTGTTCACGGGCTTCGGTACCGTTCAGTTTCGGCCGTGCGCTACTTGCTCGCGACCGGGAACGTGAGTTCGTTGGTGATATTCCCAACGCCGGGCGTGAGCCGAACGAGTCCCTCGGCGAGCCGCGCCTCCTCGTCATCTTTCACGGTGCCTCGCAGGACGATGTTGGTCCCGTTCGCGATGACCTGCACGGTCTTCGAGTTGGTCAAACCGCCCGTGTCGATAACAACGCGAAGATCGGCCTGGAGTTTGGTCGCGGGAATGGCGGGCGTCGGGAACCGCATCTGGGCGGTGTAGTGAATTTGCACCGGAAGCGGGATCAGGATGCCGCTCTGGGTGTTGGCGGCCTGACCGCCACGACCGCCAAGCGCGCCGGTTGCGCCCGCTCGCGCGCCGGTGGTCCCGGTGCCGCCGGTGGCGGGGTACAGCGCCGTCCCAAAGCCGCCCGGTAAGACGTTCCGCGCGGTGTGATCCTTCCCTTGGAAATACGGGTTGCCGTAGAACTTGCCCATCACCGGGTCGCGTGAGGAACTGGTTGTCCCGACCGGCGCGGTGATCTGCGGAGCAACTTCGATCTGTGGGAGTGTCGCCCCGCCCTGCCCGCCACTTGCGCCACCGGTTCCGAAGCCGGTGCTTCCCGCTCCGCCACCGATGCCGATGCCGATGCCGGTTGGGGCAGCGCCGCCGCTGGTGAGTCCGCCAGTGGTGGGGCGGGTCGTGCCGGTCGTGCCGGTCGGTTGGGCGGACGCGGGCGCCGCGAGCGCCGCGATCACGGCCGCCCACGCCCAGCTCTTGAGCCCACGCATGAAGCACTCTCTTTCTTTCACGGCACGCAGTGGTATGCTGCGGCGAGCCACGACTTCACCACATTATCGACGATCGGCTCGCACGAGTCCAGTCATCCCTTGATGAGAAATGGCCATTGCTCACTGGTCCTTTGTCATAAATCGGATGCCCGAAACACGGGTATTCCCCACTCCATGACCAACAACGAGGTGTCCCATGCAACTCGGCTTCGTATCGGCGATCCTGGGCGACCAACCACTCGAGCAGGTACTCGCGTTCGCCGCGAACGAGGGATTCGCCTGCGTTGAACTGATGTGCTGGCCGCCGGGCAAGGCCGACCGGCGGTACGCGGGCGTGACGCACCTGGACGTGACGAACTTCACCGACGAAGCCGTCGCGAGCATCCAGGACTTGCTCCGCATTCACCGCGTCGCCATCTCCGGGCTGGGCTACTACCCGAACCCGCTCGACCCGGACCCGGCACACCGGGCGCTGGTGGCCGACCACCTCATCAAAGTCATTGGAGCCGCGGCGAAACTCGGCGTGGGCGTGGTGAACACGTTCATTGGGCGCGACCCGGCCGGAACAGTGAACGCGAACTTCGAGTTGGCCAAACAGGTGTGGCCACGCGTGCTGGAAGCCGCGAAGGAAGCCGGCGTGCAGATCGGCATCGAACACTGCCCGATGCTGTTCAGCGAGAACGAATGGCCCGGCGGGAAGAACGTGGCGTTCAACCCGGCGAACTGGCGGCGTCTCTTCGACATGTTTCCGGACGCGCCGTTGGGTCTGAACTTCGACCCGTCGCACCTGATCTGGCAATTCATCGACTGCGGTAGGGCCGTGCGTGAGTTCGGTTCGCGGATCGTCCACGTCCACGCGAAGGACGAACGCATCGACACCGCCCGGCTCTACGACGTTGGCGTGATGGGTTTGGGCTGGCATGTGCCGAAGTTGCCGGGGTTGGGCGACGTGAAGTGGGGCGAGTTCTTCGCCGCGCTGACCGACGTGAACTACACCGGCCCGGTGTGCATCGAGGTCGAAGACCGCGCGTACGAAGGCTCGCTCGCCGACCGCCAGCGCGCTCTCCGCCAGAGCCGCAAGTTCCTCGAACAGTTCGTGGGGTAAGGGGACAGAGCAGAGGACAGAGGACAGAGGACAGGGACAGAGATCAAAGATCAAAGGCAGTTTAGCGTTCGCCCCAGCGGGGCGAAGAGCTTTTTCGCCCCGCTGGGGCGAACGCTAAACTTCTGTCCTCTGTCCCCCTGTCTTCTATCCTGACTGCACTGCTGGCGTCTTGCGCGCCAACGGCGTATCATCCAAATACGTTCTTCAGGACACCACTCCCATCTCGCCGACGAGGACAGATCATGCGACGCTGGTTAGTTGCCCCGGCCGTCTTTCTCGCCGCCGTTGTATTCCTGTCTGTTCACGCACCGTCGGTTGCGGCTCAGCCCCCCACGCCCAAGGAGGAATCGTTCCCCACTGCCGACAGCGTTCAACTGAAGGGCATTTTCCACGCGACCGACAAGAACCCGAACACCGCGCCTGTGGTGGTTCTCCTGTACCCGCCCGGTCCCGACCGCGACATGACGAAGGGAGACTGGGCAGGGTTGGCCAAACGGCTCACCGAGGCCGGGTATCACGTGTTCCGGTTCGACTGGCGCGGCCACGGCAAGAGTACGAAAATCAATGACACGGCGAAGTTCTGGGAGAACCCATTCCTGAACGGGAATAACGCCAACTACAACGCCAACATCACGGGCGGGCCGCCCAAGAAACCGACCAAGGAGGAGATCTCCTTCAAGGATCTGAAGCAGCCCAATCGGTACTTCCCGGCGTACCTGAACGATCTGGCCGCAGTCCGCGTTCACCTGGACTCGAAGAACGACAACAAGTCGTTGAACAGTAGTTCGATCTACCTCATTGGCGCCGGCGACGCGGCGACCCTGGGCATGGCGTGGCTGGCGTCCGAGTGGCAGCGCCCGGCGATCTTCCCCACGGGGAAGATGGGGATGATTGGACTGGCACCCATAGCCGACTACCGGTTCGTGCCCCAGCAAATCTTCGGGGAGTTCCCGGCAGAGGGCGGACAGGACATCTCCGGGGCCGTGTGGCTCAGCCCTAACCGCCCCGCCTCGGTCCCCGAAGCGACCGTCAAGAAGTGGGTCTCCACCCAGGCGCCCAAACTTCGCGGGAATAGCCAGATGCTGTTCCTCCACGCCGACAAGGACGATGCGGGAAAGCGGATGAGTAAGTTCTTCTACGACGACGTACTCGTCGCGAACCCGAGGAAGGGATCCGATCTCAAACCGCTCAAGCAAACGTTTATCAAGGAAGTGAAGGGCGGGAACACACTGAGCGGCGTGAAGTTGCTCGACAACGCGGACCTGAAGGTTCAGGACGACATCGTCAACTTCCTGAACGAGGTCCAGAAAGTGCGGGCCGATTTGACCCCTAAGGATCGATTGTACAAAACCCCGTACTACATCGATACGCGGACCTACGGCTTCTTCCCATAACGCAGGACAGAGGGCAGAGGAGGTCGGATTGGGGGACCCTTAATTGGGGCGAACCCAAAATCCGACCTCCTCTATCCTCTGTTACCCATCGACGAACTTCCGAACCTCCTGCTCGAGCGCGGCCATCACCTTGCCGACATTGGTCGCGTCGACTGCCAGTTTGCGGTCGACCTCGCTGGCCGGGTCGAGCGGGGCCACCAGGTCGTTAAGTTTCGCCGCCGCAGCGGTGAACACAGTGAGCAACTTGCGCAACGCCCACACGTCGCCGTGCTTCTTGCACACGTCTACCGCGGAGCGAATCTGCGGCAGGCTGTCCTTGAAGTCCGCGATCGTCGCGACTACGGGCCACGTCTTCAACAGGTAGTCGCGGGCTTTCTGGTGAGCGTCGTCCTTGATTTTCCACTCGGTCGCGAGTTTGTCCTTGCGCGTTTTCACGTCCGCGTCGCCGGGCAGCAGCGCGAAGAGTTGGTCGTAGGCCGCGAGCGCCTCGTCCACGTCGCCGCGAGCGAGCAACAGCGTGATGCGCGCGTTGATCGCATTCGCCTGAACTTCCTTCGCCGCGATGGTTGGGTCGTTCTCACGCCGCACCACGTCCTCGATCACCTTGACATGCGTTCCGAGTTGCGTGTTGTACACCTTCAGCGCCGCGAGGTTCTGCTCCATCTTGGCGAGGATCGCGTCCACACCCTCGGCCTTCTGAACGGTTTTGGCCTGCTCTTTCAACCGGGCCAGTTCGTCGGTCAACCTCTTGTCGGCATCGTCCGCGGCATTGAACCCGCCCTTCGCGCGGGCCAGCGCGTCGGCGTTCCTCTGCTTCTTGATCAGGTCCGCGACCACCTCGAAGCATACCGACTGCGCGAGCCGGGCATCGGCCGCGTCGCTCGCCACCTTGAGTACCGACCGCTCGAACGCGGCCCGCTCTTCCTTCGCCGGGTCGATGTCGAACGGAAGCGTGATCGGTTCGTCGTTCAGAATCGGCACGGGGAACTGCTTCGCTTGCGACGGCCCCAGCGCGACCGTGATGCACGCGACGCCCGACATCGCACGGTCCGAGCGGAACTGCGCCGTTGGTGAGTCGAACTTACACACGTCCTTCTGATCGCCCGCGCCGCCGACCACGAAGCCGCTATCGCTGGCGCGCACGTTCACCGCCGAGGCGGTCTTGTACACCGTGCCCTCACTACTCACCAACCGCACCGCGACAGGGGCCTTCACCGTGCCGAGTTTCATCGCGCGGTAGCCGACCACGCCGCCGGTCGCGGGCATTGCGTTTGCGTAACGTGTGAGAACCGTGCAGCGGAGTACGCCATCGGCGCCGACATCGAGCACCTTCAACAGCGTGAAGTCGCGCGGGGTCGAGGTGAGGCCGGGCGGCGGTACGGACCCCGGCAGCGGCTCTTTGATCTTGCCCGTCGCGGTCCGAACAGGTGGCGGCGCCGGGCGGTTCGTCTTCCGCACGGCCGCAATCGCGAAGACGTCGCCGTTCTGCACCATGTGCTTCACCGACTCAAGCCCCGCGCCGCGCACCACCACCTCCACCTCGTCCACTTTCCCGGCAATCGCTTTCACAGTTCCGACAAGGCCGAAGTCGCGGTCGAGCATCAACCCCGCGGTGCGGCCCACGAGTTCCGGCGCGCGTGTCGATTGGGCACGCACGAGTGGCGAGGAAAGCCCGGTGAACCCGTCGTACTGACGTGACTCGACGTGAATCTTGCCGTCGCGGTATTCGACCTTCAGGAAATGCGTCTTCGCGCCGGTGAGGTCGCGCGGGGCGTCGAGCGCGGCGAACCCCTTGTCGTCGAACTGCTGCCACAGCGGTTCCCACTTGTCACGCGCGAGGTCGGTGAGGTCAATCACCTCGACCGCACCGAGGTTCCCCAAACCCGGCTGGAGCGCAGCGAGTACGTCGCGCTTGAGCCGGTCGCGGAAGTCTTGCGTAAGTAGCGGGTGCGGCTTCACCGACAGCACGACCCGCCACAGGTACGGTTGCTTCGGTTCGGGGTCGAGTTGGGCGAACGCGGGCGCGCCGGCCAGAACTACGACAACAAGGGTAGCCACGTAGCGGAACATCGAGAACCTCCGACGAACGGTGTCGTGAGTGTACCAGATTCCCGACGCGCCTACGAAACCCGTTTCGCGGTGCGCGCCGGCGCGGTATCTTGATTCCCAATAGTCGCTTTGCACCGGTTTCGCATCCGAGGCCCCCCCATGCGTGCGTGCGGTCGTATCGTCCTCAGCGGGTTGGCAGTAGGTCTTGTCGCGGTATTATCGTCGGCCGCGGCCGACGACCCGGCGCCGCTCCTGAAGCCTGTCGTTCCCACCGGCACGCAGGTTCGCGTGCGCGTCGTCGTCGAGGGCGGCGCGCCCCGGACGATGCAGTTCAAGGCGCAGGTGCCCCACGGCAAGACCAAGGCCGAAATGGTCGCGGTCAGCGTGGCCATCGACACGCAAGGGGGTCGGAGTTACGTCGCGGCCAAGACGGTCGAAGCGTGGGGGTACGAGGTTCCAAAGAACAAGGAGTTCCTGCTCCCGGAACTGTTGGTTCCGGCCGCGCAACTCGCCCCGACGAAGAAGGGCGGGCGCGACGTGCTGATCCGCATCACCAACGTCAAACTGTATGTGGCTGAACCGCCCGCCGAAGCCAAGAACAACATCTTCAACTGCACCTTGTCGCTTTGCGCGGCGGACTTGTACAAGGGCGCCGAGCGAACGATGGAACCGCGACTCGCGTTCGCGAGCCACTTCCTGGAACTCACGATCCCCGCGACCGGGCTCAAGCGACTCGACACGGACGACACGCCACTCCCAGCCGTGACAGCCGACGCGACCCCGACGCTCATACCGGCCGCGGGTCCGACGATCCGCCGCCAGGGCAACCCGGTGTTCGCCTACGCCGCCGTGAACGGGCAGGAATCGTACAAACTGGGCAACGGCACTGTGGTGCCATTGCACGTTAGTGTCGGGTCGATCAACAACTGGGACACCGGCGTGATCATCAGCATCGGTCTAGCCCGCGGGTGCAAGGTGGAAATGGACGAGAAAGGCACCGCGGGAACGGCCACGGGCGCGGAGTCGAGTTCCACCGTGATCCCTGGCAAGATCAAGGAACTGCGGCTCGGCTTGTACACCGGCCCCGACCTGAAGGTGCAGAAGGATTTGGTGCTGAAAGACATACCCGTGGTTGTGGACCAGCACGTATCCGAGGGGTTCGTCTCGCTCGGGCCGAAGTTCGTCGAAACGTACTTCAAGGACGGCGTCTACGGGAGCGGCACCGACGGTGTCTGGAAGCTCCACGGCCGCTGCAACCCGGAGTTGCTCTTCGACATCAAGACGCGCCCGAAGAAACCTTAGCCTGTAAGTTCCAAGTTCCAGAGTTCCAAGTTGAAGACGCAAGCAGTTTGTCTGCTGTCTTCAACTTGGAACTTGGAACTCTGGAACTTTAAAAACAGAACCCGCCCAGGCTCCTCACCTGGGCGGGGAAGATCGACCGAGCGAACGGGAGGCCCGGTCGGTCGTACTCGTTGTTACCCAACTTAGCGGCAGCAGCCAGCCGCTGCACCGCGGTGGGCCGCGGGGGCGCCGCCGCAGTCAGTCGCACAGCCCTTCTTGCCGAACTTGCCCTTCAGGCTGCCGAACTTATCCTTCAGGCGGTCGAGGATCCCGGCCTTGCTGGGGCAGCAAGCCACGTCCTTCTCAACCACGCGAGCCACCATCTTCGTGACCTTGACCTTCTCCTGCACCGCGACGCACTCGGTCACCTGACGGGTCGCCTGGTAGGCCACGCACTTGCGGACGTTGACGGTCTTGGTCACGGTCTCGACGGTCGGGACGCAACGGGTCTTGCACACCGTTGTCGGGACCGTCTTGGTGACACACTCGTAGGTGCAGACGGTCTTCTGGACCGGGCGGCACTCCCACGTGCACACCGTCTTGGTGACCGGCACGCACTCGGCGACCTTCTTGCAAACGGTGACCGGTTCGCACACGGTTTCACGGTGCTTCTCGGTGCGGCAGCCGCTCACGGTGCGCGGGCACGGCGTGTAGCACGGGTCGCAGATCTTGTGCAACCGGTCCGCGAAGCTCAGCCCCTTGGTTTCGGAATACGGCACCGAGACCTTGTGCGACACGGTCTTCGACTTCATCTCGGTGACCATCACCGTCTTCCAGCGTGTCTCGTTCACGGTGATCGTCTTCTGCACCGGAACCCGCTCGTTCACGGTGATGACCTTTTGCACCGCAACCCGCTCGGTGACGGAGCGGTTCTCGACCACCTTCTCCGTGACCAGCTTGTTGACCGTCACCTTGCAGGTGACTGTTTCCGGCACACACTCCCACTTGTGCGCCGTGTAGGTCTCCGTCTTGGTGACGGGCTTCATCACCGTGACGGTCTCTTCGACGACCGTGGGCACCCACTCGGTGACCTTGACTTTTTGCGTGGCCGGGGCCACCGCGACCGCTGGGGCGGACGGTGCCGGGCACGGGTTGCAGTCGCCGCGACCGCCGAGGTTGGCAAACCAGCCGCGAAGGCCGCCCTTGCCGTCGGCACATGGATCGGCGCACGGGGTGGCGCACGCATCCTTCTTGCTGAACAACTTGCCGCAGAACGCGTGTGCGTCCCCGGCCGCCAAACCGATCAGGCCCGCACATGCGGCGGACATGATCCACGCCTTGATACGCAGAACGCTCATGGTGACCTCACTGCTCCGGGTTTAGCACGCCGTCACGGTCGTCGCGACCATCCGTTCGCCGCTGATTACGGCCGTGGGTCCCGGTGTGCTTGTGATAGATATGACCGCGCCGCGTAATTTGGGAAAGCGAACCAAGGTCGGTAAGGCGCGGAAATTCGAGAATCTGTGTGGCGATCTGACGCTTGGCGAGAAGCTCGCAGTTATGCGGGTTCTACTTATCAGCGAACATCACACAGTCCTAGGGAATCGAGATGGCAATTGATGGGGTTCCCCTCACGCACAGTTTCGCTGATTGATACAACAGGAACCGGGGACGCAACGGTACGCTATCCCAACTTCCGTGACCGGAAGGGACGAACTCGGGGCTTTTGCTCGAGTCGCGCCCATTTTCATTTTCGGCCCACTGCAACTTGCAACTTGGCACTCCGCGCAAACGCCGGTAGCATCGCGGTTTGGTTTTCACGCTGACCAAGGTCTCTCCCATGCTGCAGTTCGCTTTCGTACAAGACCTGAATCCGTTGGGGAACAGGGTGCTTTCCACCGTCGTTGCCGCGTTGCCGGTGGTGGTGCTCTTCTATCTCCTGGTCGGGCGGCGGTGGCTCGCGAGTTTGGCCGGCGCTACCGGGGCGGTGGTCGCGATCCTGCTCGCGTGGCTCGTCTACAAGATGCCACTCGACATGGCGGGCGCGTCGTTCGTCCACGGCATGGTGTTCGGCCTACTGCCGATCGGCTGGACCGTGTTCGCCGCGATGTTGCTCTACAACATCACGGTCGAGACAGGGCAGTTCGCGATCATCCGCCGATCCATCGGCGCGCTGAGCGGCGACGGACGCGTGCAGGCGATTCTGATCGGGTTCTGCTTTGGGGCGTTCATGGAAGGGGCGGCCGGGGCCGGGTCACCGGTCGCGATCTGTGGCGCGATGCTCGTCGGGCTGGGCATGCCGCCGTTCCGCGCTGCGGTGATCTGCTTGATCGCGAACACATCGCCGGTGTGCTACGGCGGCTTGGGCGTCCCGGTGCTCACGCTCGAAAGCTCCGCCGGGTTCCCCGTGACGGGCGACAAGATCAGCATCATGTGCGGGCACCAGCTCCCATTCCTGTCGTGCCTGATCCCGCTCTACATGGTCAAGACGATGTGTACCTGGCGCCAGACGCTCCAGGTGTGGCCGGCACTTCTGGTCGGCGGCGGGTCGTTCGCGATTGCCCAGTTCTTCTTCGCCACCGCGCACGCTTACGGGCTTCCCCCGATCTGGCCGCTCACCGACATCTGCGGCGCGATCTTCTCGATGGTCACTCTCGCTCTGTTCCTCAAATTCGTCTGGAAGCCGCGCGAAGAGTTGAAGAGTTCGGATCTCGCGCCGCTGGGCGAAATCAAACCGACCGCGCCGGTTGTGCCGCATGACCCACAGGCCGAACACGCGAAGGAAGAAGTCGCGGCGATGGCTGACGCGCTAAGCGACAAGGACGCCAAGCCACTAACCGCGGGGAGCGTCTTCCTGGCGTGGTCCCCGTGGATCATCATGGCCGTGTTCCTCGTTTTCTCCGGGTGGGTGAAACAACAGGAAAAGAAGGGCGCGATCGACCTGGGAATCGTGGACTCGTTCTACATCGTGGACGTGCCCACGCTGCACGACAGAGTGGAGCGTGCCTACCAGTTGCAAAAGCTCGCACCCACAGACCTCATCCCGGTGCCCGGTTCGCCCGACCAGTTCCAGGACAAGAACGGGAAGCCCGTACCGGTTCAGGAGGGATCGCAGGGGAAGAAGTTGCGCGAGCGCGAGGAGGCGAAGTTCAAGTTCACCTGGCTCACCGCGCCCGGCACGCCGGTATTGTTCGCGGCGATCGTCTCCGTTTTCCTCTTGCGAATGTCACTCGCGCAGGTCGGCAAGGTGATACGCAAGACCGTCGTGCAGATGAAGGTGCCAATCCCGACGATCGCGTGCATGTTGGGCTTGAGTTACGTGACGAAATACGCGGGCATGGACGCGACGCTCGGGGTGGCGTTCGCCGCGACCGGCGTGTTCTACCCGTTCTTCGCCGCAATCCTCGGCTGGCTCGGCGTGTTCCTGACCGGGACCGACGCGGGCAGCAACGCGTTGTTCGGCAGTTTGCAGAAGATCACCGCGACCGAAGTGTGGAACGAACACGGGCAGTCCAACGGCGCGATGAGTAACCTGACGCTCGAACAGGCGCAGATACTCATCTGCACCGCGAACAGCACCGGTGGTGTAATGGGAAAGATGATCGACGCGCAGAGTATTTGCGTCGCGACCGCGGGGACGAATCAGGTGGGCAAGGAAGCCGACATCTTCAAGGCGGTGATCTGGCACAGCATCTTCCTGGCGAGCATCGTCGGGTTGATAACCGCGCTGCAAGCGTTCGTGCTGCCGTTCACGCTGATGGTTCCCAAGTAGCGCAGTGATGAATGTGCACGGCACGCACTTTGGTGTGATCGCGTGGCGCCCCTCTCACCCGCCTTCACCCGCGGGGGAGAGACACACACACCAAAGCACGTGCCATTGCGCGACTCTGCTCTGTACCACGAAACCAAAAGGCTCGGTTGAGGCGTGGCCCCTGCGGGGCTGACGCTAAACAATCGACATCAAGATTCGAGTGGAGGAGACGTCGAGAGTAACTGGAGTAGTTCGTCGAACGAACCAAGCGTCAAATCCGGCGCCTCGCCGTTCTCGGTCGTGCCTGTGGGCACGAACCACACGGTCACCCCGGCGGCGCGTGCGGTCCGCACGTCTACGACCATGTCGCCGACGTAAACCGCTTCGGCGGCTGAAACTCCAAGCCGGGTCAGCCCCTCCAAGAGCATGGCGGGGTCCGGCTTGGCCCGGTCGCCGACATCGTCCGGGCCGAGCACGTGCGCGAAGTAATCGCCCAGGCCGAGAGCGATCACCAGTACTCGCGTGAACTCGACGCGCTTGTTGCTGCACACCGCGAGCTTCACCCCACGGTTCGCGAGTTCGCGGATCGTTTCCGCCACACCCGGCATCAGGCGAGTTTCCGCGACCATCGTGCGCGCGTGGTGCTCGCGGTAACACCTGACGGCTTCGTTCACCGGCGCACCCGGTGCGAGGTCGGCCATGAGTTTGTCGAGACCGTAACCGACGTACCCACGCACTTCCGCTTCCGGCAGTGATGGAAGCCCGTAACTCTGGCGAACGTAGTTGGTGCTGGCCGTGATCGCAGCGAAGCTGTCCGCGAGCGTGCCATCGAAGTCGAAGAGCGCGGCTTTGATCGGCATGGAGTTCGCGTGGGGATCGAGGCTTGGTGGGCCGTGACGCTGAGATTATCGTAGAGAGCGTTCGCCCCGCCGCCCGCGAGTTACCGCATGGTCGCACCACTACCCGAAACGCTCACGCCGGAACTGGTGTTCCACGAGTACGCGCCGCGGATCTACAACATCGCCCGCCGGATGCTCGGTAACGACACCGACGCCGAGGACGTGACGCAGGACGTATTGCTTCAGGTAGTGCGAAGGCTGGACACGTTTCGCGGGGATTCGCAGATTGCGACGTGGCTGCACCGCGTCACGGTGAACGCGGCGTTGGCGCACCGCGAGAAGCGTGCGAACCGGCAGAAGCACGAAACCGGCGACGTGGACGACGTGCTCGAAACGGCCGCGCCCGAGTCGGAAGTGAAACGCTGGAACGTGTCGCCCGACGAACCGGTGCTCGCGGCCGAGCAGCACGCGATCATCGAGAAGGCGATCAAGGAACTGCCTGAACCGTTCCGCGACGTGTACCTTCTGGCCGACGTGGAAGGGCTACCGAACGCGGACATCGGCAACATGCTTGGTCTGAGCGTGGCCGCCGTGAAGAGCCGCCTGCACCGGGCGCGAATGCGGATGCGCGACCTGCTGGCCCCGCACTTTGAAGAGAGGGACGCATCATGACGTGCGAAGAATTGATGGCGGTGCTGGCGGATTACGTGGGCGGCGAGTTGGTAGTCGAGCATCACGCGACGGTGAAGATTCACATCGACGGGTGCGCGAAGTGCGGCAGCTACGTCGCGACCTACACGCACACGATCCGCATTAGCCGCGCGCTGCCGAAGTGCGGGCAACTCTCGGCCGCGTTCGAGGCGAAACTGCGGGCCGCCCTCGCCGAGCATTTGGGCGAAGCAACGTCTTGACGAGCCGGAAGCGTGAGCAACGGACAGCACGGTCCGTCGCTCACGCTCTATGAAGTTGCGCTCAACAACTGCTCACGAGGAGTTGGCTTTTGGTTTTAGCCCCGGAGGGGCGCAGGATGGTAGCCAGGGGTGAAGTGAGCGCAGCGAACGCAACCCCTGGAACCACACGGAAAAAGATGCAAGCCCCGTAGGGGCGACGGAAACCTCGGGCGAAGATTCGGTCGCCCCAAACGGGGCTTCTGGTTTGTCATCATCGTCTTCCAGGGGTTGCGCGAACCTTTGGTTCGCTTCACCCCTGGCTACCATCCCGCGCCCCTCCGGGGCTAAAACCAAAAGCCAATTCGGCTTGGACAGGCATCGAGCGCAACCTCAAAACTCACGCTTCCGGCTCGTTACTTCGCGCACGGGACGATCACCTCTTCCGGTATCCAACCGATCATGCCGCCGGGCAACTTCACCTGAACCCAGCCGCCGCGGCGCGATAGTTCGCGGACTTCTGCGCCCTTCGGTAAGGCAGGTTCGATCCGCGGCGCGTACTCGGTCGCGTTCCCCTTCCGCAAATGCACGTCGGTGGTCACGACCAACAGCGGAAGCGATTCGTCGCGCTCGCGTTGGCGCACGTCCTGAAGCCACAGCGCGCCCAGGAACGCGAGTGCGACCACCCAGAGCGCCGTGAAGACGAGCCAGACAGCGTTTCGCGTCATCGCGAAGCGAACCACGCCGGCGCACGCGAGCAGCCACGCGAACCCCGACGCGACCCACGCATCCGCCGGCGACATGCGTGTACTCACGGTGCGAATCGGGCGCGGTCGGCACTGCGTCGTGAGTTCGCCTTCGATGGGGTACAGCACGCGGGAGCGAGCGTCGTCGAGTTCCACCTGAAGCGGGCGTGAGAACCGGGCGACGGCTAACCCTTCGTGAAGCGCCGCGAGGCCGCGTGGCAGGTCGCCCGCGAGTCGGTGCGCCCGACTGCGGTTCAGCGCGAGTTCGGGCGTGTGGTATCCGCGTGCCCAGAGTTCGTCGTAACTGGCCGCGGCCCGCGCGAACGCCGGCTTCGCGCGATCGGAATCGTGACGCAGTTCCACGCCTTCCGCGAATGCTCGCTCCGCGTCCGCGAGCGTGTCGGGCGCGGACGCGCCGAACGCGGGGGCGGCCGAAAAGAGAAAGGCGATGAGAAGCGCGAAGCGGGCGAGTCCGTTCACGCGAGCGCCTCCAGCCGGGCGACAGCGGCTTTGGCACTCGCGACAAGTGACAACCCATTGTCACACGCCGGCGCGAACCTGGCGCGGTCGCACGCGCGGAAGACGTCGCCGGTCTCTTCGGCAATCTCGTCAGGCACGTTCCGTTCTTTCAGCGCAGCGGCGATCTCCGAGGGCGTTACAGCCGCTTCGGGGATCGGGAACCGCGTTCGCAGGTAGCCCAGCACCGCGTTCGCGACGGCTGCGGGCGGGTCCGGCATGCGGTTCGCCTTGCGGATCGCGTCGGTTGCGCGGCGCGCGGCGCGCGATCGGCGCATTCGCGCGAGTTGTGCGGCATCGGGAAACACGCGACGCCACACGAGGAACCAGCCGAAGCATACGAGCGGGCCGAAGCACACCGCCGCGAGCCACGCCCACTGGCACGGCACAAACGGCCCGCGACCGATCACGTCCGGGCCAGTCGCGGGGTGAAAGAGGAACTCCGGGGCTTCGATGGGGACGATGGACCGCTCCGCCTTCGGCGGTTCCGTCACAATGATCTCGACGGCGTCAGTTCGCGTGGACGGGAACCGCTTTCCCTCCGCGGCGAACTGGTTGTAGTAGTGGAACTTGAGCGCGGGCACTTCCGTCACGGACGTGTCTCGCGGAGCGAGTTTGTACCCGAACCGCACTTCCTTCGCGGTCGCGTTGCGAGGCGGGTCGGGAACCTCAGTGATCTTGAACACGTCGAACGGCTTCAGCTTCCGCAGGTCGGGCTTCACAATCTCGGTGGGATTCTGCGCGCCAGTGACGACCAGTGTGACCGTGAGATCGCTGCTCACGTGAACCGTCTTCGGCTCGACCTCCCACCGCACGCTGATGCCCCGCCCCTCCGCCTTGTAGTAGTCCACCGTCGGTTCGCCGGGCCGGACCGGCCCATTGGCAAGGGTGAAGGATGAAGGATGAAGGATGAAAACAACACTGATGAGCGCGGCGCGGCGAAAACTTCGTGCGAACTCGCACCGGCGACGAACCTGGTTGGTGTCCGTTTTCATCCTTCATCCTTTCCCGAATCCTTCCGAGTCACCAGTCCCGCACGGTCGGCCGGTCGGGGCCATAGAGCGTTCGCAGAAGTGATTGCTGTTCGCGCTTGATGCGCTTCGCGGTCTCGGCCAGGTTCGTGCGTGCGTCCCTCTCGCTGAGCGATTGAACCTTGTCGTCGTCCTTGAGCACTTCGAGGTTCGCGTTGTTGCCGACCGTGGGCTTCTCGGTTTCGGTCGGATTCGTGGTGTCTTTGGGTACCTGCTTCGGTTGCGCGCCGCCTTTCTTGGGCGTGGTCTCGTCCTTCTTGGCCGGGTTGGTTTCGTCGCCGGGTTTGGTTTCGTTGCCGCCGGCGCGGTTCTCCGGTTGCGGCTTCGGCTGGTTGCTCTCCTCCGGCGGCACGTCCGTGTTCGGCGTCTTCTTCTTGTTCCGTTCCTTCTTGCGTTCCTCGTTCCACAACAGTTTGGCGAGTTCAAGGTTGTCGGCGGCGCGATCCTTGAGTTGTTCGTCGGCCGCGGGGTTGTCGAGCGTGTGCTCGAAGCACGCGATGGCCACGCGGTACACCTCGATGGAGCCGCCGCGATGTAGCAGACAGGTGCCGCGGTTGTACCACGCCTTCGCGGCTCGCTCCGACGGGCACGCGGCGTCCTTCAGCACGCGCGCGTAACTCAGTTCGGCGTCGCGATACTGCTTGCGGTCGAACTGGACCGCGCCGCGGTTGAACGCGACCAGCCCGGGGTCGGTGGTGCGTTCTTCTGCGGCCGTGTAGAGCCTGTCCGCGGTGTCCTTGTCGCCGGCGCGGAACACATCGTTCGCACGCCGAATCAGATCGTCCGGCGTTTCGACCTGGGGCGGTGCCGCCGCAAGGAGCGTCGCGCACATGACAAACGGGAGAAGGTACCGCGTAGTCCGGGCACGCGCCGGATGGCGTTGTGTCGTGTTCATGATCTTCATCTTAACTCCCGCCGCTCTTCGTTGAAATTGCTTTACCGACCGCGAAGCCAGCCGACGAGGAACAGCACCAGCGCCGGCGTCAGGAACCACGGGTAACGCTCCTTCGGCTGCGGAACCTGATCCTCGCCGACGATGGTGCGAGGCGTCTGTCCCTCGATACGGTTGTGGAAGAACTCGCCGAGTTGCGGCGCACCGGTGCGAGCCGCAACGTAGTGCCCGTTCGTGTCCGTGGCGCTCTGCTTCAAAAGATCCTCTTGCAACTGTGTGCTGAATACTTCCGCCCCGTCGTGGTCAGGTTCGGGCACGGTCGCTTGGGTCGGGTGGCCGACACCAACGGTGTAAACCGGGATGTTCGCGGTCCGCGCAGCGTTCTTCCCGCGAACCCATTCCTTGTCACCCTCGTCTGGGTCGTCACCGTCGGAGATGAGGAAAATGTCTTGCGAACCGGTGAACCGCGAATCGTGCGTTTCGATGGCTGCAACGAGCGCGGCGCCGATGCGCGTGCCAGACGTGATGTTCGGGTCCGCGCCGGCCTTGCACTCCGGTGGCGGGAACCGGCCGTGAATGTCATTCAGAATCGCCTTCACGTGCTTGTAGTCGGTCGTGAGCGGGCAAATCACTTTCGGCTTCGACGCGAACACCACCACGCCGACGCGATGCCCGCCACGCCGCGCGATCGCGCCGAGCAAGTCCAGCGAGCCGGCGCGAGCACCTTCCCATCGCGTTTTGGCTTTCGGGTCGGTCATGTCCTCGGCGAGCATCGAGCGGCTCAGATCGATCACGATGACGATGTCCCTTCCCACCGCGACGCCGGGTTCGTCGCTCTTACCCCAGCGCGGCCCGCTAATGCCGAGAATCAGGAAGACCCACGCGAGCGGATACGCCAGACCCAACCATCGGCGTGTGCGGCGCGGGTGCGTGAGTTGTCCGGCGACCGCCGCGGGCCGCCCGATAGCCGCGAACGCGCGATTGCGCTGTCGCGCCGCGAACCGGTTCAGCAAGGCGAGCAGCGGAAGCAAGAGCAACAGCCACAGCGCGTCCGACCGGGCCAACCGCACGGCCGCGAGGAACTCTCGCCCGTCGGTCAGCAACCCAGACAGCCCGGATGATGTGGCCAGAAGAAGCATGAATTAACCACAAAGGCACAAAGGACACAAAGAAGACAGCAGAGAACGCAGTGTTCTCAATTCATGGTGTCCGTGTCTTTCTCTTCTTTGTGTCCTTTGTGCCTTCGTGGTTAATCTCTTCGCGCCTTCACGTGACGGCGCGCCAGAGAGTACGGTCGAGCGCGTGAGCCAACAGAAGTAAGACGATCGCGGCCCCGGCAAACCACGCGTAGTACTCGAAGTACCGGCGGTAGATCGGAGCCGCCTCCGGTCCCTTCTCCAGCATGCTGATGTCGCGATACGCCGCGAGCAACTCGGTTCCGCTGGTTGCGTGAAAGGTCTTGCCGCCGGTCATGTCGGCCACGTCCTGTAGTGCCTTGCGCCCGGCGTTCCGCTGCGCGATCATTTCCGGTGTCGCGCCCGGTGGTGGCTCGCCGCCCGCGTCGATGGTGTACACCTTGATGTTCAGGTTCGCGGCGAGTTGCGCGGCCTCGCGCGGCTTCAGCGTGCGGTCAATGCCCGGCTTCTTCGCGTCCGGCACGTCTTCCTTGAAGACGTTGTGTTCGCCGTCGCTCAACAGGATCAGCACGCGAGCCTTCTTCGGGTTATCGACCGCGTCGAGTCGGATGATCGCTTCGGCGAGGGAATCTCCGATGTTCGTGCCCGCGTCGATCCCGCCCTTCGGCTGAAGTGAGTCCGCGACCTTGAAGAGCACGCTGTGGTTGAGCGTGAGCGGGCACACGGTCTGCGGCACCGCCGCGAACGCGACCAGGCCCACGGAATCGCCCGGGCGTGGGGGGAACTTCGTGCCGTCCGGGGCTTCGCCGCCCGCGAGGAACAACTTCAGCGCGCGCCGCGCGGCTTCCATGCGCGACACCGGCGGGCTATTGGGGTTCCACGCGACATCTTCGGTGCCCATGCTGCCGCTCACGTCGAGCGTCATCACGATCGCGATGCCTTCGGCGGGGAGTTGCGTTCTCAGGTCGGGACTGCGAGGCCCGGCACACGCGACGATCAGAGAGAAACACGCCCAACCGCGAATCGCCGGTCCCAGCCAACCCGCGAACGACGCCCGCCGGCCGGTACGCGAGCCGAAGCCGCTCACGTCGCTGAAGCGTAACGCCGGGCGCGAGCGCCGGCGCCACCACCACGCGATGACGAGCGCCAGCGGCGACAGTAACAGGAATTCGGGGTTCGTGAACGAGAGCATCAACTTCAGCATGCGCGAAGGGACGAAGGGAGACAAGGATTCTTCGCGTAGCCGCGACCCGAAGGGGAGCGCGAACGCTCTGGTGCGCGTCGCGGCTACGCAATCGAGTTACACATTCTGCTACTCTCTTTGGTAGGAGAGTGTTCATGCCATCCTTCGACTACGACGCGATCATCGCCGGGGCGGGCGCGGCCGGATTGGTCGCGGCCATTCACGCGGCCGAGCGCGGACGCAAGGTGCTGCTTCTGGAGAAGGGCAAGAAGCCCGGCGTGAAGATCCTCATGTCCGGCGGCACGCGGTGCAACATCACACACGACTGCGACAGCCGCGGCATCGTTCAAGCGTTCGGCGCGAACGGGAAGTTCCTTCACTCCGCGCTCGCCGCGCTTGGGCCGCGCGAAACGGTCGCGTTCTTCAACTCTGAGGGCGTAGCAACGAAAGTGGAAGACACCGGCAAGGTGTTCCCGGTCAGCGACCGCGCGATTGACGTGTTGGACGCGCTGTTGAAACGGCTCGCGCGCAGCGGAGCGATACTCGCGCTCCTCGAACCACTCAAGGACGTGGAACCACACCCCGAAGGCGGGTTCCGCGTTCACACGCCGACACGCACGCTCACCGCGGAACGCGTGCTCCTCACCACGGGCGGGAAGTCGTACCCCGGTTGCGGCACCACCGGCGACGGCTACGTGCTCGCGACCAAATTCGGCCACACGATCAGGCCCACAAGCCCCGCGCTCGTGCCGCTCACGGTTCAGCCCACCTGGATCAGCGAGCTTCGCGGGATCACGCTCCCCGACGTGAACCTCAAGGTGTTGCCGCCCGAGGGAAAAACTCTCACGCACCGGCGCGGGTCGATGTTGTTCGCGCACTTCGGGCTGACTGGACCGGCTCCGCTCGACGTGAGTCGCGCCGTCAGCGGACACGCGAAGCCATCGTCGCTCATCCTCGAAGCGGACTTCTTGCCGAACGAACACGAGCAAGCGTTCGATGAGTTCCTGCGCGCGGAATCGCTCGCTTCCGGCAAGAAGCAACTCGCGGTGGTCCTCGCGGAGAAACTCCCGCGGCGCCTCGCGGATCAGTTGTTGGTGCTGTGCGGCATGGCGGTCGATCGCAAGGCCGCGGCGCTGGCGAAACCGGACCGGCTCGCGCTCGTCGCCGCCGTGAAGCATCTGCGGTTACCGCTTCGCGGCACGCTCGGTTTCGAGAAGGCCGAAGTGACCGCCGGCGGCGTGCACCTCGACGAGGTGGACTCGCGCACGATGCAAAGTAAGTGCGCGCCCGGGTTGTACTTCGCGGGCGAGGTACTGGACCTGGACGGCTGGATCGGCGGGTACAACTTCCAGTCCGCGTGGAGCACCGGCTGGCTCGCGGGAAAGCAGTTGTAGCGGCTTGGCGAAGCATGGCTCACGGGTGCGGGGCGAACACAACGCTTTCTCCAATTCAAGAACTGATCTTCCACTTCGGCAACCATCGATTTACAACCCTCCCTTCGCCCCTCTATTCAGGGAGAATTCTGATGAAGACGATCCGTTTTTTCTGTGCGGTTGCGGTGGTCGCGGTACTGGTTTCACCCGCGGCGCGGGGTCAGGAAGGCCCGAAGCCCGGTGCGGAACACGAGATCCTCAAGAAGATGGAGGGCAACTGGGATCTCGTGATGAAGTTCGGCGGGAACGAGTCGAAAGGGACCGTGACGTACAAGATGGAACTGGGCGGGCTGTGGCTGGCCGGGTCGCTGGAGAGCGAACTGTTCGGCGCGAAGTTTCAGGGGAAGAGCCTCGACACCTACGACGCCGGCAAGAAGAAGTACATTGGCGTGTGGGCCGACAGCATGGGCACGCAACCGATGATTCTGGAAGGCACCTATGACAAGGAAAAGAAGACCCTGACGATGTCGGGCGATGGCCCCGGAATGGACGGCAAGCCGACGAGGTACCGCTCGGTGTCCGTGTTCACCGACGCGAACACGACCAACTTCCGCATGTACGTCGGCGACGGAAAAGACCCGGCGTTCACAATCGTCTACAAGCGGAAGAAGTAGCTTTTGGTGTTTGGTATTTGGTGTTGAGTGTTTAGTGTGTTGGTTTCTGGGTTAGCCACGAGCCGCAGGCGAGCGTGTGCGTTCGCACACCCCTGCGGGGTTGCGGCTAACCAAACTACACCAAACACCAACATGCTCACTCGTCGCCACTTCCTCGCTTCCGCTATCGCACTCCCTTTTGCCGCGCGTGCCCGCGGCGCGGACCCGAAGACGCTGGTCGTCGATACGCACCTTCACTGCTTTGCGGGCAAGGACGACCCGAAGTTCCCCTACCACAAAGACGGCCCGTACCAACCCGCGGACCCGGCCACACCGGAACATCTCCTGAAGTGCATGGCCGATGGCGGTGTGGATTACGCGATCGTCGTTCACCCGGAACCGTACCAGGACGATCATCGTTACCTTGAACACTGCCTCACGGTTGGGAAGGGCAAGCTGAAGGGAACGTGTCTGTTCTTCTCGGGGCGCAAGGGCGCGCTGGACGAAATAAAGGCCCTGGCGAAGAAGGTGCCGCTCGTCGCGGGTCGGATTCACGCGTACAACCCGGAGCGCCTTCCGCCGTTCGGTAAGCCAGAACTCACCGCGATGTGGAAGCAAATCGGCGAACTCGGCCTCGCGGTTCAACTGCACTTCGAGCCGAAGTACGCGGAGGGCTTCGAGCCGCTCATCAAGGAGTTTAAGGACACACGCGTACTCATTGACCACTTGGGCAGGCCTTTTCAAGGCACGGAGAAGGAGTACGCGGTGGTGCTGAAGTGGGCGAAGTACACCAACGTGACGATGAAGTTATCCGCGGTGCCAGACAAGAAGACGTACCCGCACAGCGACCCGCAACCGGTGTTGAAGCAGTTAACGGAAGCGTTCGGTGCGGACCGCTTGATGTTCGGCGGCGGCTACAACGACAAGGCGACCGGCAAGAGCTACAAGGCGGAACGCGACCGCGTCGCGGCGCTGCTCGCACACCTGAGCGAAGCCGACCGCGCAAAGGTCTTCGGTGGCACCGCCGCGAAGCTGTTCAAGCTGGGGTGACCCATTACGGAACAGGAATGGCTGAACGAAGACGACCCTGCGTCGATGCTGGAGTTCGTTACGCCCGCGTTGAGCCACCGCAAGGCGCGGCTGATCATTTGCGAGGTGCTTCGGAGAGCCAATCTTCAGGGCGTCGCGGTTCAGCAATCGATCGAACTGGGCGAGCGGTTAGCAGACGGTCAGGCAACCGGCGATGAGGTTGCGGCGTTCCGACGGGCAACGCTCGATAGCTACCCCCGGGTCGCGGTGGTCGGCACTCACGACCGACTCGACCGAGTCGCTCAAGGTGGCGAACTCCAGCGGATCCCAATATCGACCGTGGATACCTTTCCTTTTGCGCGAATGCGTCGGCAACCCCTTCCGCCCCGTGACGCTCGATCCCACTTGGCTCACGTCCACCGTCGTCGCGCTCGCAGAAGGCATCTACCAAGACCGTGCGTTCGACCGGATGCCGATTCTCGCGGACGCGATCCAAGACGCGGGCTGCGATAACGACGACATCCTCACCCACTGCCGCGACGCGGCACGCACGCACGTTCGCGGGTGTTGGGTCGTAGACTTGGTACTGGGAAGGTAGGCGACTCGCTGTCGCACACTTCGGCGCGCGACAGCGGTTCCCCAAGGCGGCACCACTCTCGAAGCATCACTCGCGGAGCGAGTGACCTACCTTTTTCGCGGGCCGCTATAACCTTTCTTACCCGTGCCTCGTCTTATCAGGTGGGCACCGTACTCCCCGCAGAAGGCGGATCATGTTCGTTCCGGTCAGTTGCACCGCGTGCGGCAAGCCGTTCCAGGTTCCCGACGCGGCGCTCGGCAAACCTACCCTCTGCCCGTGGTGCCAGGCCGTCGTCACCGCGCTGCCGGTGGCCGCGACCGTCGAACCGCCCCCGGCGCAACCCGACCCGCTCTCTCCGCCACAACCGGAAACGCCGAAGCCGGTCATCCCAGTCGAACTGCAACCGCTCTCGCTCGATGACGAACCCAGGAGGCCGCGGGCGCGGCCACCGCGGATGCCCACCCCACCGCGCGCGAAGTCGTGGGTCTTCCACCCGCTCGTGATCGTCGCGGCTTTGGCGGTCTCGGTCACGGCGATGGTGGCAACGGTGGCGATCCTCGGCTACGGGTCCGGGCGCGTGCAGGAACGCGGTTGGACCGAGTTCACCCCGTTAGACGGTTCGTGTTCCGTGCTGCTCCCCGGTTCGCCGTCCGAGGAGCAGGTGGACGCGAACGCCACTGGTTCCGTGACCGGCGGCAAGCGGTTCACCGCGCGAGGGTGGTACACGCGATCATCCGCGTGGCTCGCGTGGAACGATCTGGAACCGGCGTTTGCCGCGTCGGCGCTGAAAGACAAGGACAAGGTGTTCACCGCGTCCGCGATTCAAAGCGAACTGAACCGCGAGAAAACGCGACTCCTCGGCACCGTGACAAAGGAAGTCGAAGTCCGGTTCAACTCCGCGTGGGGCATCGAGGTTCACATGGACACGCCGCGTGGGAAGGTCGTCGAGTGGCTGCTCGTGTCCGCGGAGGGCGCGAATCCGCGGCTCTACGTGTACGGCGTCCAGGCGAAAAACATCGCGCACGACAGCGCGGTCGTTCGCCGTATGTTCACGTCTTTTAAGGTGAACGAATAACTCAAACGATGCCCACCGTGAAATTGACACGCCCACCTGAAACGCGGACAATGGTCTTTGGTGATGAGTACCCTGATCGGTGGTTTTTACGCCCGACCCGAATTGGTTGTGCTATACCATCCTCATCGAGCCTCCCGCTTTTAACCGGGTCAGGGCGCCGGCACAGGACCATTTCTCATGCGCACCGTTACCTTCCTGGTTCTCGAAGGGGTAGATAAGGGCCGGGTCTACCAAGATCTGCCCATCCCCGTGACCATCGGTCGGGAAGAGGGCAACGGACTGCGTCTCAACGACGAGCGCATCAGCCGGTTTCACGCCAAAGTTCAGGTCGAAGACAACGACATCATCCTGACGGACCTCGACAGCACGAACGGCACGCGTGTGAACGGCACCACGATCCAGATCCGTCGGCTGCGCCCCGGCGATCAGGTTTCGATCGGCCGGAGCATGTTACTATTCGGGACGATGGAAGAGATCGCGGCGCGGAAAGCGTCGGTAACGGCCCCCAACGCCGACGGGCAAGGGCAAACGCTCCGGGCCGACGAACTGGCGTCGCTGTCCGGGCGTGTCTCGAACACCGACAATCAGCGCCTAGTCACCCCGGTTCAACCGTTGGCCGTGAAGTGGACCGCGTTCAACGACGACGTGCCGTCACTCCCGCACAAACTCACCTTGTCGCAGTCCGCTCGCCTCGCCGAAATCCTCGACTACCTGCACAAAGGCCTGACTATGGCCGTCGAGAACATCGACGCGAACGAGGACGGCACCGAGGTGCGAATTGGGTTCGCCGAGTGGCAGACGATCCAGGCCGTGCAGATGCTCCTCGCACGCTACGCCCGCAACATCTCCGAACCGGGGTGAGGTTTGTAGGGTGGGTCGAGGCTCGGCTTTGCGAGCCGAAGGCCCACCACGTCAACGCGATAGGGGGGGCCTTCGCCGCAAAGCCGGCTCGACCCACCCTACAAGAATCACCGCGAGAATATCACCGCTCCCTGCCCTAACAGCATCTCCAGTTCCTCCAACTTCAGCGCCGCGGGGTTCACGCGGAACTCGTCGGTGAGCTTCAACTGCACCTGCTTGCCGTTCGGGTCGCGGACGCTCAGATACACCGGGCACCCACCCTTGTACCGCTTCAGAATCAGGCTCACCGCGTCCAGTTTCCGCAACGATTCTTCGTCTTCCGAGTACGCCAGTTTCAGCACCATGCTCTTGGTAAACTCGACCCGCGCCTCGTCGATCGTGATGACCTTCTTCACCGCGAAGTCCGGCTCCGCGCGATCAGGGGCAAAGTTCAGCACGCCCTCGAAGACTGCGACCATGTCCGAGTCCACCTGATCCTTGAACCGCGCGTACTCGTCCGACCACATGATGCACCGCACGGAGCCGGTGAAATCCTCAATGCGGAACATCGCGTACTTGCGGCCGACGTTGCGGCCCTTGTTCGCGGTGCGCACGTCGAGGTTGGTGATCATCCCGCCGACGCGGGCCTCAGTGCCGTTCTTGGCGCCCTTTGCGAGGTCGCCGCAGTCGTGCGTGCGGTACCGCCGCAACTGCTCGTCGTGCTGCGCGAGCGGGTGACTCGAAATGTAGAAGTCGAGCGCCTCCTTCTCGAACTTGAGGCGCTCCGTCTCCGGCCATTCGGGAACGTCTGGCAGCCCGTGGTTGGTCGCGCCGCCGGTATCTGTGTCGTCGCCTCCGTCGGTTTCGAACAGGTCGAGGAAGCTCTTCTGCCCGCGCTTCTTCTCGGCCGCGCGCTCGTCGGCCGACGAGTACGCTTTCGTGACCGCCGCGAAGTGCGCGGCCCGCTTCCCGAATACGTCGAACGCACCCGCTTGCACCATCTTCTCGACCGCGGACTTCGGCACGATGCGCCGGTCGATGCGATCGCAGAAATCGAAGAGATCTTTGAACCTCCCACCCTCGGTGCGGGCGCGAACGATTTCCGATGAAGCCCCGCGGCCAAGCCCCTTGATCGCGGTAAGGCCGAAGATGATGCGGTTGTTCTGCACGTCGAAGTCGGCCATGCCGCGGTTCACGTCGGGCGGGAGCACATCGATACCGAGTCGGCGCGCGTCGGAGATGTGGTCGATGAACACGTCGCGTTTGTTGCCGTCGTCGATCTCGGACGACAGCAGCGCCGCCATGTACTCGGCGGTGTAGTGCGCCTTGAGGTACGCGGTCTGATACCCGATTTGCGCGTACGCCGCCGTGTGTGATTTGTTGAATCCGTAGCCGCCGAACTTCACGATCAACTCGAAGATCTCGTCGGCCTTCTCAGCGGCCATGTCGCGTTGCACCGCACCGGCGATGAAGTCCGCTTTTCGCGCGTTGATGATCTCGAAGTTCTTCTTGCTAATCGCCTTGATACACGCATACGCTTTCGCGAGTTCGATGCCGCCCATACGGTTCAAGATCCGCATGATTTGCTCTTGATACACCATTACGGCATACGTCTCGCTCAGAACCTCTTCCATGATGGGGTGCGGGTAGAACGGCTTCTTGCGGCCGTTCTTGCACTCGACGTATTCGTCCACCATGCCGCCTTCGAGCGGGCCGGGGCGATAGAGTGCAAGCACCGCGATCAAGTCGCGGATGTTGTCCGGTTTCATCCGCTTGAGCAGTTCGCGGATGCCTTCGCTTTCGAGTTGGAATACGCCTTTCGCATCGCCTCTCTGGAGCAACTTGTACGTGTCTGCGTCGTCGAGCGGGAACTTCATCGGGTCGATTTCTTCCTTGCGTGTCCGGCGGATCATCTTCACGCATTTATCGAGTACCGTCAGGTTGCGCAAGCCGAGGAAGTCCATCTTCAGAAGGCCGACCTTCTCGAGGATGCCCATCTCCCACTGAGTCGTCATCGTGGTCGTGTCGTTGGCCGTCTCGTCGCTGCCCTTCTTGGGCGGGCGCTGTACCGGCACGTAGTCGGTTACTGGGCCGTTCGCGATCACCACACCCGCCGCGTGCGTGCCCACGTTTCGGTTCGCGCCTTCAAGCTTCAGTGCGATGTCCACGACCTGGTGAATGGCCGGGTCTTGATCGTACTCGCGACGAAAATCCGGCGACTCGTCGAGCGATTCCTGAAGGCTCTTCGCGATCGCGCCCTTCATCGGGACGAGTTTGCACAGCGCGTTCATGCGTTCGGGTGTTTGGCCCAGCACGCGGCCCACGTCTTTGAGCGCGGCCTTCGCCGCGAGCGTGCCGAACGTGCCGATCTGCGCCACCGACTTCTCGCCGTACTTCCGCTTCACGTAGTCGATGACCAGCTCGCGCCGCTCCTGGCAGAAGTCGATGTCGATATCCGGCGCCTCGGACCGGTTCGGGTCGAGGAACCGCTCGAACAGCAGGTCGTACTCGAGCGGGCAGACGTGGCTCATGTACAGCAAGTAGCAGACGATCGCGCCGCAGCCCGAACCGCGCGCGGTGCAGGGGATGCCCTTTTCGCGCGCGAACCGGACGAAGTCCCACACCACGAGGAAGTACGTCGCGAACCCCATCTTCTCGATGATCGCGAGTTCGTGGTTGAGGCGATTGCGCACCGCGTCGCTCGGCTCGGCGCCATAGCGTTCGTACATGCCGCGTTCGCAGAGTTCGCGCAGGTACGCTTCGGGTTCCTTCGCGTCGGGCGTAACGAACACCGGGAAGTAGCGCTTCTTGAAGTCGATGTCGATGTTCACGCTGTCCGCGATTTGCTGGCTGCGCGCGACCGCGTCTTGGTGATTGGGAAACAGGCGGTACATGTCCTCCGGGCTGCGGACGTAGTACGGGTTCGGCGTCCGCTCCTCGGGGTACTTCTTCTTTCGCGGGTCGTGCATCTGACGTGTGTTGATGCAGAACAGAACATCGTGAGCTTGCGCATCCTCCGAACACAGGTAATGCGCGTCGGCGGTGGCCACGAGCGGCACGCCGAGTTTCTGCGCGATATCGGCTGCGACTGGCGTGCATTGATCCTGAAGCGAGATGCCGTTGTTCTGAATCTCGATGTAGAAATCTTCGGCGAACACCTTGCGGAACCACTTCGCGGTCTTCTCCGCTTCAGGCACCTTGTCCTTGATGATGTATTGGTTGAACTCGCCAGCCAAGCACCCGCTTAAACAGATGATGCCTTCCTTGTGCGATTCGAGAATCTCGCGGTCGATCCGGGGATTGCGGTAAAACCCTTCGAGGTACGCGATGCTCGACAGCTTGATGAGGTTCTTGAAGCCGGCGGCGTTCTTCGCGAGCAGCGTGAGGTGCGTGGAGAAGCCGAGTTCGCCCTTGCTGTCACGATCGGTGCGCGGGCCAGGCGCAAGGTACGCTTCGTAGCCGATGACCGGGTTGATACCGGCCTTCTTGCACTCCGTGTAGAACTCGATGGCGCCGTACAGGTTCCCGTGGTCGGTGATGGCGCACGCGGTCATGCCCAACTTCTTCGTCTGCGCCACCAGCGGCGGGATGCGGTTGAACCCATCCAGCATGCTGTAGTGCGTGTGCAGGTGCAGGTGGCAGAAGCAGCGGGCCATTCGTGGCGCCCCGATAGGTGAACAGGCGGATAACATGCGTGTTGTGTGGTTATACCCCGCGAGAGGAGTTGGCGGAAGGTGAACAGCCCGACCGCGCCGCTGTTCGCGGCGAGCGGGTGCGGTTATAACGAGCGTATCGCGCCCGTCGATTTACCCTGTGAGCGAGAGGATTTTCCCGTGACGAAAACGCTGCTGTTCGTGTGCGCCGCGGTCGGGCTGGCGGTAGTCGCTGGTTGTCAGCCGCCGTTGAAGGAATACACGTCGAATGAGTACAAGTTCCGGGTGAAGTTCCCGGGGTCGCCAGAAGTGAAGGATCAGAGCGCCGCCGGAATCCGGTTCAAGATGTTCGCGACCGAATCGCGCAGCGGGGCCAACGTGGTCGGGGTGGCGGACATGCCGATCCCGGCGAACGAGTCGCCCGCGATGATTCAGCAACGGCTCGACGGTGCCCGCGACGGCGCGATCGCCAACATCGGGGGGACGCAGAAGTCGAGTACCTCGATCGTGATGGCGGGCAAGTACCCCGGGCGCGAGTTCTCGGCGAGTATCACCAGTCCGATGAAGGGAACACTCCGCGCCCGCATCTGGTTCGTCGGCACGCGACTGTACCAGGTCATGGTGGTCGGCACCGACAGTTACGCGAACTCGAAGGACTCGACCGCGTTCCTGGACTCGTTCCAGTTGACGGAGTGAACGTGTTCAGTCCCGGCGCCACATGTGATCGTTCCGGTCTCGCGTGCGGCGGGCGATGCCGGGCGTGTACGGTGGGCGCGGTGGCGGTTGGTTCACGCCGAAGAACGCCTTGATCCGCTCCGTGAGTTTGTCCAGCGCGTCTGGCGTCGCAACCGGCTTACCGTCTGGGCCGGTCAGTGGGGCGAGCACGTTCTTCGGGTCGATGCCGGTGCCCTTAAGCGAGTCGAACGGACGCGCCGGGTCGTAGGGCCGCTGCATCGCGTTGCCGGTGATCGACTGACCCGCTTGCGGCGCGGCTGCCGGTTGTTGCTTACCCACCGGCGCGACCTGTCCGCGGTACCCGCCAACAATCTGACCCGGCATCGAGGTTCCGCCTGACGAGTTCGGTGAACTGTTCTGTGCGGTGCTGCGCCCGGTCAGCCCGACCGCGCACAACACCCCCACCGCGAGTAGTACTCGCCCCATGACACGTCCCCCGCGGACCGAGATTGTTTCGACAGAATGCGCGGGGATATGCCTTTGAGGTGAGTGCGCGTCAAGGATTTTCTTGAGCCGCTCGCGGCTTCGCGGGGAGGCGCGGAAGACTCGCGAAGCCGCGAGCGGCTCACATCAGGCGGCCCGTTTTTCCCGGCCTTCCTGAACCACCAGCCACAGCCAGACCACCAGGATAACCACCCACTGCACGATGGGCACAAGGACGCCGTGTGTGTTCGGCGTCTTGCGGAACTTCGCGTCGCTTCACGCTTGACGCATTACACGCCACCGTTGGGCTTGGTGGCACCGGTCACCAAACCGGTGGGTCCGTTCGGCTTACCCAGTTTGAACCACACCGTCAACCAGCGCGAGACCGACCAGAACAGCAGCGTGACAACACACGTGATGACGAAGATCGTGAGACCCGCGTTCAACGTCCCGACTGTCGTGCCTTTTCTGGCCTGAATCTTCACCACAGTAACCGCAGCCGTGAGCGTGGTGCTGCACACGAACAACATCGGCAGAATGGTGACCGCCGAATACCTGCTGCGCCCGGTGTTCACGAGCCACGTTGTGACGAGCGCGAGAGCCATCACCGCGAGGAGCTGGTTCGCGATGCCGAACATGGGCCAGATAGTGTCGATGCTCCCGGTCCAGACCAAGCCCACCCAGCCCGCGGTGACCGCGGCGCTCGCGAAGATCGCGCCCGGTAGCCAGTCCTGGCGCGCCATCGGCGCGTACACGCGCCCGACACTCTCTTGGAGCAAGAATCGCGCGATGCGCGTTCCCGCATCAATGGTGGTGAGGATGAAGAGCGCCTCGAACATGATCGCGAAGTGATACCAGTACTTCAGCATCCACTCGCCGCGCACGCCGAACCAGTCGAACGCCTGCTCGAAGATGACGGACATGCCCACCGCGAGCGTGACCGCGCCGCCGGTGCGCCCGCGCAAGGACTCGCCTCCGACCTTCTCTTCGACCTTGCCCAAATCGAGATGCTGCGGTGAGCTTACGTTGGTCGCGTGTGCCGGGTCGTTCGCCTCCGGCGGCATCTTCACGCCGTACTTGTCGTACACCTGATCGAGGCGCTGCTTGAACTCCGGCTCGCGGTCGATGGGTACGTTGATCGCGTAGTACAGTTCCGACGGCAGCGCCGCCGCCGCGATGAGAGCCGTCACGCCGACCAAGCCTTCCATGAGCATCGAGCCGTAGCCGATGGTGCGGATGTGCGATTCTTTCTCGACCATCTTCGGCGTGGTGCCGCTGGCCACGAGCGAGTGGAACCCGCTGATCGACCCGCACATGATGCAGATGAACACGAACGGGAAGATCTGTCCGGGGAACGTCGGCCCACCGTTGATGAACACCTCGTTGAGCGGCGGCGCTTGCAACGCTGGGTTTGCGACGCACACGCTCACGACGAGCAATCCAATCGTGCCGATCTTCAGGAAGCTCGAAAGATAGTCGCGCGGCCCGAGCAGCAGCCACACCGGAAGCACCGCGGCGATGAACCCGTAGGTGCCCAATGCGATGATGGTCTGATCGCGCGTGAGGGAGAAGTAAGCCCCGAGCGCCGACCGCGACACCGGCTCGCCAATCACGACCGCCGCGAGCGTCAGCACGCCACCAATAAGCGACGCCTCGACGACGCGCCCCGGCCGAATGCGGTACATCCACAGCCCGACCAGCAGCGCGATGGGGATGGTACACGCGATGGTGAACGTGCCCCACGAGCTACCGGGGACGACCTGCGTGCAACCCGCGGGGAGCAAGTAGACCATCGGCACTGCGGAATCCGAAATAATCTTCGGCTCAGTCGGGCACTTAACGCTGAATGCTTCGGATCGAAGCGTTTCCTGCGCGTCGGAGGAATACTTGATGTAGCACTTCGCTGGGAACTGATAGACGCCGTCGCGCTGGGCCGGTAACTCTGGGGATCGAATCGTCATGTCTTTCGGCAACTTCACCTCTTCGCCGCCGAGCGCCTTCACCACCACGAAGCCGAGGCCCGCGAGCGCGATCACCACGATGAACAAGATCGCGACCGATGCGACGATCGCGGCTGGGTAGCCCAACTCGTGGCGCGCGATTTCGGCAATGGACTTGCCGTCGCGCCGCACGCTCGCGGCCATCACGAGCATGTCCTGAACGGCACCCGCGAG